>NZ_JBAHVW010000002.1:0-223694 GCF_036689885.1 Haladaptatus sp. CMSO5
GTCGTCAACGCCTACGTGAAGCCAACGCTCGACCAGTACGTCGCACGCGTCGACGAGTACCTTGAGGACCACGGCTTCACCGGCCAGATTCGCTACATCCAGGCGAACGGCGGCATCGCGAGCAGCGAACTGCTGCGCGAACGTCCGGCCTACGCCATCAACTCCGGGCCAGCGGGCGGGCCTGCGGCGGGGCTTCACCTCGGCAAGCAGTTTGGCTCCTCTGACGTCATCACCATCGACATGGGCGGGACGAGTTTCGACGTGAGCCTGACCAAAGATGGCGCAACGGAGATTCGCAAGGACTTCGACCTCATGCGCTATCGGATGGGGCTCCCGATGCTCCAAGTCGAGACTATCGGTGCGGGCGGCGGCTCGATTGCGGCGCTGAATCGCGGCGTCCTCGAAGTCGGTCCGGAGAGTGCGGGCGCAGAACCCGGCCCGGCGTGTTACGACCGGGGTGGCACGAAGCCCGCCGTCACCGACGCGCTCGTCGTCCTTGGCTATCTCAACCAAACCGAATTGCTCGGCGGGCGAATGCAGATCGACGCCGACGCCTCTCGGAAGGCCATCGCAGACCACATCGCAGACGATTCGCAGTTAGACGTGGAAACGGCCGCCGCAGGCATCCTCGAAATCGTCAACAAGCGCATGGTCGCGGGCATCCGGCAGGTGAGCATCGAGAAGGGCCACGACCCACGGGACTTCACGATGGTGTGTGGCGGCGGCGCAGGCCCCGCCCACGCGACCGGACTCGCTGACGAACTCGGCATCAAGCGCGTGCTCGTCCCGAAGACGGCGAGCGTGCTCTGTGCCTACGGTGAGGTCGTCTCGAACTACCGGCACAACCACCTCGCGTCCTACCCCTCGGCCATCGGTGACATCGACCCAGCCAACCTCGAAGCACAGTTTACGCAACTCGAAGCAGACGCAACCGCACAGCTCCAGTCTGAGGGCATCGACGATGACGACATTCGTCTGGAGCGTGTCTTCGAGATGCGCTATCAGAACCAAATCAAAGAGTGTGAGGTGTCGATGCCAGCCGAACAGATTACAGACGAGTGGCTCGCCTCGCTCAGAGACGCCTTCGACCGTCGCCACGAGGAGCTGTACACCTACGCAGAGCCGGAGACGCCGGTCGACCTCATCAACATCGAGTCCATCGCCCACGGGCACATCACGCCGCCCGACATCACGGGGGATATCCCCGAGGGAACGCCGCTCGAAGACGCACAGGTCGCGACGCGCGACGCCATCTTCGAAGGCGAGACCGACGCCGCGCCAGTGCCCGTCTACGACGGCGAGGTAATCCCCGTCGATGGCACGCTCTCCGGTCCGGCCATCATCGAAGAGCCAACGACGACCATCGTGGTCAACCCAGAGTGGACGGCACGCTTAGACGCCGCTGGCGTGTACGAACTCACGAGAGCCGAGTAAGCTGCGCTCGGCATTTTTTTGCGACTGCGAAAAAGAAGGCGAGATTAGTTCTGCGCGATGTCCGTGATGTCTACGTAGCGCGTTAGCAGGTAGACGATGGAGAAGATGATGAGCAACAGCGTGATTGAGAGCGCCGCTGCGTCCGGGTAGTTGAGCCCGTTGTTCACCGAGAGGTAGATGAGCGTCGTGATGGTGCCCGTCCCGCCCGAGAGGAACTGGGGCACGGTGAAGTCACCGATGGAGAGGACGAACACGAAGATGACGCCGATGATGACACCGGGCATGCTCAGTGGGAGGGTGATGTGCCTGAACGTGTCGAGCGGGTGGCCACGGAGCGTCTCCGAGGCGTCGAGGAGGTCTTCGTCAATCTGCGCGAGCGAGATGTAGATTGGGGAGGCCATGAACACGACGAACGCTGCGACGTAACCCATCGTTTGTGAGAACGGCGAGAACAGCAGGAAGCCGAGCGGTGCGTCGATGAGGCCCCACGAGATGAGGAGCTTGTTCACGACACCAGTCCGACCCAGAATCGGGTACCAGCCAATCGTGCGGATGACCGCGGAGGTCCAGAACGGAATCACGAGGAACAACAGCAGTAGGATGCCGCCGTTCTGACTCATGTAGAACCGCATGTAGTAGGCAAGCGGGTAGCCGACGATGAGCGTGAGCGCCGTCACGAGGACGCCAATCACGAGCGAACTCGCGAACACGCTGTAAATCGTTGGTTGGAACACGGCTTCCCACGCCGCGAGCGTGAACGTGTGTTCCACGCTGAAACTCGAATAGGTGAGGAAGCTGTAGTAGAGAATGACGACGAGTGGGGCGAGCAAGAACAGCGTAAACCAGAGGATTGTCGGGCCAACCAGTAGTTGGACTTCGCCAATGCCGTTCCGACGAATTCTCTCTGGGAGGCTTTGCTCTTGTTTGACAACTTGGTCTGTCGTTTCCGAACTCATTGTATGTTGATAACGCTTCGCATGAATGTAGGTTTCGGTTGGTGCTAAAAAATTTCAGGTGTTTTGTGTCTACGCGCTCGTAAACTCTTTCCAGCGTTCGAGCATGTAGTCTGCGTTGCTTGGCCAAATTTGGAAGAAGCCAATGCGGTCGATCCGCTCTTCGACGGGACCACTGTTGCGGGTCTGTCCGTCCGAGGCTGGCGAGCCTTCTTCCATCGACCATTCGTACTTCTGTGGGTCGAACAGGCCGGGTTCGTCCACGGACTCGTAGGTCGCCTTTCCTTCGTACGCCCAGTCGTAGTACTCTGGACCCATGCCCTGTCCGGAATCGTCTTCGCCGTCGCGGACGAGTTCCTTGTTCGGGTAGTGTGGCACCGAGTAGCCCCAGCCCTGAATGAAGCCAGGGAACCATGCGCCGTAGTGCACGTCGTTGATGAGTTGGTGCACTTCGTCGACGTTGTTCCGGTCTTTTGCCCCGGGGTTGAGTGGGGCAATGCCGCCGAACCAGTAGCGGTAGCCTTGGATACCGTCTTCCATCGTCGCGTAGGTACACGGCGTCCCGGCGCGCCGAACGTCGAGGCAGGCGGGTTGCCAGATGTCACCGATTACGGCTTCTTCGCTGGCCATCAGGTTCACGGAGTTGCCGTAGGCAACCCACGTCGAGCGGAACTGGCCGCCCTGTTTTTGCTTGATGAGGAAGTCAACTGCCGCGTCAAGTTGGTCTTCGGATGGGTTGTTCAGGTCGCCCACTTCGCCCTCAATCATGCTGTTGTCCATGAGGTGCATCAGCGCCTCAGGGATGGTGATTGAGGAGACGGCGCCCATCGCAACTTTGCCTTTGTACTGTTCGTCGAACAGCACACTCCACTTCGAAACCGAACTCTCCTCGACGAATTTCGGGTTCAGGCCGATGGCGTCGAAGTTGTAGACGTGTGGTGGGAACCGGAGTTCGGTCTTGTCCTCGTCTGCCCACAACTCATCGAGCATCGTGTCGGTCTGTGCGCCGAGGTAACTCACACGCTCGCCGGGGTTGGTGAACAGTTCGGTGATTGTGCTTTCATCCCATTTGTCGAGTGCGTCTTTGGGAACGGACAGGCTCGCGTCGTTGTCTTTCGTGAGTGCTCCTGCACCGGCGGAGTCAATCGAAAAGGCGTCGAAGTTTGCCCGGTCACCGCTCAGCAGTTTCTGTTGGGTCGTCGGAATGTCAGCATTCGTGGTTTCGATATCGGTTCCCGTCATCTCCTTGTATTTTTCCGCTTGGCCGTCCCGGACTGCCCAGGCCGGCCCCATCCATTTAATCGGGCGAGAGCCGTCGTCGGTGGAACCGCCGCCACCGCCGCCGTTTCCGTCGCCGCCGCCGTTACCATCGCCGTCTCCTCCGCCTCCGGTACACCCGGCTAATGCGAGTGCTCCCGAGACTGCGCCAGCGCGAACCATGAAGTTGCGCCTATTGATACCATTTGGCATTGTGTGAAAGAGGTGAGTCAGACTACTTATAGATTTACATATATCCATGAATTACACGCTGTACCAAACATTCACCAGCTACTGAAAGTTGAAAAATCGGGAAATGTGCTACATTTTCCGGCCGCACCTGGCGACGACCATTCGGACACCATGTTGCGCCGATAACTCTATTCGACCCTAGATGAATGGTTTCGTATGACACGGCTACAAGACCGAGTTGCACTCGTCACGGGGGCAAGTTCAGGTATCGGCAATGCAATCGCAACCACCTTCGGCAGAGAAGGCGCGAAGGTTGTGCTCGCAGACGTCCGCAAAGAGCCAAAGCTCGAAGACGAACGCTCGGTGTTCGACAAACTGGACGAACTCGATGCGACCTACACCTATGTGGAAACGGACGTGACGACTCCCGAATCGGTCGAGAAGGCAGTCGAAGCGGCTGTCAGTGAGTTCGGCGGCCTCGACATTCTCGTAAACAACGCGGGTATCTACTACCAGTACGCGGTGGATGAAACGCCGCTCGAAGACTGGGACCAAATCATGGACGTAAACCTCAGAGGGCTGTTTCTGTGCTGTAAAGCCGCCCTCCCCGAACTCGAACGCTCGGAACACGCGAAAATCATCAATCTCTCTTCGATCTACGGGTTGGTCGGCGGGAAAGGCAGTGGGGCCTACTGCGCCTCGAAAGGCGCGGTATCGAACCTCACCCGCCAGATGGCGCTCGACTACGCTGCAGACGAAATCAACGTAAACGCGCTCGCCCCCGGTATCATCAAAACTGCCCAGAACGCCGAGTGGCGTGAGACAGACCCAGAGTTGCTCGCAGACTGGCAGGCGGCCACGCCATGGCCACGCTTTGGCGAACCAGAAGACGTGGCGAACGCCGCGCTGTTTCTCGCAAGCGACGAGAGCGACTTCGTGACCGGCACCGTCCTGAGCGTTGATGGCGGCTGGACGGCGAGGTGATTCGATGGGCGAACTCGAATTTATCGTTGGCGACCAGACGTTCACCGCGACCCTGTTAGAAGATGAAGCACCCGAATCCATCGCGGCCATACGTGAGTTCCTACCGCTCGACTCTGAGATACAACACGTCCGCTGGAGCGGGTTTGCAGGCTGGGTGAACATCGACGAAGTCGACCTGCCTGATTTACCGCGAGAGAACCATACTGTCTACCCTTCTCGCGGTGACGTGCTGTTGTATCCGGGCTACAAGAACGACCAAGAGATTCTGATTCCGTGTGGCCCGACGTGTTTCAAGAGTCCGGCCGGTGAACTCGCGGGTAATCACGTCGCCATCCTCGACGCGACTCGCGAAGAGCTTGCGGCGCTCGAAGTGTCGCTTCTGAAAGATGGGTCACAGCCAATAACGATTCGCGAACGGTAAACGCGGAAAAACTCGAATTTTTTGTTAATTGCGCGCAGAGAAGACGAGGAAGCCAGCGAACGCGAGCAAGATGGTCGAGGCAATCGTCGTCACGCTTCCGAGGGCGAACAACACCGGGGTTGCGCGGGTTGCAGATGCGATCGAGAACACTTCGAGGGGCATCGTGTTGCTGCCCCCGAGGAGCAGGAGGCTGCGCGTTGCCTCGTTGTACGAGAGGGTGAACGCGAACACGGCCGCGCCGAGAACGGTCGGGGCAATCTGCGGGAGGATGATTTCGCGGAACACGGTGATGTTGTCCGCGCCCATGACGCGAGCGGCTTCTTCGTTCTCCGCGAGATTCGGCGGGAACCCCGCGAGCAAGACAATCACCGCGAAGGGAAGCGTCCAGACGACGTGGACCGGCGTCGCGAGCCACAGGCCCTTTTCGAGTCCGAGCAGTTCGTTCAAGAAGAGCGTTGCACCCACTCCGTAGGTGATGCCCGGCGTGATGATACCGAGGATGAACAGGAATAACAGGCCGCGCTGGCCCCAGAAGTCATAGCGGTAGGCAAGCGCCGCCATCGTTGCGAGCACCGTGGTGATTATCATGACCACAATCGCGAGCTGGAGCGACCGGTACACCGCGGACACCATCGACTGGGTCGCCAACAGCTCGCTGTACCAGCTCGTCGTGAACTCGAGGAACGGGAAGGTCAACCCGCCCGAGTTAAACGAGAACCCGATGACAGACAGTATCGGGAGGTAGATGTACAGCGCGATGAGCGCGGTGTACACCGCGAGAATGTGTTTCATACTGATGCGTTCGACGAACGAAGCAAGGGCCGACTGATTGCGTTGCTCGCCCGAGCGGCCGGTTTGTGTTGACATCTATCACACCAGTTCTCCCCCATCTATATAAATTCTCAGGACACCGCTCGCATCGTGATACTCAAGAAGACTGTTCGCGAATCGGCTCAGTGCATCGCGTCGCCACCGTCCGGACTGAGCGTCTGTCCGGTGTAGTAGCTGCTGTCGTCCGAGGCCAAGAACACGGCCGTCGGCACTACGTCTTCGACCCGTCCGAGACGGCCCATCGGCAACTCAGCCTCTTTGTTCGTGCGCCACTCCTCTGAAATATCGGAGAGCAACTCCGTCTCGATTGGCCCGGGGGCGATGGCGTTCACCGTTACGTCGGGGGCGACTTCTCTCGCGAGCGCCCGAGTGAACGCGATGACGCCGCCTTTCGCCGCCGAGTAGTGGACGAGTTCGGGTGCGCCCTTGAAGCCGAGTTGCGAGGCCATGTTGATGATGCGACCGTGGCCCGCTTCGAGCATTCTCGGCAGGGCAAAGCGCGTGACGAGGAACACACCACGGAGGTCAACGGACATCACGTCGTCCCACATCTCGACGGGCATCTCCGCGAGGCGAGACTGTCGGACGATGCCCGCATTGTTCACGAGAACGTCCATCTGCCCGAGTTCTGCGTCAAATGTGTCGAGCATCGCCTTCACACTCTCCTCGTCGCTCACGTCGCCGGAAAGGGTGATTGCCGTACCCCCCGCGGCTTCGATTTCGGCTACGACTCCCTTTGCGCGTTCTGCTTCCTTGTCCGTCGGCGGATGGTTGACCGCGACTGTCGCCCCTGCTTCGGCCAACCCAATCGCAATTCCTTTGCCGATTCCGGTGCTCGCGCCGGTCACGAGCGCTGTCGTGTCTGCTAATCGCTCCATGCGGGAAACTCACACGGTCGGGGCAAAAGTGTTCTCTCTGCCCCCTGAAAGAACTATCACGGTGTACGTGAACACAGCACATATGGACGAGCAAGCAGTGTACGAACGGGCCAGTATGGATACGAGCGTCGGCTACGGCGAGACGCCCGCCCTGCTCGTGGTCGATTTACAGAAAGGCTTCACCGACGAGGAGAACCCCCTCGGAGACGACCTCACCGCAGTCGTCGAACGCACGAACACGCTCCTCGAAGCGGGCCACGCCCGCGACGTACCCGTGGTGTACACTCGAATCGTGAGTTCACACCCGTCGTGTGCGGACATGGGCATCTGGCAGGAGAAAATCCCCCGCCTCGATACCCTCATGGCGGGCAGTGAGTGGATCGAACTCGACGACCGCCTCGACGTTGCAGAGACAGACCACGTCCTCGAAAAGCGGCAAGCGAGCGGCTTTCACGAAACCGAACTCGCCTCGATGCTCGTCGCGTGGGGTGTCGATACGCTCATTGTGACCGGGTGTACGACGAGCGGGTGTATCCGGGCCTCCGTGGTCGATGCCTGCGCCCACGGCTACCGCACAATCGTCCCGGCAGAAGCAGTCGGTGACCGGTCTACGCCACAACACGACGCCAACCTGTTCGACATGAACGCAAAGTACGCGGATGTCCGGCCGGTCGAAGAAGTCGTTTCGTACCTCGAAAAAGCGTGAGTCGTTAGTTCGCTTTGAACTCTGCGAACACGTCGATGACCTCCTCTACGTTCGGTCCGAGTGAGTAGAGTGCGGGTTCGGTACAGCCTGCGTCGCAGTACTCGCCGACCTTTTCGATGCAGTCTTCTGGCGTCCCGGCGGCGACGATGTTCGTCACCACGTCGTCCGAGACGAGGCGACTCGCGCGCTCGATGTCTTCGGCGTTTGCGGGCCAGCCACCGAGTTCCTCTGAGACCTGATCGCCGAGCTCGGGGTCTATGCCACACGCCTTGCGGATGTGTGGCTGTTGACCGATGTACTGGGTCACGAGGCCGCGGGCGTTGTCGATGGCCACGTCGCGGTCTTCGTCCATCGAGACGGCGATGAGCTGTGGACAATCCACGTCATCAAGGGTGCCGCCCTGTTTTTCGACGCCGATTTTCAGCTGCTCTAACGCCAACTCGTTGTGTGACGGCGGGATGAGGTAGTTCATGAACACCCCATCGACGACGCCGAGGCCGGTGAGTTCGCCGGACATCTTGTTCATCGTCAGCCCGGTCGCACCGATGTAGATGGGCACGTTGCGCTTGTCTGCGTTCGCCCGGACGAGGTCGAGTTCGATGTCGTCTACGTCGATGAACTGCCCGTCGTAGGTGACGTTCTCCAAGTCCAGCAGCTTGCGCAAGACGGTGCAGTACTCCCACATGTAGCGAAGCGGGTTCTTGCGGTCGATGCCCACCTTGCTCGCAAGGGGGTCCCACCACGCGCCGATGCCGAGCATCGCGCGGCCGCCGGAGAGTTCATCCAGCGTCGAAAACGTCTGGGCCATGAGCGCGACGTTACGCGTATAGCAGTTGGTCACGCCCGGCGCGAACTTGATGGTGTCTGTCATCTGGGTGTACGCCCCCATGACGGTCATCGCGTCGCGGACGAGGCGAGATTCGCCCTGCCAAACGGTGTCGAACCCCTTGTCCTCTGCGTACATCGCGTACTTGATTTCGTCTTTGATGTCCGGGCGCTCCCAGTTCCAGATGGCGAGGCGGTCGAAGGATGGGTCGCTCATATCACTCACCTCCGGCGAGTTTGACCGCCGCGTTCACAATCGTCGAGGCCGCAGAGTAGCAGTCGTCCCAACTCGTGTACTCGCTCTCGTTGTGGCTCTTGCCGTTTTCGCTCACCGAGAACACCATCGCCGTGTCACACACGCTGTGGAGGTGGGTCGCGTCGTGGCCCGCCCCGCTGAAGATGCGCATGCTATCGAGTTCGAGGTCGTCTGCGGCTTCTTGGACGGCATCGACGCACTTGTCCGAGAACGTGACGCTCGGGGCGCGCATTCGCTCGTTCCACTCCCACTCGACGCCCTCGCGCTCTGCGGCCCACTCTGCTTCCTGCAGGACGCGCTGGAACGCCTTTTCGACGATTTCGTCGTCGGGGTCTCTGAAGCCCCACGTGATGGTGACTTCGTCCGGGATGATGTTGATGGAGTTGGGCTTGACATCGACGTAACCGACCGTCCCAACTGTTCGGTCGCCAAGCGTACCCGGAATCCGGCGAATTTGTGTGATGACGTCTGCGGCCGCGACGAGCGCGTCTTTGCGGTAGTGCATCGGCGTCGGCCCGGAGTGGTCTGCGTCGCCATGGAAGGTCAGCCCGCCCCACGTGAAGCCGACGATGCCAGTGACCACGCCCACGTCTTTGTCGTTCTCTTCGAGGTACGGCCCTTGCTCGATGTGGAGTTCGAGGTAGGCTTCGTACTCCTCGCGGGGTTCGACTGGCTCGTCGCCTTTGTAGCCAATCCGTTCGAGTTCTTCTTCGAACACCGCACCGTCTGCATCGGTTTTCGCGTACTCCTCTTCGAGTGAGTGTGCCCCCGCCCAGACGCCGCTGCCCTGCATCGCGGGCTGGAAGCGAGAGCCTTCCTCGTTGGTCCAGTTCACGATTTCGATGGGGTGTTCGGTCTCGATGTCGTGTTCGTTCAACGTTCGGACGAGTTCGAGCGCGGCAATCACGCCCATTGCACCGTCGTAAATCCCGCCATAGGGCTGGGAGTCGAGGTGCGAGCCGACAAGCACAGGCTTTGCATCGGGGTCGGTTCCTTTGCGGCGACCGAACATATTCCCGAACTCGTCTACCCGCGTTTCGAGTCCCTCTGCGTCCATCTGTGCTGCAAACCAGTCACGAATCTCCTTGTCCTCATCAGAAAGCGCTAGCCGGTGAAGTCCACCGCCCTCGGTCCCCCCGATTTGTGCTTGCTCTTTCATCGTCGCAACAAATCGCTCGCGGTCCAGTGTTACTGGCATAGTAGACACTCTCAGAAGTGCGCAATAAGTATTTGTGTACGGTTAGCACGCACGTCGTGTCTCACCTGAAACGCGATTGATAAAAATCAGTCGAAAAACCGTCCGCAGGCTGCCAGTTACTTGCCGAGGATGTCGGTTTCGAGGTCGATGTCTTCTAACACGCTCGTCCGTTCTAAGATGATGGTGTTTGCTGCGTCCCAACCCACCGTCACCCGGTCGCTGTCAACGGTGAGCTTCTCCTCGGATTTTAACTGAATCTCCTCGGTTTCGCCCTCCTCGGTTGTCGCAGTGAGAATCATCTGCGTACCGGAACCCGACTGGTAGAGTACGTCTTTGACCGCACACTCGATGGTGTTCTCGGCCGTATCGTCGAGCGAGAGGTACTGTGGACGCACGGCGAACGGAACACGCTTGCCGACGAGCGAACTCGGTTCGGATTCGAGGTTGTCGGTGCTCACCGTGAACTCACCAAGTTTGGTCTTGATGGTCGCACGGGATTCGTCGTCTGAGAGCGCGACAAGTTCGCCATCGAACAGGTTCGAGTCCCCGACGAACGCCGCGACGAACGCGGTGTTCGGTCTGTTGTACACTTCATCGACCGGCCCGGAGTGCTCGATTTTCCCGCCGTTCATGACCACGATTTGGTCTGCGAGCCGCATCGCTTGGGTCTGGTCGTGGGTCACGTAGACGAAGGTGGTGTCGAGTTCGCGGTGGATGCGCAGCAGTTCGCGCTCCATTTTCTTTTGGAGTTTGTAGTCCATGTCGCCAAGCGGCTCGTCGAGCAGGAGCAGCTTCGGTTCGAGCACCAGACTGCGGGCGAGGGCAACGCGCTGTTTCTGCCCAGCGGAGAGTTCGCGGGGCTGTCGGTCGCGTAGTTCGTGGAGCTGCATCATCTCAAGGACGTTTTCGAGCCGTTCGTCGATGACGTCCTCTGTGAGCTTCATCCGTTTTAAGCCGTAGACGACGTTCTCGGCCACCGTGAGGTGGGGGAACAGCTGGAAATCCTGGAACACGAGCCCGATGTCGCGGTGGTACGTTGGCGTGTTCGTGATGTCCTTGCCGTCTAAGATGACGCTGCCTTCGGTTGGCTTGATCTTCCCGACAAGCGAGTGGAGCGTGGTCGATTTCCCACAGCCAGAGGGGCCGATGACGACACAGAAGTCGCCCTCTTTGATGCTAAAGGAGATGCTGTCGACAGCGAGCGTCCCATCGGGGTAAATTTTCGTCAGGTCTTCGACTCGGAGTACGTCAGACCGGTCTTCGGCGGTACTTGCGTGCGGTTGATTTTCGAGATTTGTGTTGGACACGATTACACCTCCATCAGGTCATCGACGGTCACGGTATCGACTACGCTCAGCGTATCGTAGGCGATGGCGTCTGTGGCGTCCCAGCCAATCGTCGTCTGGTCGCCAATCGCTTCGAGCGGGACGTTGCCGGTCACGACAATCTGGAACTCTTCTGTATCCTCGCCAATTGAGACGCTGAACTCCGTCTCCTCGCCCGTGTAGGTTCTGCCGACAACAGTTGCGGCGAACGTGTTCTCCTTCGTTGCGGCTTCGTTGCCGATGGTGATATTCTCCGGGCGGATGAGCACCATCGTCTCGGTGCCATCGGGGAACGGGCCGTTGTGTGCCTCAGCGACGACGTCGCCCTGTGGCGTGTCAACAACGGTGTGTGTTGCGGTTGTCTCACGGACGGTTCCGAGCAGCGGGTTCGAGTCACCGATAAACCGGCCAACGAAGGCGGTTTCGGGGCGGCGGTACACTTCGTCCGGCGTCCCGACTTGCTCTATCATCCCGTGGTTCATCACCACGAGTTTGTCCGCGAGCTTGAGCGCCTGGTCCTGGTTGTGGGTCACGTAGACGAACGTACTCCCCATGGAGTTGTGGATGCGGCGCATCTCCAACTCCATGCGCTTTTGCAGCTTGTAGTCAAGGTCTGCAAGTGGGTCGTCTAAGAGCATCACGTCACATTCACGGACGAGCTGACGGGCGAGTTCGACGCGCTGTTGTTGGCCACCACTCAGCTCTGACGGTTTGCTGTTTTTGGTTTCACCGATGGCGAGCATGTCGAGGACCTCGTCTATCTTTTCGTCAATCTCGGCCTCGGAAAACGACTCGTCCGATTGGTGAAGCCCGAACGCGACGTTCTCCCCGACGGTCATGTGCGGAAAGAGCCGTTCTTCGAAGTCTTGGAACACGTAGCCCAGATTTCGGTCTTCGACGGGCACGTCGTCGACGTTCTCGCCGTCGAGACGAATCGAGCCGTTGTCGAACGAAACGACGCCTGCAATCGTTTTGAGCAGGGTCGATTTTCCACTGCCACTCGGTCCAACGACGACACAGAACTCGCCGGGTTTGACGGTGAAATCGATTCCCCGTAGTACTTGTTCGTTTGCAAAGGACTTTTCGAGTGAGGAGATGGAAATGATATCCTCGCCTTTGCTAAGCGCACTCATGATTGGTGAATCGCCAACAGTGGCTTTAATGTTTTGGGACAAATTTCAGACAATTATCTGAAGAATGTGAGTGGGACAACTGGGACCAATCCGCCTGCAGACGCGCGATTAGCCGAGTTGGAACACGGTACACGGAACGGAAAGGCCGAGAATAATGTCTTGGCTCGTACTCCCAAGCAGCGCCTTGCCGGTCGGGCTCCGTTTCCGGCCACCGATGAACACATGGTCGATGTCGTGGGTATCGACGTAGTCGACGACTTCGTGGGCCGGGTTGCCAACGAGGCCGACGACGGTTCGCTCTAGCCCGGCGTCACTCACAATGCGCGCGGCTTGGCTGACCACGGTGTTTCGTTTTGCCATATCGGAGGGGTCTGCCGAGTCGTACTTAAAGTCGGAGAGGAGGTGTTTGAACTCGGACTCTGAATACACCCGCAACAGCGTGACGTGCGCGTTGAACGCGGCCGCAATTTCGACCGCGCGCTCGGTCAGTTCCTCGATATTCATGCGCTCTTCACCGACGGCGATGAGAATTCGCTCAATCATCTGTCTGCCACCAAGTTGGCAGAACTACATGATAAAGGTGCCCACGGGAAACGCTACCAACTATCGCAGCGTGGAGTTATTCGTGTAAGTCTTTTTTGAAGGTGTAGCAGTAGCGCTCGTAGTCCATCCTGTCTTCGTAAAATCGGTGGGCGTCGTCGCGCCAGAGACCGGATGCCAACTCGATGACTGCACAGCCACGGTCTGCGCCCCATTGCTCTAAGTGCGCCAACAATGTCTCGCCGTGACCCTCAGACCGACGGTCTTCGCGGGTCACGAGGTCGTACACCCAGATGTGCGAACCGTGATAGAACGTCGTCGAAATCCGTACACCACCGACCGCGAGCAGGTCGTCGCCTTCGAACAATCCGAACAGGCGATACCCCTCGTCGGCCATCGTTCGCAGGTAGGTCATGTACTGTTCTTCGGGTATCGGTCTGAGTTCGGCCATGACGGGGTAGGCGGCGCGCCACTCCACTTCCGTCGTGAGTTCAGCTACAGTCGTCTCTGGCATGGTGGCTCACGATAGTACTGACACGACACCACGACATAAAGGGTCGTCTGGGGTTCCGGGCGGAGCCAGTTCTCCACGAAAAACCCGTGCGGAGCGGGTAGACGTGTCATCACCCGGGGAGAAACGATTATGTGGATGACCGATAAGGTGGGTATGTGTATGTCAAGCAGTACCAGTAGTAGCCTCGCCAGTGTACGCATCGGGGTGGACGTTGGTGGGACGAACACTGACGTCATCCTTGTCACGGACGAGGACGAATTTATCTATAAAACACCGTCTACAACCGACCCGTCGAAATCGACGGTGACCGGAATCGTTGAAATCTGCAAGCTCGCGGGCATCGAACCGGGCGAAGTCGACCAGATTCTTCACGGAACGACCGTCGCAACGAACGCGCTTTTGGAACACGAAGGTGCGACGACCGGAATGCTCACGACGCGTGGGTTCAGAGACATCCTCCACATCGGACGTCACCGCAAGCCACACAGCTTCTCGCTGCAGCAAACGATTCAGTGGCAAGAACAACCCATCGTCGAACGACGCCACCGAAAGGAAGTCACAGAGCGAATCCATCCACCCGGTGACGTGGTCACCCCGCTTGACGAAGATGACGTGTTGACCGCAGTCGAAGAACTCGTGGCCGATGGCGTCGAATCGGTCGCCGTCTGCTACCTCCATTCATACCTGAATTCTGCCCACGAGGCGCGGACGAAGGAACTCATCGAGGAACACTATCCAGACCTGTTCGTCTCGACGTCTCACGAAGTCATCTCGCAGTTCCGTGAGTTTGAGCGCTTTACGACCACGGCGATTAACGCTCGCCTCGCACCCGTGATGTCCACGTATCTCTCACGCCTCCAAGACCGACTCACTGAGGAAGGCTTCGACGCAGAAATCCTCATCATGCAGTCGAACGGCGGGATGGCGAGCCTCCAGAACGTGGCCGAACAGCCAGTGACGACACTCGTCTCCGGCCCGGCCGCCGGGGTGCTTTCGGCTGAGTTCGAAGGGAAGTCCGTCGACCAGCCAAATCTCATCATGCTCGACATGGGCGGGACGAGCGCGGACATCTCCGTGGTTCCGGGTCGCGTCCTCGAGCGTGACCCCCGCGACAGCATGGTCGGTGGCTATCCGGCCATCGTCCCGATGCTCGATATCGCTACAATTGGGGCGGGTGGTGGGTCAATCGCCTGGTTCGACGGCGCGATGGGCTTCAACGTCGGCCCGAAAAGCGCGGGTGCAGACCCCGGGCCGGTGTGTTACGGACTGGGCAACGACCAGCCAACGACGACCGACGCACAACTCACACTCGGCCGCATCGACCCCGACGCCTTCCTCGGCGGCAACCTCGACATCGACAAGAAGCTCGCGGTGAACGCCATCCAGACACAGCTGTGTGAACGCGTCGACCAGTCGCGCTTCGAGACGCCAGAACACGCCGCCCTCGCCACGCTCGAAGTGGCGAACACGAACATGTACCGGGCAATTCGCGAACAGACCGTCCAGCGCGGATACGACCCACGCGAGTACACGATTGTCGCCTTCGGCGGCGCAGGGCCAATGCACGCGGCGAGCATCGCAGAGGAACTCGAAGTTTCGACTGTCCTCATTCCACCGTCACCCGGCATCGCATCCGCGCGTGGCCTGCTCACGGGGAACGTCAAATACGACTTCCAGCAAACCGTGAGTCAGCGACTCGAAACCGTGGCCACAGAGTACATCGACGAGGCGTTCGACCGACTCGAAGCGAACGGCCGCGAGCAACTCGAACGCGACGAAATCGACGAGTCCCACTGGCAGTTTGAGCGGACAATCGACTGTCTGTACGAAGGGCAGGGCTACGAGTTAAGTATCGAGTTCGATTCGACCGACGGCGACTGGCACGAGCGCATGCGCGAGAAGTTCGAGCAGAAACACGAAGCCGAGTACGGTCACTACTTCGAGGCCGACCCGGTGGTCCTGCTCAATATGCGCGTGACCGCCATCGGGGATATTCACTCCTATGAACCAAAGCCAGTCGATGAAGGCGGCGAAGACCCAAGCGACGCACAGACTACTGAAACGACGGTGTTCTTCGGTGATTCTGCGGCACCCGATGAACTGACCGTCCCGCGCTTCGACCGCGAAGAATTGACCGCGGGGAACGTCATAGACGGCCCAGCCATCGTTGACGAGTTCGACAGCACAGTCGTCATCAATCCGGGCTGGACGGCGACGGTGTTACAGAACGGTGCGATTCAACTGCGGAGGGAACCATGAGTTCAGACAGACCAGAGGACGAGACGGTACAGACCAGCGCGATAGACATCCTGAAAGACCGCGATATCGACCCCGTCACGATGCAAGTCATCGGCGGCGAACTCGATACGATTGCCCAAGAGATGGGCTACAAGCTCATCCGCTCGTCGTACTCCTCGATTATCAGGGAGAGCGAGGACATGGGCGCAGGCATCTTCACGACCGACTGCAGAGAGCTGTGTGAAAGCGACTCGACGCCGATGCACGTCGGCTCGCTCATTGGCTACTTACAGGGGATGTACGATACCTTCGAAGAGCGCGGCGTCGAACGCGAGGACATCATCAACGAAGGCGACGTGTTCATCCACAACCACCCTCACTACGGCGCGAGCCACTCGCCGGACATTGCGGTCGCCGTCCCCATCTTCTACGAGGGCGAACACATCGCATGGTCTGCGAACACGGCTCACCACTTGGACATCGGCTCTGCGACGCCCGGCCTCGCCATTGACTTAGAGGACATGTACGCGGAAGGCAGCCTCTTTCGGGCGACCAAAGTGTTCGACGAGGGCGAACGCGTCGATGAAATCTGGAACTTCATCGAGGACAACGTGCGCACCCCGCGCGAAGTCATCGGTGACCTGCAAGCCCAGATTTCCTCGTGTAACGTGGGCAAAGACCGCTATCTCGCGCTCGTCGAAAAGTACGGCTTAGAAGAAATCCAGAACGCCGGTGAGGCGCTCATGGACTACGCAGAAGCCCTGCTTCGAAACGAGATTCGCAAGATTCCAGACGGCTCCTACTACGCAGAAGACTACTTAGACGACGACGGGCGCAATCGCGGCAAGCGCCTGAAAATCGCCGTCGAAGTCACCGTTGACGGCAGCGACATCACGGTGGACATGAGTGAGTCCGCAGACCAGACGCCGACGGGGTACAACATCCCATTCCACGGCTCGACGGACGTGTGTATCTACTTCACCATCCGGTCGCTGTTGATGGACACCTTCGTGCGCGACGAGTACCTGCCACAGAACTCGGGGACGTTCAAGCCCGTCCATCCGAAGGCTCGTCCGGGCTGTATGTTCAATCCGACGCCGCCGACCTCGGCGTTCGCCCGCATCAACCAGGTGGACAAGATGAGCGACCTCATCATCAAGGCGCTCTCCGATGCACTGCCAGACAAAGTGTGCGCCGGCACCTGCGGACAGGTGTACTTCGTCAGCTACGGCGGCACCGACGACAAGGGCGAATACTGGGTGTACCTCGAAGTCAACGAAGGTTCCTACGGGGGCCGCCCGGCCGCAGACGGCCTCGACGCGGTTGACGCGCTCGTTCACAACACGAAAAATCGGCCGGTCGAGGACATCGAACTCTCCCACCCGATGCGCGTCGAACGCTACCACCTCCGCGAAGACGGCCACGGTGCGGGCAAGCACCGCGGCGGCCACGGTATCGTCCGCGAGTCGCGCTTCCTCACGAACGCCGTGATGACGATGGAGGGCGACGGGAACACCTACCGCCCACACGGGCTGTTCGGCGGCGGCGAAGGGACTCACGGTGACCTCAAACACATCAAAGCAGACGGCGAAGTCATCGACTTGAACTCGAAGGAATCGGGCTACAAGTTCGAGGCGAACGACCGCGTTCTCATCAAGACCGCGAGCGGTGGCGGTTACGGCGACCCACACGAGCGCCCCGCTGCACAGGTCTATGAGGACTATCTCGATGGGCTCGTCTCGGTCGAAGACGCCCGCGAGAACTACGGCGTCGTCATCGAAGACGGCGAACTCGACATGGCTGCGACCACCGAACTGCGCGCCTGAATCGGCGGGCTGTGTGGCTCGGTGACACAATCTTTTAGCCACCCTCGCCCAAACACCCACTATCATGACCCAGTCGTCAGCGGAGACTACCCAAACTCCCGAAGACGTGCTCGCAACGTTCGTCGCCGGGTTGTCCTACGAGGACGTCCCCGAGAGTACCATCGAAACCATCGAACGAGCGTTCGCAGATACCGTTGGCGTCACGCTCGCTGGCGTCGTCGCTGACGCGGGCAAACGCGCGAGCGCCATCGCCACACCGACCGCACCCGAAAACGGCGGGGTGAAAATTCTTGGAACCGGAACCCACGCCGCCCTTTCAGACGCCGTGCTCGCAAACGGCACCGCCGGCCACGCCCTCGACTTCGACGACCTCTCGTGGGCCATGGACGGCCATCCGAGCGTTCCGATGGTCGCCCCCGCACTCGCCCTCGCAGAGCAACTTGACGCGAGTGGCAAAGCCCTCATCACGGCGTTCGCCGCAGGCTTCGAAGCCGAGTGCTACGTCGCAGAGCCAATCAGCCCCACCCACTACGAACTCGGCTGGCATCCGACGGCCACGTTCGGGACGTTCGGGGCGGCGGCGGCAGCCTCGCAGCTCCTCGGGCTGTCTGCTGAGGAAACCAAACGCGCGCTCAACATCGCCGCTTCGATGCCCTCTGGGCTCAAGCGAAACTTCGGGTCGATGACGAAGCCGTTGCACGCGGGATTGTCCGGGCGCTCCGGCGTCACCGCCGCGCAACTCGCCGCAGAAGGCTTCACCGCAGACGAGGCCGCAGTAAGCGGGTCACGTGGGTTCTGGGACCGGTACGGAACGGGTGCAGAGCGGGTGGCGAAACCACCCGGTGACCCGTGGCGACTGGTTGAGACGGGCATTAGCATCAAGGCCTACCCGTGTTGTTACTTCACCCACACGAGCATCGCCGCTGCCCAAGACCTCGTGTCGACCCACAATATCGCACCAGCAGACGTCAAGCGAATCAAATCGACGGCTTCCGGCGGGGCGGGCGACGCGCTCTCCCATCCCGACCCGCAAACGGGTCTCGAAGCAAAGTTCTCGATGGAGTACGCCCTCGCGTGTGCGGTGGCGCTCGATACGGTCTCACTCGACGCCTTCGAAGACGACGCTATCGGGGAAGAGATGGTACAGCGCGTGCGCGAACGAGCGATTTTCGAGGTCGATGAGAGCCTGCCCTACAAATCGAACGATGTGCTCGTCGAACTGACGACAACGAACGGTGACACTTACGAAGCGACGCTCACCGAGCCGCCGGGAACGCCGAACAACCCGCTTTCAGACGCCGACTTGCGGGCGAAGTTCATCGATTGTGCGACGAGAGCCGTGTCCGAATCGGTCGCAGAAGAGACGGTCGACAAACTGCTCGCGCTGCGCGACCAGCCGAGTGTTCGTGACATCGTCGCACCGCTCTGAGGAACCCGGTTTAAAAAAATTCGACGTGGGTTTAGTTCGCTTCTCTGAACTCTGTGGCGACGGTGTCCATCTCTTTGAACTCGACGCCGGGCTTGGTCTGCATGTGCTGGATGAGCTTCTCTAAGCGCATGAGCCGGTGGCCCTGACCGATAACCTGTGGGTGCATCGTGAGGATGAACACGCCATCATCGACGTTGTCGTACATCCAGTCGAATTGGTCGTACCAGCGCTGGAAGATGGAATCTTCACTGACGTAGCCCATGCGGTGTGGGCGAGCCCACGTGAACGTGAACGGCGGCCAGTCGTCGCGCTGCCACGAGACGGGGAGTTCGACAATGTCGGTTGGTTCGCCGCGGTCGTATGGGCCGTCTTCTGGGGCGCTCCACCCGCCGTAGGTGTAGTGCGGTTTGAAGTCAGAAGCCATCTTGCTCGAATCCCACTCGATGCCGATATCTTCTAAGATGTCGAGGGTGTGTGAAGAAAAGTCCCATGCCGGCGAGCGATAGCCGGTTGGCTTGCGGCCGGTGAGATCAACGATGCAGTCGACGGCGCGTTCGACGTCTGCGCGTTCTGCTTCTTCTGATTCGAACGTTGCTGGGCCAGTGTGACTCCACCCGTGGTGTTGGATGTCGTAGCCACGGTCCCAAACCTCTCCACTAATCTCAGGGAAACTGTCGATGGTGTGGCCAGGAATGAACCACGTCGCAGGAATGTCGTATTTGTCGTGCAGGTCGAGCAGTCGTGGCGCGCCAACCTCGGCACCGAACACACCGCGGGAGTGTCGGGTTGGTTCGTCCCACGAATCGTAGGACCACAGCCAGGTCGATACGGCGTCGAAATCGTACGATAGGCAGACGGTAGCTTTTGTCATGCGTCAGGCTGTAATTCCCAGTGAAACTGGTTAAGTCTTTACCGAGTTGTCACATTACTTGCCATTTTCAGTCAGAGAAAACCGGCAGTATGGTGCATGAAACGGAGTAAAACGGGGAAGTTCGCACCGAAATCGCCGCAAAACGCAAACGGTTGTTACCGGTCCCAGCGCGTGCCGGGGTTTTCCTCTAAGTAGTCGAGGTGGTTCTCCGCGCGGTCTTCGTAGATGACGTCGCCCGGCCCGGCCGGTTCCTCAGAGAAGGTGGCGTCAATCGCGTCGTCGACGCGGAGGATGAGGTCTGCGACCTCGGTAGCGGTCACGAGCAGGCGTTGTTTGTAGTCAGTCGGGTCGAGAACGCCAGCGTCGACAGCGTTCGATATCTCACCGTCCGGGTAGACGAAGCCGATTTCGGTGTCGCCACCAGCACGGGCAGCGTGGAGGTTTGCGAGCACCGAGAGGCGGTCGTGGCCGCCGTTATCGATGAGCGCCGCGATCGTACGTTCGAGCGCGTCTGCGAACGCCTCGACGGCGAGCTGTGCGCGGCTCGAAACCTGCGGTGCGTGCCCACGAACGGCAGATGCAAGCGTGAGTTCGATTGCACCTGCGCCCGGAACGACGCCCGGTTTTGCGCCTCCCTCACCGCGAGCCGTAGCGAGCGCGGCGGCGGCCTTTCTGAGTTCAGTCGCGGCTTGGTCTGCGGGTTGGCCGGAGACGCCGTGAATTTCGGCAGCGACACCGTTTGCCCCCTCACACCCGTCGATGACGGTCATGTAGCGGTTCTTCCGGCGGCCGCGTCGCGGTTCGATGCGCACCTCAGAGACGCTCCCCGCGTACCCGAGGTCGTCTGCAGACACGTCGCCGGGGTGACGCACAAGCCTCGCACCCGTGGCTCGCGCACACTGCTTCATTTCGAGGACGCTCACGCCCCGAATCCCCATGATGCCTGCATCCGCGAGCAGACGTTGATACTCCTGACTAATGCCGAGCCGCGTGATGACGACATCGACGCCGAGCGAGACGTAGTGGTCAACCACCGCCTTCCGGCGGGCGGCGTGGTGGGCGTCTAAGTCGTCGAGTTGGCTCCGCGATTCGAGTTGCATGACCATATTCTCGTCCCATTTCGGGTCTTGAAGCCCGCCCGAGTTGTGGCCGTCGAGGAGGAGCACCGTCGCCTCTTCTACGTGGCGCGGCATCTCGTCGCTCGCGCGCGTGTTGCGGTCGAGAATCGCTCCGTGGACGAGTCGAGAGTCGGAAAGCGCCCCTTCTCCGAGACACCGAACGCTGAACGTCTCCTCGGTTGGTCGTCCGATTTCGTCCACTGCCGCCACCGCGAGCGACGCCCACTCGTCTGCGAGGCCGCCGATGTCGTTGCCCGTCATCGCCGTGCGCGCGATAGCGTGGGCGGTTGCCGCCGGGTCGTCGAACGCTGAGAGCGGCTTCGAGTGTGCAGAGAGGGTAGAAAGCGCCTGTTCGAGGGCGATGGCGTAGCCCTGTCGAATGTCGTAGGAGTGCAGCCCCAGTTCAAGCAGGTCTTCGGCGTTCGACAGTAAGGCCCCAGTCAGAATAACGCCTCCAGAGACGCCGTCGGGAATGTCTTGGCCTTCGACAGACGTTTCTCCCGGGCGTTCCGGGCCGAGAATCCGCGTGACGATGGGCGCAACGGGGTGTTCGAGTGGAAGGGCGTTCAAGAGGGTCGCACCGTCGTTCGCCACGGTAAAGTCGTCCATTTTCGGGAGTCCTTCGTTTTCGGGTTCGTGTTGCGTGGCGACTTGGTTGACGACCAGTTTGTCGCGTGACCGGGGGCCAAACGTCGATTCAAGGACGTTCGCCATCACGCGGACTGCGACGCAGTTCGCGTGGGGAAACTGCGGAACCGGTTCCTCCGCAGGTTCCTCGGCTTCGGGCCGCTTGTGTACGCTACTCATCTACCATCATGTTACTCCGTACCAATAAAAGAGTGTCCCCTCTGCGGGTGATTTACGGGGTGCGTTCGCCCAAAAATTGACAGGTGTCGGCGGTTCAGACGCTCCAGTCTGGAATGTCGCGCACGACGAACTCGCCGTGGCCCGGCGACCCAACGACCTCGCCGTCTTTCGCGACGCACTCACCGCGGACGTACGTCTGCTTGACGCGGCCGGTGACCTCTTTGCCTTCGTAGATGGAGAAGTCCGCCGCAGAGGCATTGTCTTCTGCTTTGATGGTGTACGTCTCGTTCGGGTCGAACAGGACGATGTCGGCATCAGAGCCGGGGTCGAGCGACCCTTTCTCCGTGAGGCCGAACGTCTGGGCTGGATACGTGCTCATCACGCGCACGAGGAACGGATAGGAGAAGCCACGGTTGTTCACCGCTTCGTCGTGAACCACCGGAAGGCTCGCTTGCAGGCCGTTCGCGCCGAAGGTGCTCTCCCACCAGTTATCGACGTTCTTGCCTTCCAGTTTGTAGCCACAGTGGTCAGTTGAGACCACGCCGAGCGTGCCCTTCTGGAGGTGTTCGAACATCGCTTCGTTGTCGTCTGGCTTGCGGATTGGCGGCGCAATCATCGCCTGATTGCCGAGTTCGCCGTAAATCGAGTCGTCGAGCGCGAGATAGTGGGTACACGTCTCGCCGCGGACGAGCGAGCCATCGACCTGGAACTGTTCGAGGACGTCCGCGGACTTCCGACAGCTCGTGTGGATGCCGTAGTACTTCGCACCGGCTTCGGTCGCCATCCGCACAGCGTCCTCTGCAGCCATGGCCTCTGCGTAGTCGGGGCGCGACTGTGGGTACCACGTCGGGTCGCCCTTGCCCTCTTCTTGGAACTGCGCGGTCAGTTCGTCGCATACGTCGGGGTCTTCGGTGTGGAACACGCCAACGGCATCGAGTTCCGCGATGCGTTGGAGGACGGTGTTCATGAACCCGTTGTCGAGGCCGATTTCGTAGGCCGTGAACATCTTGAACGAGGTAACGCCCGCTTCCACCGCGTCTTCGAGTTCATCGAGCACGGCGGAGTCTTGGCGCGTGAGCGCGCCGTGAACGCTGTAATCGATGATTGCCTTCTTGCCTTTCTCTTTCTTTTCCTCGATGCCCTCCATGAGGGTGCCCTCTTCTTCGTAGTTGCTCAACTCACCAACCCACGCCTGCCACGCGAAGTCGATGTACGTCGTGACGCCCCCGAGGGCGGCTGCCCCAGTTCCCGTTTCGTACGTATCAACCGAAAAGTGGTCTTCGATGTGAACGTGCGGGTCGATGATTCCCGGCATGACGAGCATCCCGCTTGCATCGACGACTTCGTCCGCGTCCGGCATCGATTCGTCGGTGCCGACGGCGACGATTTTCCCACCGTCGATGGCGAGACTCGCGTCGAACATGTCGGTCGAGGTGACAAGCGTGCCCCCACTGATGACTGTGTCTACAGGCATATGTATGTCACCTCGTGACACTACAAAAAGGTTCACTGTGGGGAAGTGGCAAAACGGCGACTGTCCACTGTTGGAGACTATTCGCCAACCACTTCGAGCGCCGCTGCCACCCGGAGCGCCGTCGCGTCATCGAACTGCGGTGCGACGGCTTGCGCGCTGACCGGCAGTCCATCGACCGTCCCAACTGGAACCGAGACGGCGGGCGACCCGGTGATGTTGAACGGCGCGGTGTTGCCAATGAGCGGGAGGAAATCTTCACGCGTCGTCGTCTCACCGATGGCGGGCGGGAGCGTCCGGAGGGTCGGCATCACGAGTGCGTCAACGTCTTCGAAGGTCGCAGCGAGTCGTTCGGCGAAGTCGATGCCGTCTCTGCGGGCACGGGCGTAGGCTTTCCCTCCCGTTTTCGCGTCCAAGAACGCTGGCGGAAGGATGCGACGGGCGACGTGGTCGCCAAGGCCCTGTTCTCTCGCCCGTTCGAACGCGGCACGGAGTTCTTCGCTGTACCCTGAGCCAAACCCGCGCACGACCCCGTTGCCCGCGAGCAGCCAGCAGAACTCGGCCGACCCAATGTTCAGATAGGCGTGTTCGAGGTTCAAGTCGAGGGAAACGGGTTTCGTCTCGATGCCAACGTCCGCGAGCCGGTCTGCGGTCGCCCGAACCGTCGAATCGACGGCGCTCTCGGCCCGGTCGAAAGCCGTATCCGGAATTCCGACGGTGAGGTCTGTAAAGTCGGTGAGGCTGCCTTCAATACCATCGAGATCGGTGCCAGCGACAGTTGGGTCGCGTGGGTCGGGCCCAGCCATTGCCGCGAGGGCGCGCGCCGCCGTGTCTACCTCGCGGGTGAGCGGCCCAATCGTGTCGAGCGACGGGGCGAAATCGACGAAACCGTAGCGCGGGACGAGTCGGTGCGACGGTTTCGCGCCGACGACGCCACAGCACGCGGCGGGGATGCGGATGCTCCCGCCGGTGTCACTTCCGAGCGCGATATCGACGGTTCCTGCGGCGACAGCCGCACCGCTCCCACTCGACGACCCGCCTGCGACGAAGTCTGGGGCGGTCGGATTCGTTACGTGCCCGAGGTCGCTGAACTCGCCGGTCGGACCCATCGCGAACGGCTCCATGTTCGCTTTGCCGACGAGTGCACCGCCCGCCGCGAGCAGGCGCTCGATGACGGGCGCGTCGAACGTCGGGACGAGCGAGTAGTGGGCAGACCCACACGTCATCTCGAGGTTTGCGACCGCGATGTTGTCTTTCACCGCAATTGTCTGGCCTGCAAGCGGCCCGTCCGGCGTCTCGATTCGCGGTTCGTCGTAAACGGCGAGTAGGGCGTTTTCGTTGTCCGTACTCTGCTGGCCGCGATTCTCGCCAGTCGGTGGCGGCGTTTCGTCAACGTCCGCTTCATCGAGCGCGGCCGAAACCAGTTCTTCGAGAACCGAATCTGGAAGGTCGAAGGCGAATCTGGCTGCTTGCTCGCGCATGAGCGCGAGGTCTGGTTCGCTCATCGTACGCTCCTCCAACGGGACGCCCGGCGCAGTCGCTGTCTCGTCATACCCTCACCTCTCCGGGGAGTCTCTTAAATCCGCCGTCGCAGACAATTTCGGTGGGTTTGTGGCGGTCTGAAAATCGAGAACTATCCTACGTGTGCGCCTCGATTCCTGCGGTGATGATGTCCATGCCCGCTTCGGCTTGCGCCTTGGTCATCACGAGTGCCGGAAGCAGGCGGAGCACGTTGCCGTAGCGACCGGCAGACCAGACGAGCACGCCGTGTTCGTAGCAGTACTTCTGGATGGCCTTGACCGTGTCTGAGAGTGGGTTTCCGTCTTCGTCCCACATTTCGACGCCGATGAACAGCCCTTCGCCGCGTACCTCCGTTGTCGCGGGGTCGGTGGCTTCAGCGAGGCGGTCTCTGAGGTAGGTGCCGAGGTCGCGTGCGTGTGCGAGCAGGTCGTGTTCCTCGATGTATTCGATGGCGCGGATGCCCCCGCGCATGGCGGGAACGTTGCCGCGGAACGTGCCGATGTGACCGCCTGGCCCCCACGTATCGAACTTCTCGTGATACATGACCGCGCCGAGCGGCAGGCCCGCACCGCCGATGCCTTTCGCCATCGTCATTGCGTCAGGAGTCACGCCCGACCACTCGGAGGCGAACCACTTGCCCGAACGCCCGAAGCCGGATTGAATTTCATCGAAGATGAGCATCACGTCGTTGTCGTCTGCGAGGTCGCGCAGGCCGGGCAGGAACTCCTGGGGTGGCACGACGACGCCGCCTTCGCCTTGAATCGGCTCGACCCAGATACCTGCTGGATTCTCCTTCCCGCTGTAGGGGTCTTCGAGAACCGTCTGGATGTGGTCGAGCGCGTGTGCGCATTCTTCGTCGGTCGAGGGGTACGGTGCGTGGACGACCCCCGGCAGGAGTGGCTCGTAGCCTTTCTTGTACTTCTTTCCGGCGGTGAGGCTGAGCGCCCCGCCAGTCGAGCCGTGATAAGCTCCCTCGAAGGCGAGCAGTCCGGTCCGGCCCGTGTTGTGCTTTGCGAGTTTGATGGAGCCTTCGATGGCGTCGCTACCGCTCGGGCCGCCGAAGACAACTTTGTTGTTTCCTTTGAGCCCGCCCGGTGCAATCCCGTCGAGTGCCTCGATGAAGTCGAGGCGTGTCTCGGTGGGGAAATCAATCGTGTGGGTGATTTTCTCCGTTTGCTCGTGGACGCCTTCAAGGACGTACGGGTTCGAGTGGCCGACGTTCAGTACGCCGATGCCAGCGAAGAAGTCGAGGAAGATGTTTCCATCAACGTCCCGAACCGTCGAGCCTTTCGCCGCGTCGAGGGCGATTGGAACGCTTCGTGGATAGGCAACGGCGTTGCTCTCGATTCGCTTTTGTCGCTCGATGAGTTGATTCGACTCGGGTCCGGGAATCGAGGTTTCGAGGTGCGGTGCGTCTGCTAGATGTAATTCGTCGATGGGAGGCCCTGCGCTCATCATCTAAGAGTCACAGGGCGTCACCATATAGGTTGTCACTTCGTGACATGGTTTCGACACGCACCCGACTGATTCGCAGATTGTAGACTGGGACGGGAAGGCGGAAGCTATAATTGGGATGTCGTGCGAGATACTGGCATGGTTTCAGTGGACATCAACTGCGACATGGGAGAGAGCTATGGAAACTGGGAGATGGGCAATGACGAAGGGGTGATGCCCTACATCACCTCTGCGAACATCGCCGCAGACTACCACGCGGGCGACCCGCACGTCATGCGCGAGACGGTTGCCCTCGCCGCAGAACACGACGTCGGCATCGGCGTCCACCCGGGGCTGCCGGACAGAATGGGCTTTGGGCGGCGCACGATGGACGCCTCCCCCGAGGAACTCCGCGACTTCGTCATCCACCAGCTGGGTGGGATTCGCGTGTTCGCTGACTACTACGACCTGTCGATGCAACACGTCAAACCCCACGGCGCGATGTACACGATGCTCTCACAGAGTGCAGACCACACCCGAGCGGTCATCGAAGGCTTACTCAAAGTAGACCCGAGTCTCGTGTTCGTCGCCACCGACATGAACATCTACAACGTCGCCCAAGAGTACGACGAGCTGCGGTCGGTGTTCGAAGGCTTCATCGACATCGACTACCGCCCGGATGGGAGCCTCATCGTCGAGCGGAAAGTCGGCCCGCGCGACACCGATTTGATGGTCGAACGGTTCGTGAGCATGGCGCTCGAAGACGAGATCGAGACGCCGTCTGGCGAAGTGATTGAAATGCCCGCGGACACCATCTGCATCCACGGCGACGGCGCGAACGCCGTCGAGATTCTCGAAGCGATTCACGCAGAAAAAGACGAGTATGGAATCGAACTCGCGAACTTAGACGAAATCGTCCCGTAAGTTAGTCGAGACCGTCGAAATCCTCGTCTACGTATTTTGTGGTGTGCTCGCTGTCGAGGAACGTATCGTCTTCGAGCACCGCGAGGTGGAACGGAATCGTCGTTGGAATCCCCTCAATGCGGGCTTCGTTGAGCGCCCGGCGTGCGCGGCGAATCAGTTCCTCGCGCGTCTGGCCCGTGACGATGATTTTCGCAAACATCGAGTCGTAAAACGGTGACACCGAATCATCTTGATCGATACCATCATCGACGCGCACGCCCATCCCGCGCGACGGCGCATACCGGGTCAGTGTGCCGGGGTGCGGGCGGAACTCTTGGGTGGGGTCTTCCGCGTTGAGTCGGAACTCCATCGCTGCACCGCGTGGCTCGACGGCGTCCTGTGGGAAGTCGAGTTCTTCACCTGCCGCGATTCTGAGTTGCCACTGGACGATATCGATGCCTGTGACCGACTCCGTTACTGGATGTTCCACCTGCACGCGCGTGTTCACTTCGAGGAAGTAGAACTCGCCGTCCTCGTAGAGGAACTCAACGGTGCCAGCATTCTCGTAGCCAGCCTCTTTCATCCCACGGCGGGCCGATTCGCACAGCTCCTCTCGCACCGCTTCTGTGAGCACCGGCGACGGTGTCTCCTCGATGAGCTTCTGTTGGCGGCGTTGCACCGAGCAATCGCGTTCACCAAGATGACGAACGTTGCCGTGGGTGTCTGCAATAATCTGCACCTCGATGTGACGCGGGCTTTCGAGGTACTTTTCGACGTACACCGTCGAGTTGTCGAAGTAGGCTTCACCCTCGCGTTGGGCGTTTACGAGCGCGTCTTCGACCTCATCTTCGCTTTCGACGATGACGAGCCCGTGACCGCCGCCCCCACCGTCTGCCTTGATGGCGATTGGATACTCGTACTCCGCGGCGAATGCTTTGATATCGTCTGCGCTGGTGACGGGGTCGGTGGTTCCCGGGACGATTGGCACCCCCGCTTCTTGCATCACCGTGCGCGCTTTGGTCTTCTCACCGAGTTGCTCCATCGATTCGGGCCGTGGACCAACCCACGTGAACCCCTCGTCTTGGACGCGGCGGGCGAACGCTGCGTTCTCCGCGAAAAAGCCGTAGCCTGGATGGATGGCATCGACGCCCGCTTCGTTCGCAACCTCGAAGATGGCGTCTTGGTCGAGGTAGCTTTTCGCCGCTGACGACGGCCCGACGTGGTACGCCTCGTCCGCGAGTCGGACGTGTTTTGCCGACTCATCCGTGTCGCTGTAGATTGAAACGGCTTTGACGCCGAGTTCCTTGCACGCCTGAATCACCCGGACGGCTATCTCTCCTCGATTGACTACGAGTACACTGCTGAACATCTACTCATAGGTTTCAGGACTCCACTATAAATTGCGTGGGCAAACTG
This sequence comes from Haladaptatus sp. CMSO5, assembly GCF_036689885.1. Classification (NCBI taxonomy): domain Archaea; kingdom Methanobacteriati; phylum Methanobacteriota; class Halobacteria; order Halobacteriales; family Haladaptataceae; genus Haladaptatus; species Haladaptatus sp. CMSO5. Next base: position 28,482 of record NZ_JBAHVW010000002.1, read on the forward strand.
TGCTCAGCACACATGTTTGTTCGTCGATATACAGCAACTATACATAAGGCTGTTGTGAACAATGCACTCACTGAGATGGTTGCGAATAGCATCACACCCAAGACCCTTCCAGAACCGCGATACGAACATGGAAGTGACGATTACATCTTCGTCGAGTTAGACGAGGAGATGAGTTTCGACGCCAACTTCCGGGCCGTGGCGATTACCCAGCAGCTCCGCGAGTTGGAGCTTCCGGGCATCATCGAGATCTGCCCGGCGAATGCGTCGTACATGATTCACTTCGACCCCGACGAAATTGCTCCAGACGCACTCGTCGCGAAGCTAAAAGACGTCGCCGCAGACACCGACCTCTCGGACTATCAGTGGGAGACGCGTGTTATCGACTTCCCCGTGCTCTACGAAGACGAGTGGACTCACGAGACGCTGATGCGGTTTCGGGATAACCACCAAGACGCGAACGCGACCGACATCGAATACTCCGCGAAAATCAACGGCTATGACACCGTCCAAGACTTCATCGACGCGCACACGGGCGCGCCACACATGGTGACGATGGTCGGGTTCGTCCCCGGCTTGCCGTGGTGTTTCCAAATGGTGCCCCGCGACCGACAGATTGAGGTCCCAAAGTACGTCTCGCCGCGGACGGACACCCCTTCGCGCGCCGTCGGGTTCGGTGGCGCGTTCACCGCCGTCTATCCCGTCCAAGGTGCAGGCGGCTACCAACTGTTCGGGCGAACACCCGTCGAAGTGCTCGACGTGGACCAGGAACTCGCGGACTTCGAAGAGTCGATGGTGTTCCCATCGCCGGGTGACATCTTCAAGTTCCGCCAAATCGACCGCGAGGAGTACGACGAGATTCGTGAGGAAGTCGAAGCGGGAACGTTCGAATTCAAAATGGAACCAGTCGAGTTCTCCCCAGAGGAGTTCTTCAACGACCCAGATGCGTACAACGAGCGGCTCATGGAGGTGCTGTACGAATGATTGAAGTGTTAGATGGTGGCCTCTCGACCACCGTTCAAGACAACGGCCGCTACGGTCAGTATCACATCGGCGTCCCACCCTCAGGCGCGATGGACCAGTTCGCCCACAGCGTCGCAAACTACCTCGTTGGCAACGACGAAGAGCACGCGACGCTCGAAATGACGTACAAGGGCTGTGAGGTGCGCTTCGAAGAAGACACCGTCATCGCGCTTGCAGGCGCGGAGATGGCCGCGACGCTCGACGGCGAAGCGATTCCGATGTGGGAGGCAGTCGCCGTCGACGCAGGCGACGAGTTAGCGCTCCAGTTCGCCACCGCAGGCGCGCGAACCTATCTCGCCGTCGCGGGAGGCATCGACGTCGAACCGGTGATGGACAGTCGCTCTACCTACGCGCTCATCGGCATTGGCGGACACGAGGGGCGCGCGCTCGAAGAAGGCGACGTGCTCGCCGTTGGAGAGCCAGCCGCGAACGCAGACGCCTTCGTTGGCACGCGGGTGCCAGCTGAGTACATTCCCACCTACGACGATGATGATGCGAACATTCGTATCGTCATCGGCCTCTGTGACTACCGACTCACGGAAGAAAGCAAAGAACGCCTCACCACAGAGGAGTGGAAAGTCGCGGCTGACGCAGACCGCGTTGGCTACCGACTCACCGGCCCGGAACTCGAGTTCGTAGAGCGCGAACAGCCGTTCGGTGCGGGGACGGACCCGACGAACGTGGTCGACCTCGGCTACCCGGTCGGGTCGATTCAAATTCCACAACAGCCCATCGTCGTGATGCGCGATGCCGTCACGGGCGGGGGCTACGCCACAGTGGCGACCGTCATCAGCGCCGACCGCGGCAAACTCTCACAGCGGCGCACCCACCAGTCGGTGTACTTCAACAACGTCTCCGTCGATGATGCGCTGGCTGCGCGCGCAGAACAAGAGGCGCTGCTAGCCGACATCAAGGCGGCGGTGACACCGTCCTAACAGCGTCACGAACTGGATAGTCTTCACAACAATTATCTAACCAACCAACGACACACCAATAATGAAAGAAACAATCAGTGCTCCGATGCCAGGCGTATTCTACCGCAGATCAGACCCAGACACCCCAGCGTTCGTAGAGGAAGGCGACACCGTCAGCGCAGGTGACGTGGTTTGCCTCGTTGGCGTCATGAAGAACTTCTACGAAGTGACGGCCGAAAGCGACGGTACCGTCTCGAAGATTCTCGTCGACAACGAATCTGAAATCGAAGCGGGCGACCCACTCATGGAGATCGAAGTCGAGTAACCACACAGCACGCGACGAACACACCTTTTTCAGGCCACCTTCTGCACACAGAGCGCAGGCGTTGAGCGACTGCTCTACACGCTCGCGACACAATATCTCTAGACTGAACTATGTCAGAGAAAAGAGTGGACATAGAATATGGTAGACTAGCGCCATAACGAAAGAGTCGAAAAACGCTCCACAATGCTCCACGAAACAGATTGTAGTTCTATAGCTTAGAGAGTTATTGAACTCAATCTAAGACAAGTATAAACCGCACATCGCGCAAAAATAGTAAATAATCAGTTTTTATATGGAGTATTTAGTATTAATGAGCGTTTGCATAATAAAATCAGTAGTTAATTAGAGTAATTAAAAATATTAGCGGTAGAGATGGTCAATTCGTTAATTGCCCCCCGTCCGGTCAGTTAGCCCTCACACAGGAATGTGAGAACCCACACACTGCATAGCAATGTAGTCGCAATTGCTAATATTTTTATAATAAAAATTTATCCGACATATGTTTGAATTCGCCCCAATCACCAACCGGCCACTGCAGAAGTCGTCTGTTCAGCTCTGCCGAACACCTGTTGCGAGTGCTGCAATATGAGCGCTATGCTCACATGCCTCGTACATCTCACAGCAGCCGACACACCTTAACATAACAATAGTACCATCGTTATGTAGGGCTCCGATTCGACACGAAAGGAATCGACCAGAGCCTCATTCACTCCGGAGTCGGTTGAATTCCACATTGTGGAATTAGCGGTGAGGTTGTCGCTCCAGAAGATATTCGTGGGTGGGAACCGTTCACGTACGAGATGACGAAAAACCTCGCACAGGTGTTCTTGCAGGTGGCAGACGTTTCTCAATCAGTTGCGTTCTACGAAACTGGGTTGGGACTGACCGTCACCCATCGAGGCGAACAGAATGCAACCTTCGAGACCGGGTCGTGCGAGCTCATGGTGCAAAAACAGTTCGACGCACAAACTCTCGATGGCTTCGGCCTGGTGCCACCCGAAGAACCCAAGGGAAGCGGAGCAATCATCGTCATCGAGGTCGAAGAGGTGGAAGAAGCCTACGAGGGGCTGGACGCGGTCGATGCCGACCTTCGCTGTGAGCCACAGGTCGTCCCGTGGGGTCGTGAGATGTTCATCGTCGCGGACCCAGACGGCTATATCCTCGAAATTTCGCGCCCAGCACCTGAATAAGCGAGTCGAAACCAAAGCACGAAGAGTCGTTCCCCATGCTGGAATGGCAATTCCATATCGTGGAAACGCCCTCCAGAGCACCCATAACACCGAATTTCATGAGTACGAGCAAACGGATTTCCAATTTTTCACCAACCATCATTCCGCATTGTAGAATGTGACGGTTCGGCGGTCACTGATATTTCAGTTTGAGTTCGATTTCGTTTGCCGCCCCAAGCAGCAACTCGCCAACCTCGCGCCCGAACTGCTCTCTATCCATCCGGTAGCGAGGGCCAGAGACGCTCACCGAGCCGACGACATCCCCGTCAGGCCCGATGATTGGCGACCCAACCGAGAGAAGCCCATCGACGTTCCCCTCGCGATTCCACGCGATGCCGTCTGCGCGTATCTGTTCGAGTTCTGCGAACAAGGCATCGCGGTCTGTGACCGTGTTCTGCGTAATTTGGGGAAGTCCGCGCTGGTCGATGATTTCGTCGACCCGATGGGCAGGAAGATGGGCCAATATCGCCTTGCCAACCGAGGTAGCGTGCAGGTAGAGGCGCGTCCCCACGCGAGAGTCGGTTTCGACCGCGTGTTGCCCGGTTGCAACGTGGACATAGACGCCGTAGCCGTGTTCTTCGACCACAAACTGACAGCGTTCGTTTGTCTCCGCAGCGAGCTCTTCGATTTTTGGCTTTGCGACGCGATGAATCTCTTTTCGCGTCCGCGCGTACTCACCGAAGTCGAGGAAGCCAAGCGAGAGGTTGTAGGTTGTTCCCTCTTTCGTGACGTAGCCGATGTCATGGAGCGTGGTGAGATGCCGGTGAATCGTGCTGTTCGCATAGCCCGTGTGGTCTGCTAGATCTGCAATGCCAGCGCCATCTAGCTCTTTGAGCGCGGTGAGAAGACTGAATGTACGCTCTACAGCCTGCACGCTAGACCGGCTCGTATTCGAACGCATACCCGACAGTATGGGTTCTCCGTAATAGCTGTGTCCCTGGTTTTAGAGGAAAATTCGTGAAAATTCTATTCCGCATTGTAGAATTTCGGAGCGTGGGCGAAACCGGGTCGCTTTCTCCGAGGAGCGCCGGAAGCTGTCAGACGGGAGCTCCCTGCCAGTGCAGTAATATTTATAAACGCCCCTATAGAGGAGTTAGCATGGCTGGCTCGTCATACCATGACATGAATGAACATCTTGAGGCGCTCGCAGAGCGCGACCTCTTAATCCGGGTCGACCGGGAAATCAACAAGGACACAGAACTCCATCCGTTGGTACGGTGGCAGTACCGGGGTGGCATCCCCGAAAAAGACCGGAAAGCGTTCCTCTTTACCAACGTCGTCGATTCGAACGGCGAAAAGTTCGACATGCCGGTGACCGTGGGCGCACTCGCAGGCAATCCGAGCATCTACGGTGTCGGGCTTGGCGCCGACGTTTCAGAGGTGAACCAGAAGTGGGACAACGCACTCAGTAATCCAATCGACCCCGTCGAAGTCGACAGCGCGGACGCTCCTGTCCACGACATCGTCTACTCGGGGAGCGATTTAGACGAGCCGGGCAAGGCACTCGACGGGATTCCGGTTCCCATCTCCACACCGGGCTTCGACAACGCGCCGTACACGACGATGTCGGCGTTCATCACCCACGACCCTGAAACGGGTGTTCGCAACGTCGGCATCTACCGGGCACAGCTCAAAGGGCGCAAACGAACGGGGATGAACCCCTCTGTCGAGTGGGGCAAGGGCGTCTACGAACACTGGAAAGTTGCAAAAGAGCGCGGAGAGACGCTTCCGGCGGCCATCGCGGTCAGCGCACCACCCGCCGTTGCCTACACCTCGGCGCAGTCGCTTGGCTTCGGCGTAGACGAGATGGCCGTCTCCGGTGGCCTCGTCGGTGAACCCATCCACGAAGTCGAAGGGAAAACCCAACCTGTGATGGTGCCAGCGCGTGCAGACCTCATCATCGAAGGCGAGATTCGAACCGACGTGCTCGAACCCGAAGCACCGTTCGGGGAATCACACGGCTTCATCAACAACAAGGAGTACAACATGGTGATGGACGTGACCGGCATCACGAAACGCGAAGATGCGGTGTACACCTCTATCATCAGCCAGGTGACGCCGAGTGAGAGCAGCGTCATCAAGAAGACAGCGCTCGAACCACTGTTCCTGAAGCATCTGCGCGAGGAGTGCAAACTGACCTGCGTAAAAGACGTGACGCTCCACGAACCACTCACGAACCTGCGGAAACTCATCATCATCCAGATGGAACGCGGGACGAAGCGCTCGCTCGTCTGGCGGGCGCTCACAGCGTGTGCGTCGTTCCGGTCGTCCCACGGGAAGTTCGTCGTCGCCGTAGACGAGGACATCGACCCGGACAACTTAGACGCCGTCTTCTGGGCGATTGGCTACCGCTCGAAGCCCCACGAAGACACCCAAATCATCAAAGGACGCAGCGTCGGCCACGCGCCACGACGCGACGATCGCGGCGAGGCAAGCGACTCTGCCATCCTCTGGGACGCAACGCTCAAACACCCAATGCCACCGATTTCGCTCCCTGCAAAGGAGTACATGGAGCACGCAAAGGAGATTTGGGACGAACTCGGACTGCCCGAACTCAACCCAGAGATGCCGTGGTACGGCTACTCGCTCGGTGAGTGGAACGACGAACTCCGTGAGGAGGCCAAACTCGCCGTCGAAGGCCGGTACTTCGAGACGGGCGAGAAACTGAAAGACCAGCAGGTGTCATCTGACGACGTGGAACCGAACTCGAACGTGTTCAACCACGACGATTTCGACGAGGAATAACCGCTCGACACCAGTTTCGACGTGGCGGTTTTTGCAACAGAAGAAAAGAGAGGCGGCTTTAGAGGTCGTCGATGTTCCACTTTTCCGCGATTTCTTCGCGGTAGTCGTCATCGAACTTGTTCACCGACGGATAGTCACCGTTGTACGGGATGGTCGCGTCGATGATGGCGCGTGACGCTTTGTTCTGCGAGCGGTCAGTGATTGTTGGGTCGAGCGGACTCGTATAGACGCCATCGACGATTTCAATCTCGTCTGCCGGACAGCGCGTCGTCATCGCCCAAATCACGTCTTCGAGATTCGTGATGTCGATGTCATCGTCCACGACCACGACGTACCGCCCGCCGTAGGCCCCGTTTGCGACCACGGCGGCTGCGAGGCCCGCTTGCTTTCCGTGGCCGACATACTGCTTGTCGATGGAGACGACGAGGAACTGTGGACGCTCGATGATGTGCGACCAGACGCCGGTCACGCCGGGGATGCCCGCGTTTTCGAGCTGGTTCCAGACGCCACCAGCCGTTCGAATCGGGACGCCGAGGGTGTACACCGACGGCGGCTTGAGCGGCGGTTGGCCGAGGATAATCGGGTCGTCGCGGTGAGAGATTGACGTCACGTCGATGACCGGCGTGTTGTCGTGGGCGGGCGTCGAGTAGCCCGGCCATTCACCGAATGGGCCGTCGACGCAACTTTTCTCGTCGAGTGGCGGAATCTCGCCTTCGAGGACGATTTCTGCGTTCGCGGGAACGGGAAGCCCAGTCTTCGGCATCTCGACGATTTCGACGGCTTCGTCCATGAGCCAGCCGGCAATATCGTACTCGCTCTCTTGACGACGAGCGGTACACGTAGAGGCAATCCAGGTGTACGGGTCGAGGCCGATGATGAGGGCGACCGGACAGTTCTCGCCACGCTCGTGGTACTTTTGCATCTGGATACGGGCGTCTTTGCCGGGGGCGACCCAGAGCGAGACGGTCGAGTCGTCCACGATCATGCTGCGGTAGACGCCGAGGTTTATCCACCCGGTCTCCGGGTCGCGCGTCACGACCGTACAGCCCGTGCCGATGTAGCGGCCGCCGTCGGACTTGTGCCAGTGCGGAACCGGGAACATCGATACGTCAACGTCGTCGCCGGTGACGGTGTTGTCGAGAATGGGGGCCGTCGAAGGGTCGACCTCCGTTGGCGCGATGCCTTCGTAGTTGTTGTACTCGCTTCGCCACCGGTCGACGATGCCGAGCGGTGTGATTCCTTCTTCTAGGTTGAGCGCCAGTCGCGAGCGGTTAATCGAGCCAAAGAGGTTCGTGACGATGCGTGAGCCTTTGGGATAGTCCCCGATTTCGTCGAACAGAAGCGCCTTGCCACCGAGGCCGCCGCCTTTCTCTGCGACGAGTTCGGTAATCGCCCCGATTTCGCCGTCCCAATGTGCGCCCGTTACCTCCGCCAGTTCACCTTCGCCGTCTACTTCGTCGAGGAAGGTTCGTAAATCTCGAGCCATGCGAGAAGATAGCTAATAGCGACCATAAGCATTTGTCTTGAAACAACCGGTCCGGAAGAACGCATCGAGCGGAGCCGCGACGAGCTCACCATCGTGGCCCCAACCGGATGCGAGTCACATGATACAGCGGTGCCTCTTGACAGGGTGCCTGACAATAATTCATCTGGTGTATCAACACGTACCCGTGCTGTGAAGGCAGTGTGCTACCACATGAGTTGCCAAGGGCGACTACCAGTAGATTGAACCAATATAAAAATCTTTGTTCCACCGGTCCTGCCCACGTGTCCCGAGAGACGCCCGCGCTGGCGCTCATGACGGACGTAATATGTGAACATGTGGCAAACTTATATACGAGAAGCCCGCACTCCTACACAGCATGGCCACACTGGAAGCGAAGAATATCACCAAGATCTACGGAACCGGGGAGAAGGCGGTAAAGGCACTCGACAACCTCTCTATCGACGTTGGCGACAGCGAGTTTACGACCATCGTCGGACCCTCAGGCTGCGGGAAGACGACGTTCCTTCGAATTCTCGACGGACTCATCGAACCGACCGAAGGAGAGATTACGATTAACGGCAACCCCGTGAGCGGCTCCGGGCAAGACCGCGGCATGGTGTTCCAGTCGTTCAACCTCTTTCCGTGGCGGTCTGTGGTCGAAAACGTTGAGTTCGGTCTCGAATGTGGGGGGACGCCGAAAGGAGAGCGCCGAGGCATCGCAGAAAAGTACGTAGAGCGCGTCGGTCTCAAAGGCTTCGAAGACTCCTACCCGTACGAACTCTCCGGCGGGATGCAACAGCGTGTCGGGCTTGCCCGGGCGCTCGCAATCGACCCGGACATTCTCCTGATGGACGAACCGTTCGGCGCACTCGACGCCCAGACGCGTGAGTTGATGCAGACCGAACTCCTCAAGATTTGGTCACAAGACCAGAAGACGTGTGTGTTCATCACCCATGACATCGACGAAGCCGTCTACCTCTCAGACCGGGTCATCGTCTTGAGTGCGCGCCCCGGCCGCATCAAAACCATCATCGACGTGCCGTTCGAGCGCCCACGCTACGAACGCAACGTCCGTGAGAATCCCGAATTCAATCGCCTCCACAACGAGATTTGGGACAACCTCTTCGAGACGCAGGAAGCGACCGCGAAACTCTAAACCGGCAGTACAGCGCGGTCTTCTCCTGATTTCCGCGAACCGACCATTTTATGTGTGGGTCACGATAACCCGTTGCATGGACGGAGCAAGCGTACTCGTAGAGACGCTGGAACGTGCAGGCGTATCCCAGGCATTTGGCGTGGTGGGCACCACAGTTCTCAGCATTCTCGATAAAATGGCGGACAGCGAGGTCTCCTACGTCTCGACACGACACGAACAAACGGCTGCGGGGATGGCGGCGGCCTATGCGATGGCGACGCGGGAACCGACGGTCTCCATTTCTCACGTCGGTCCCGGCGCGGCAAACCAAGTGATTGGCGTCGCCGCAGCCTTCCGCGACGAAATACCCGTCGTCAGCATCACCGGGAACGAACCGAGTACCGTACTCGGCACGGACTACAACCACGAGTGGGACGTGATGGGTGTGTTCGAGGAGTTCACCAAACACGGCGTCCAACTCACCGAAGCCCAGTTCGGCCGGCAGGCGCGAATGGCGCTGCTCCAAGCGGTCTCCGGAATGCCCGGCCCCGTGCACATCGACGTCCCAAAGGACGTGTCCGACGCCGAGGTGTCGCCGCTCGACGAACGCAGCCGCACGATGTTGCGCGAACGCGACTTCCACGCCACCCCAACCCGTGCACGACCCGATAGCGCATCCGTCGCCGCCGTGCGAGACCACCTTATCGACGCAGAGCGACCGCTTATCATCGCCGGAACGGACGTGCGGTGGACTGAGAGCGCACCGGCACTCAGGGAGTTTGCAGAACGCCTCCAGATTCCAGTCGCCACCAGCCAGAGCGCCCGTGGTGCGTTCCCCGAGTCCCACGAACTGTCGCTCGGGCCGGTTGCCCACGGCAGTATCGACGCAGGCAACGAGTATGCGAAGAGTGCAGACCTCGTCATCTCTATCGGGGCGCGCTTCTCAGACCTCACGACTGACGACTGGCAGCTCATCGCAGCAGACGCGGTGATTGTGCACGCGACCCTCCGGGCGCGAGAACTCGACCGCCACTACGTCGCTGACGTGACCACCCTTGCAGACCCCGGGTCGTTCTGCGCTGATGTTCTCGATGCTGTCGCAGAAGACGACGTACGCTTCGCAAGCGAGGCGAATGCAGCGTGCGTCGCGTTCGACGAAGCGAGACGCGACCTCCTCGAACCCGGTCCCGAACTCCCCGACCGGGTTGACCCACGACGCGTGATTGCCGCAGTCGAGAAACACGCAGACGACTTCGCGTACACGACCGGCGGCGGCGTCCACAACACCTTCCCGCGACTGTTACCCGTAGACGACCTCCGTGGGTATTTCGGGACGCGCAACTTCACCGGCATGAGTCAGGGCCTCCCGCTTGGCCTCGGCGCGCAGCTCGCGCTCGACCGACAGGTCATCACCTTCGAGGGCGACGGCGGGTTCGCAATGGTGATGCAGGACTTAGAGACGGCCGTCCGCGAAGACATCCCCCTCAAAATCATCATCCTCAACAACGACGCCTACATGTCCCACGCGGTTCGCCAAGAGGAACACTACGGCGGCCGATACGTCGGGACGAAGTACACGAATCCGGCGTTCGACGCTATCGCTCGCGAGTTCGGGATGTTCGGTGAGCCCGTCGAAACGGATTCCGATGTTGACGCTGCGGTCGAACGATTGCTCGCCGTCGATGGGCCGGGGCTCCTCGATGTGCACGTCGACCCGTACATCGGGAGTTAAAAAATCGGACCCTCAGGCGAGTGGGTCGCGGTCTCGCAGCGAGATGGCGACGTTTTTCACCTGCGTGTGGTCGCGGAGCAGTTTGATGCTGTCTTTTTTCCCGATACCGCTCTGTTTGAACCCGCCAAACGGCGCGCCAGCGAAGTGCGGGCCGTGTTGGTTCACCCAGACGTACCCGGCTTCGAGGTCTTCGACCGTGGTGAGCGCGGTGTCGAGGTCGTTCGTCCACACGCTTGCAGACAGGCCGTAGCGCGTCGAGTTGGCGAGGTCGATAACATCGCCGTAGTCGCTCCACTTCATGACCGAGAGGACGGGTCCGAAGATTTCCTCTCGGGCGATGGTCATGTCGGGGGTGACTTCGAACACGGTCGGTTCGATGAAGTAGCCCGTTTCGTACTCATCGACGGGCTTGCCGCCCGTGAGTAGGGTCGCCCCTTCGTCTTTTGCGATGTCGATGAATTCGAGCACCTGCTCGTACTGCTGTTCTGAGACAATCGAACCCATAGTCACGTCCTCGTCGAAGGGGTCGCCAACGGTGGCGTCTTCGAAGCCGGCCACGACGCGCGAAACGACCTCGTCGTAGACGTCCTCGTGTACGAGCAGTCGCGACCCACTCCCACACGACTGGCCTTGCCACGCGAGTGCCATCGCGCCAACCGCTCCTTCTGCGGCCTCTTCGGGGTCGACGTCGGGGAAGACGATGACGGGGTTCTTCCCGCCGGTACCGAGCATCACGGGAGCGATGTGGGTTGCGGCCCCCTGCATGACCTTCGAGCCGGTTTCTGCGGAGCCGATGAACGTCACCATCCCAACGTCAGGGTGTTCGGTCATGCGCGCGCCGACGGCTCCGCCGCCGGTCACGATGTTGATGAGCCCCGGTGGGAACAGGTCTGATTCGTCAACGAGGCGTGCCACATACAGTGACGAGAGCGAGGTGTACTCAGAGGGTTTGATGACGATGCCGTTGCCCGCGACGACGGCGGTGGCGATGAGTTGGAGACAGAAGAGAACGGGATGGTTAAAGGGTAAGATGGCGGCGACGGCCCCGTACGGTTCGTGCCGCGTGAAATCGAGCGTGTCGTCGTCGGTCGGAATCGTCTCGCCTTTGAGTTCGGGGGCAAGTCCGGCGTAGTAGCGGATAGAATTTGCTCCCGAACTCGCATCGCGGCTGAGCCGCGAGATGGAACTGCCGTTGTCTGCGACATCGAGGTTCGTAATCTGTGTCTCGTGTTCCTCACAAATATCAGCGAACGCCTCGACCCGGCGGCGACGTTCGTCCTGTGAGAGCGCCATCCACTCGTCGCTCGCCCGATTCGCGGCTGCGACGGCCGCATCGACCTGCACCTTCGTGGCAATGGGAACGTCTGCGAGTTTGGTTTCCGTCGGTGGATGGACGGTGCGAAACGTTTCGTTGCCTTCGACGAACGCCCCATCTACGTACATTCGGGGCTCGATTTCGAGGGAGATACTCCTGCCAGTGAGTGTTGTTAGCATTTCGGTCGGCATAGCAGAAAGACACAAAGGCTGTTGATAAAATGCTTTCGCCGCCCACACCGCTCCTCGGCCGTCTTAGAACCGCTAATCCCGAATATCATCCGACAAGAAGATGGAGAATTTAGCACGAACCATAAAAATGCACGAACATTCGTGACGTACAAACCCATACAATTATAACGGGGATAGGGTATATGTCAATAGATGGCATCCCACAAGGCACCCAGTGGTAGTCGAAGAAATGTACTGAAAACGATTGGCGGATTAAGTGTCGCTGGCGCGCTCGCTGGCTGTACCGGCGGTAGCGGTGGCGATGGGTCTGGTGACACCACGGAAAGCGGTGGCGGTTCGACCAACACCGAAGGCGGGTCAGGCGGAGGCATGGAATCAGAACTCTCGTTCGACGCGACCATGGCAATCGTCGCGATGGAGATGAGCCAGATTCCAAGCGTCACCGCGATGCGCGAGATGCTCCCTGCCGCGAGTGACGACCGATTTACCGGCTCTGTCAGAACGTTCTCGGGTTCGACCCTCGCGATTCAGGCGATGGTCTCCGGGTCGGTCGACTATTACGCGCTGAGCCCGGGTAACGTCGTCCAAGCACAGCTCGCCGGGAACGACCTGCGCGTTATTGCGACCAAGGTAAAAGGCTCTGACTACGTCTTTGCCGTGCAGCCGGACATCAACAGCATCGACCAAATCGTCGAAGAAGGCCGGTCGGTCGGTATTGCCGGGCTCGGCGGGGCGTCCCATATGCAGGTCGCTGGCATCTTCTTAGAAGAAGGCTACGACCCCGATACCGAAGTCAACATCCAACAACTCGGCGGGTCGAGCACCCGGACAGCGGCGGTTGCATCCGGAAAAATCGACGCGACGATCATCCACTTAGACCAGTTCGCACAGATCCAAAACGAAGGGTTCGAAGGCAAGAGCTTGTTCGAGGTTCGCGAGTACTTCCCGAACTTCATCAACCACACGATTACGGTTCCCGGAGCGTACCTCGAAGACGAAGCAAAGCGTGCCCACATCGAGGCGTACATGACGGAGTTCGTGAAAGCGAACAAACGGGCGACCGAGGACTTCGGCTGGCTGTACGAGAAGACCCAAAAATACCAGTCAGAGACCCTTCCAGAAGAGGACGCAAAGGAGACGTGGGAACTGAACGCGAACGTCCTCAACGCGTGGCCGTACAAGGAATCTGACTTCACGAAAGAGGACTACGAGAAACAATTAACCGTGCTCGTCGGTGCGGGCGTCTTGAGCAAAGAAGACAGAGAGAAAGTCGATATCGACGCGCTCGTCGACACAGAAATCTACGCAAACGCAATAGCGAATCTGTAACGATGGCGAGACAGGTCTTCGATTTCGGATTTTTCGGTGGTGGGTAGTGCAACGAACATGAGCAGATAGCAACAATAAATGTCAACAAGTACACTGTTCAGTGATTTGTCAGAGCGGGTCGGCGGATTGCTGGCTGGAAACTCACGGATTAGCTCGGGCAGGATTCTGAACATCCTGTCCATCATCGGTGGTGTAATCCTATGGGAGGCCGCAGCACGAGCGTTCGGTGTCGTTATCCTAGCACCCCCCTCAAGCGTCGCAGAATCGTTTATCGAATTGATGGTCTCACTTGCCCTGCCGATGGCAATCTTCGGGTCGTTACAGGCGCTCGTGGTGGGTTACTTGATTGCGGCGTTCATCGCCATCCCGCTTGGCTTTCTCATCGCGCAATCTAAGTACGTCCTCTGGGCGCTTGACCCGTACATCGACGCGGTGTACACGGCACCACCAATCGTGTATCTCCCGCTCGTCGTCGTCTGGTTCGGACTGGGCTTCGAAGCACGGGTGTTCTTCGTGTTCATCTTCTCGTTTTTCGAGATTCTGTTGAACACATACCAAGGTATCACCACGGTCAAAGACGACCATCTGATCACGGCGCAATCGTTCGGCGCGTCCTGGTGGCAAACCCAGTCACGAGTGATTTTCCCCGCCTCGATTCCGTTCATCTTCACGGGCCTTCGCCTCGGGATTGGACGGGCCGTCCGCGGGGTCATCGTCGCAGAGTTGTTCCTGCGGCTGGTCAACCTCGGACAACTGCTCCAATCGTCGAATGCCGTGCTCAACACCTCGATACAGTTCGCCGTCGTCATCACTATCGCAATCCTGGGAATCTTCCTCCAGCAGATCGTGGCTGAAGTGAGAAAACTTGTCGCGCCGTGGGACTCCCACGGCGAACAGCGGGGTGCCTGAGATGGCGACGAGTTCACAGTCGCTCAGTGACCGGTTTACGAGCCTCGATGAGGGACAACAAAAGTGGATTATCCGAATTATCTCGCTCGTCGTTGTACTCTTGGTCTGGGAAGGAGTTGGGCGGATTCTCGGAAACATCTTCTTCGCGCCGTTCTCTGACGTGGTGGTCGCGTACATCGACCTTGCCCTGAACGGCGAGATGTTCCAAACGCTGATAAACAGCATCAAGGAGATGCTTATTGCCTACGCCCTCGCGGTTGCCGTTGGCATCCCCGTCGGCCTCGTGATGGGTCGAGTACGCACCGTAGAGCAGTTGTTGAACCCGTGGGTCAGCGCAATGTTCGTCACGGCGACGGCGTCGTTGCTCCCGCTGTTCATCATCTTCTTCGGCATCGACCTCACGTTCCGTTTAGCGATTGTGTTCATCTCGTCGGTCTGGTTCATCCTCCTGAACGCCTACCACGGCGCCAAGGGCGTGAACTTAGACTTCATCGACGTAGGCAACTCGTTCAACGCCTCGCGGCTGAAGGTGATGAAAGACATCGTTCTTCCGGAGACGCTCCCGTATATCTTTACGGGACTGCGGATGGGGCTGATTCACGCGCTGCGGGGCATCATCCTCGCAGAGACGTTCATCGCCTTTGGCTACGGCGGCATGATTCATGAGTACTCACTCGCCACCGCAGACACGGCACCCATCCTGGCGCTCATCTTGACCATCATGATATTCGGCTACGGGATGCGCATTACGCTCCAACGCCTGCAAAATCGCATCTTCCCGTGGGCCGAGGACTCACAATCTGCGAGCCACTGAACACCTATTTTTTAGGTTCACCCGACGTTGGCGAAACCCGACTTCGTAACGAACTGCCTCCTCAAAAGAGGAGATACCTTCGACAGACAACCCTACCGAATTTGTAAGCGCCGATTCTTTTATCGTTGTTGTTCGCATCGCTCGATACGTGCAACGTGAAGATTCCTCTCTGCAAGGCGGGCCAGACCGCCTCGTCATCGGGCTGGTGAGCGGTGGACACTTTCTTGCGCACTTCTACGCCCTCGCGTTTCCACCACTGTTTCCACTGCTTATCGACGAATTTGCGCTTTCGAACACCGAACTCGGGCTGTTGATGTCGGTGATGGCACTTTCGACGTTCATCCTCCAGATTCCCGTTGGCGTACTCGTAGACAGAGTCGGCGCGAAGCGCGTGTTCATCGTGGGGCTCGTGCTTGTGGGCGGCGGAACAATGCTCGCGGGACTGGCAGGGTCGTACCTGTACTTGCTCGCGGCGGTGTTCGTCGTCGGCATCGGTCAGTCTGCGTTCCACCCAGCAGACTTCGCGCTCCTCGACGCGGCGACATCCGGGGCGGCAGAGGGCAAGAGTTTCGCTTTCCACACCTTCTCTGGCTACACGGGCTTCGCGGTGGCACCGTTCGTCGTCGGGGGGCTTGGCGTCACCCTCGGGTGGCAACCGGCGTTGCTCATTGTCGGCGCCGTCGGTGTCGTCTACGCGCTTGTCTCACAGCTGTCGATGCGCCCGCTCTATCGCCTGCGAATGGCAGGCGCAAAAGCGGAGCAGGAGTCGAGCGGTCCGACCGAGTCACGGTTTGCGGCCGTGACGAAACTCCCGATCCTCCTCCTGTTTGCCTTTTTCATCACCGTCACCATGGCGAACAAGGGCGTCCACACGTTCACTGGCGTGTTCTTACTGAGCGAGTTCAGCCTCGATGAGTTCGTCGGAAACGCTGCACTCACGAGTTACTTTACGCTCACGGCGATTGGCGTCCTCGTCGGTGGCGCGCTCGCAGACCGGTATCGAGCGACCACCGTGATTGCGACCGTGCTCGTGTTGGCCGGGCTTTCGACGTTCGCTACAGTCGCGGGCGTCCTCCCGATGACCGCCGAGGTTGCAGTCGCGCTGTTCGCCGTCGTTGGCCTATTCTACGGGCTTGCCCTCCCATCGCGCGACCGTCTTATCAACTCGTTTTCGACCGACAGCACCACCGGGCAGAGCTTCGGATTCGTCTACACCGGCCTCCCGCTTGGGGCGATGGTGAGTCCGGTGGTCCTCGGTGTCGTCATCGACTTCTGGGATGCGAAACTCGCGTTTGCGGCGATTGGCGCGCTGTTCTTGCTGAGTAGCGCGATTGGCGTCATCTCCGGGATGAAGTACGTCACGCGGAGTACGAGCCGGGCTGCGGTGAAAAACACGGAGTGAAACACCGCCCAGCCGTCGATATATATTCTCACAGAAACAGGCGAAGAAGGCAACTCCGTCAGTTGGAAACACTACGCAAATAGCAAAATATATAACCTATTGCTTGGTCTTTTACCATAGACGACCATGAGAGATGAAACCAAACCACGTAGTTCGGGCTACAACCGACGAACATTCCTGAAAGCAACCGGCGCAGTCGGCGCAACGATGGCCATCGCAGGCTGCACGGGCGGCGGAGGTGGCGACGGCGAAGAATACCCCTCGAGTGAAGTGACGATGGTAGTTCCGTTCGGTGCGGGTGGCGGGACAGACACGCAGTACCGTGGTATCAAACAGTACTTCGAGGACGAACTCGGCGTCCAGACCGTCGTCGACAACCGCCCCGGCGCGAGTGGGCGACAGGGCATGAACTACATGTACCAGCAGGATGCAGACGGCTACACACTCGGCTGTATCTCCGTCCCAACGGGTGTTCTCGGTGCGGCCATTTACGACACGCAGTACAAGATGTCGGACATCACCACCATCGGGATTCCATCCGCGCAGTACTTCGCGTGGGTGAGCGAGAGTGGGCGATTCGAGTCACTCGAAGCGTTCGTTGACTTCCTCCAGAACTCCGATTCCGTCAAAGTCGGCACCGTCGGACAGGGCAGTTCGAACCACTTCGGTGCACTCGCAACGCTTGACGCGATGAATGTAGACGTGGCAAACACCGTCGAATCAGTTCCGTACGACTCCGGTGCCGAAGTCGGTACCGCGGTTGCCCGTGGCGACGTCGACTTCGGGACGGCGGGCGAAACCGGTGTGACCGGCCTCGTCGAAGACGGCCGTCTCGACGTGATGTTCATCGACCGCCCAGAGGCGAGTCCGCTGTTCCCAGACGCACCAACCGTCTCCGAGATGAGTGAGGCAACCGGCTCTGACATTCCTGTCATCGCACTGCAACTCGGTGTGTTCGGCCCACCGGGCATCGAAGATGCGAAAGTTTCGAAGCTCGAAGAGGCGCTCACCGCTGCGGCGCAGACGGATGAGTACAAGTCGTGGGCAGAAGACCAAGGTCTCTCCGTGGTTGGCGCAGGCTCCCAAGAGCTGCGCGACCAAATCGACCAACTCGAAGAAGCCGCACAGCGCTACAAAGAACTGACCCAGTAAACAGTTACGTTACTGGAACCTCATTTCCTCTTATGAGCACTAATCCACAGACACAGGATGGACCGGAGGAGTCCTCACTCAAACGGTTCCTCATCGACCACGGAGAGGTGGTGCTCTTCCTCGTCGCCTTCGCCTATCTGGCGTACACGGCCACCTCTTACGAACAAAGCGCACGGCAGTTTCCACTCGTGTTTCTCGCTGTGGGCTTCATCGCACTGCTCTTCGAACTCGGCATCATCGTGTTGCCCCAACAGTACTCAGCTCCGCTTCGGCGCATGACCACCGGCCTCGCCGCAGACATGGGCGAGGAACTGAAAGCCACTGCGGGTGAGGACGAAGAAGAAACACGCGAGCCCGTCGCCGCGGAACCGGAAACAGACGGCTCTGAGGACAGAAAGATTGCAATTACACTGGGGCTGATGCTCGGCTTTGGCGTCGCGGCGTATCTGATTAGCTTCCTGTTTGCGATTCCCGTGTTCGTCCTCGCGACCGTCCACTTCGTTGGCACCAAAAACTACCGCAGAGCGGCCATCGTCTCTGCCTTCTTGATGGTGTCTGTGTACGCCGTGTTCGGTGAGCTCATGAACGTTCCAATCCAGGACGGCGTGTTGCTGGAACTCATCTTTGGCTAATCATGGTTACAACAGGCGCAATCATCGAAGCTCTCGGACTCGTACTCAACCCACAGCTGTTGCTCGTCATCTTCGGCATCAGCATTCTCGGAATCATCCTCGGGGCGCTCCCCGGGGTTGGCCCAACGCTCGCGATGGCGTTGTTTTTCCCGTTCACGTTCGCCTTAGACCCGGTGACCGGCCTCGTCATCATGGCTGTCATCTATGGTTCTGCCACCTACGGCGGGTCTATCTCCGCAATCCTGGTGAACGTGCCCGGAACGCCCGGCTCTGCGGCCACACTGCTCGATGGCTATCCCATGACGCGCGCGGGACAGGGAGCCGTCGCCATCGGCATTTCGACGATGGCCTCGTTCGGTGGGGCTGTCGTCGGGCTGATTCTCCTCGCGTTTTTCGCGCCGGTTCTCGCGGACATCTCGCTGCTGTTTGGCCCGCCTGAGTTCTTCTGGCTCGCCATCCTCGGCCTCTCGACGGTGTCTGCGGTGAGCGGCGATTCGCTGCTCAAAGCACTCGCCGCGATGAGCCTTGGTATCTTCTTTGCGACCATCGGCGTCGATCCGATTCGCGCACAGCCGCGATTCGTCTTCGACACCTTCTACCTGCAAGGCGGCATCAACCTCATCGTCTTGCTCGTTGGCCTGTTCGCCATCTCACAATCGATCGAACTCGCCCTCGAATCGAACGAAGACGCCACTGATGCGAGCAGCCAGATGCAGGGCAACGTCTGGGATGGCGTTAAACTCGCAATCAGCGACTGGTTCGGACTGATTCGCGGTGGGGTCATCGGGACGGTCGTCGGGGCGATTCCCGGCCTCGGCATCTCTGCGGCGAACTTCCTGTCGTACCTGACGGCAGTCAACCTCTCGTCGCACCCAGAGACGTTCGGGACGGGCGAGCCGAAAGGCGTGGTCGCAGCGGAGTCCGCGAACAACGGCAGCGCGATGGGCGCGCTCATCCCGGCGATGGCACTCGCCATCCCGGGTGGGGCGGCGGCCGCGGTGTTCATCGGTGTGATGCTCACCTACGGCATCACGCCCGGCCCGAACGTGTTTGAGACGACGCTCCCGTACGTGGTGTTCATCGCCATCCTGCTCGGTGACATCGTCATGCTGTTCGTCGGCCTGTTCGGCGCGAAGTACATCGCGCGCGTGACCTCCCTGCCAAACGACGTCATCCTTACCAGCATCGTGGTGTTCGCACTGATCGGCAGTTTCACCGTGCGTAACAATATCCTCGACGTGGGAATGGCCCTGTTCTTCGGGCTGTTCGGGTTCCTGCTCGCCCGTCGGGGCTACTCGCTCATCTCGTTCATCCTTGGGTTCATCCTCGCACCCATCGCAGAACGGGGTTTCCAGCGAGCACTCCTCATCTCGAGTGGCGACTACGGCATCTTCTTCGCCTCGCCAATCGACATCCTGTTGATTCTGTTGTCGGTGACGTTCCTGCTGTCACCCATCTTGCTGCGACTGCGTTCAGACTCGAACGCGGCATAACTCCCAGCTTTTTTCGGCCGGTTACACTCGAACGTCGGTGCTCACGATAAACAAGCTTCCAGAAAACAACAGAGACGTTAGTCGAACGACAGGCCAGTCCACTCTTGGACCGACACGTCGACGTTGAGCAACGAGAGCGCCCGAGCGACGGTGTTCGTCACCATCTCGTCGATGCTCTCTGGGTGGTTGTAGAACGACGGGAGCGGCGGCATGATGATGCCACCCGCATCGGTGACTTCGAGCATATTTTTGAGGTGAATACGGTTGAACGGCTTTTCGCGTGGCATGACGACGAGGCGACGCCGTTCTTTCAAGATGACGTCCGCAGACCGCGTGATGAGGTTGCCTGAGTTGCCGTGGGCGATGTTCGAGAGCGTCTTCATCGAACACGGCGTGACGAGCATCCCCTCCGTTTGGAACGACCCACTTGCCGTTGGCGCGCCGATATTTTTGACGCTGTGAACCTCGTCTGCGAGCGCTTCGAGCGCGTCTTTGTCGTAGTCAGTTTCCTGTTTCGTCGTCAGCAACGACGCGCTCGAATAGATGAGGTGTGTCTCGAAATCGGTCTCACTGAGGAGTTCGAGCGCACGGATACCGTAGATTTGGCCCGTCGCACCCGTCATCCCGATGATTACTCGCTTCGTCACAATAACAGAAGTTACGGGTGGAAGGTTATAACAATATGGACGACCTCGCCCTGGTTTCTCGAAAAAGAAGGATTATTCGTAGGCGAGCGGCCCCGACAGGTCGAGGTTGACGTTCTTCTCGCGCGTGTAGACGAACAGGCCGCCGAGACCGCCGTGTTTGCCCACGCCGCTGTCTTTGAACCCGCCAAACGGCGTCTGGAGGTAGATCCCACCGTGGCGGTTCACCCAGACATACCCCGCATCGAGGGATTGGGCCGTCTTGTGCGCCGTGTTGAGGTCGGTCGTCCAAATGCTCGCGGTGAGGCCGAAATCGACCGCGTTTGCGAGATCGATGACGTCGTCGTAATCGCTCCACTTCATCACTGAGAGAACTGGCCCGAAGATTTCCTCGCTCGCAATCGTCATCTCGGGGGTGACTTCGAACACTGTTGGCTGGACGAAAAAGCCGGGGAGGTCAGGAACGGGGCCGCCACCCGTGAGGCAGGTTGCCCCTTCTGCCTTCGTCGTCTCGATGTAGTCGAGCACCTGTTCGTACTGTGGCTCGGAGACGATTGCGCCCATGGTCACGTCCTCGTCAAAGGGGTCGCCAACCGCAGTGTTTGCAAAACGTTCTACCACGCCCGATACGACTTCGTCGTAGACATCCTCGTGGACGAGCAGGCGCGAGCCGCTCGCACACGATTGGCCCTGCCAAGCGAGTGACATCCCGGAGACCACGCCGTCTTTGACCTGTTCTACGTCGGCATCCGGAAAGACAATCGCGGGATTCTTCCCGCCGAGTTCGACAATCGAGGGAATCAGATTCGCGCCCGCAGCAGCCATTACCTTCCGGCCGGTCTTGACGCTTCCACGGAAGGAAACGAAGGCCGTCTCCTCGTGGTCGACGAGCGCCGCCCCGACGGCACCTTCGCCGGCGAGGATGTTCACGAGGCCGTCGGGGAAGCAGTCAGCGTTGTCGATGAGGTGGGCGACGTACAGCGCAGAGAGCGACGTGTACTCGGAGGGCTTGATGGTGATGGCGTTCCCGGCGATGAGCGCGGGGGCGAGGTCTCGGGCAAGAAACATCGTCGGGTGGTTAAAGGGGAGAATGCTCACCACCGCACCGTGTGGCTCTCTGAGAGTGAAATCGAAGGTCTCTCCCGGCGTTGGAATGGTCTCGCCTTTCAACTCACCCGCGAGGCCAGCGTAGTAGCGAATTGCCCGGACGGATTTCTCTACGTCGTCGCGCATCTTCGAGAAACTGCTGCCGTTGTCCGCGGCGTCGATGGCGGCGATGTCGTCTGCGTTCGCTTCGAGAATCGTTGCAAACAGTTCGAGGCGCGCTGCGCGGGTGGCAAACGAAAGTGCCTGCCACTCCTCGGCGGCCCACGAAGCCGCGGTCATGGCTTTGGCGACTTGTTCGGTGGACGCAACGGGAAGCTCTGCGAGGTGGTCGCCGGTGGTCGGATTGGTGGTTGGAATCGTTGTCTCGCCTGCGACGAAGGTGCCATCGATGTACAGTCGGTCTTCTACGGGTATCGCCACAGTCTCGCCTGAGACGGTGGTGATTTCTCTCTGCTCCATACGCTTGCATTTTCGACTGTCACCTTCAGTGTTCCTGCGAGACGAGTTTTGCTGGAGTGGGATGACTATATCAAACCCTCACGCCAACGAGTAATATGGCAATTATCGTTGCAGTCGACGAAAGCGACCGTGCGACTCGAATCCTCACCGTGGGCGAAGACCTCGCCCGCGCGTACGATGACCAACTTATCGTGGTACACGTCACGCCCGAGGACATCGTCGAATCACGCCGCGAGTCGTTCGACGAGTACTACAGGGACGACGCCGTCGAAGACGCCGCCACGGTTGCGCGGACCGCGACAGAGGGTGTCGTAAGTGACGAAACGGAGGTCGAAATCGTCGGTCGAGTGGGCGTCGTGGTCAGTGAGTTGCTCGAAGAAGCAACCGAACGCGATGCCAGGTATCTCGTCATCGGTGGGAGAAAGCGCTCACCGACGGGGAAAGCACTCTTCGGAAGCACTACCCAGTCGATTCTGCTCAATGCTGAGCTCCCAGTTGTATCAGTGATTGGAACCGAAAAGTAGCTACGACCAGCGCGTGGTATGTGTTTACGTGTTCGAAAAGTATTTAGACAACGTGGACATGTTACACAGTGACAACCGATTATGGCAGAAGTGACCAGAGAATTCCGGGTTGCACGACCCGTGGAAGACACGTGGAACTTCTTTATCACCCCTGAAACCGTCGCACCCTGCGTTCCGGGCTGTGTCGATGTAGAGGAGTTAGAGGAGGACGTATTCAACGCAAAAATCGAGGTTAAAGTGGCGTACACGAGCCTCACGTTTGATACACGAATCGAACTCACAGACAAACAGCCGCCAAATTCGGCGAAAGTCGAGGCGAAAGCAGAGCCGTCGGGGCGGATGCCGGGGTCTGCAACTGTCGATGGCGACCTCTCGCTCGAAGCCGACGGGGACGAAACGGTGGGTGAAATCGGTATCGAGTTCGCCATCCGCGGCCGCCTTGGCTCGCTTGGCGAAAGCGCATTCCGCCACAAGTGCGAAGAGATGACCGACCGGTTCATCGATAATATGAAAACCGAACTCGAAGAGAATCAAGCCCTCGCAGAATGAAGCGCTTCAATATGGCGTTCCCCCAGACGGTGGGGGAAGCCTGTACACAATTGGAAGAACATCCCGGAAGTCGGGTCATCGCCGGTGGGACGGCGATTACGGTCGTGATGAAAGAAGGCGTCTATACGCCCGAACTGCTCATCAACCTCCGTGGCTTAGAAGACGACCTCCGCTTCATCGAAGACGACGGCGACAGCGTGCGCATCGGTGCACTCTCGACACTCCGCGACGTAGAGCGGTCTGCCATCATCGAAGACAAGTTCCCGACGGTCGTCCAGTGTCTCCAAGAGATTGCGGGGGTTCGCGTTCGAAACAGCGCAACCCTCGGCGGGCATCTCTCGCACGCGGACGTTCACCTCGATTTACCACCTGTGCTCGCTGGCTACGACGCAGAGATTGTGGTGAGTTCGGGTGACGACAGCAGACAACTCCTGCTCACGGACTTCCTCAAGGGCTATTACGAGACAGCACTCGAAGAAAACGAAATCGTCACGGAAATCGTCCTGCCGAAACCCGAAGCCGGGCGACGAGGGACGTACGTGAAACACCGATACTTCTCCGAAGTTGACTGGCCGTGTGTGGGCGTTGCGGCGTTCGCAACGCCAAACGGCGACCAGTTCGAAGACGTTGAAGTGTTGTTGAACTCAGTCAGCCACAACCCCGTCTTGCGCCTCGATGGCGTCAACGACGTGGTAGACGGCGACCTCTCTGATGAGCATATTGACGCCGTTGCCGACCTCGCACGCGACCAGTCGAGTCCGTCGAGCGACCTGCGTGGCTCTGCGAACTACAAAGAACAGATGGCGGGCGTGTTCACGAAGCGCGCGCTCCGGAAGGTGAGAGCGGATGTCTAAGAGTCTACAAAAGCAGAGCGAGCGAAAGAAGGCGTATTCGAGCGTCTCGAAGCACGTAGAGCGTATCGACGGGAAAGAGAAGGTCGACGGCACCGTCGAATACGGTGACGACCTCGTGTTCCCCGACGTCAAACACGTGAAGCTCTGTCGGGCAACCATCCCGCACGGCAAACTCGTGGACGTAGACCCGAGCGCCGCACTCGAATTGCCCGGCGTCCGGCGGGTCATCACACGCAAAGACATCTACGAACTCCAAGACGAAATCGGGTACAACCCCTACTACGGACCGGCAATCAAAGACCAGCCCGTCCTCGCACTCGATAAGGTTCACTACATTGGCGACCCCGTCGCGGCCGTCATCGCAGACGAACGCGACATTGCAGAGGAAGCCATCGACCTCATCGACGTGACCTACGACGAGATGGACTTCTGTGAGGACGTAGACGACGCGCTCGCAGACGACGCGCCCATCATCCACGAAGAGTTCGAAGCCGCGGACACCTTCCCCGACTTAGAACAGGTCGAAGGGGGCCGAGACACGAACGAAGCGTTCCAGTTCAACCTTCGCTACGGCGACGTAGACGCTGCCTTGGAAGAAGCAGCGCACGTCTTCGAGAACACCTATCGGTCGCCACCCGTCCAGCACATGCCGTTCGAGCCGTTCGTCGCCACCGCGCGGGCGAACCAGGACGGCACGATGGAGATTTGGACGCCGAATCAGAGTCCGCACTTCGTGCGCAACGAGATCGCGTCGATGTTCAATATGCCACAGTCGAAGGTTCGCGTCCGCGTGCCCCAAGTCGGTGGCTCCTACGGGATGAAGCTGTACGCGAAGACGGAGCCGATTATCGCGCTCTGTGCGTACCTCACAGACGAGACGGTGAAGCTCAAGATGGACATCGAAGAGTCGTTCTCGACCATCACCCGCCACGGGACGAAAATTGTCCTAAAGACGGGCGTCGCAGACGACGGGACGATTCTCGGCCGCAAGTGTGACGTGTACTACGACACGGGTGCGTACGCAGAAATCGGGCCACGCATCACCAAGAAGTCGGGCTACACCGCCGCCGGCCCCTACGAAATCGAGAACGTGAGCATCGACTCACACTGTGTGTACACCAACAAACCGCCCGCCGGCGCGTTCCGTGGGTTCGGGGTGCCACAGCTCGTGACGGCCTACGAAGCGCAGATGGAGACCATCGCGGTCGAACTCGGCCTCGACCCGACCGAGTACCGCAAGCGCCTCGGCTACAAGGAAGGCTCGACCCACCCAACGAGCGTCCCGGTCAAATCCGTGGGCCTCGTCGAGTGTATCGAAGCCGTCGAAGAGGCAATGGAGTGGGACAAACCGCTCGAACAGCCAGACGACCCGGCGCTGAAACGCGGACGGGCAATTGCGTGTGGCTACAAAGCCTGCATCACGCCCTCCTCGTCGGGGGCGCTCGTCATCGTGAGCGGTGACGGCTCGGTGACGGTGCATTCGAGCAGCGTCGAAATCGGGCAGGGCGTGAAAACCACACTCGCCCAGCTCGTCTGTGAGGGCTTCGGTATCGACATCGATTACGTCGATGTGGCCCAACCAGACACGGCAACGTCGCCGTTCGACACCATCACCGCGGGCAGTCGGACGACGTTCCACATGGGCAACGCCGTCATGCGCGCGGTCGATGACGCGAAAGACCAGATGCGCGGAATTGCCGCGCGGACGTGGGGCGTCGCCGCGAACGAGATTACGGTCGAAGACGGCGTCGTCAGCCACGCAGACTCCGGCAATGAGATGTCACTCGGTGACGCGGTGAAAGCCGAGTTCGGGAAAGCCGGTGGCACGCTCCTCGGCCGAGGTTACTTCACGACCGAAGGCGGCCACCACGACCCAGAAACCGGCCAAGCCGACAAGGTGACCGTGTTCTGGTTCTTCGGCGCGACCGGTGCGGTTGTCGACGTGGACACAGAAACCGGGAAAGTGTACGTGAGAGAACTCCAGAATGCCGCAGACGTGGGGCAGGCGATTGACCCTGACCGCGTCCGCGGGCAGATTCTCGGCGGGGCGGCCCATGCCCTCGGGCAGTCGCTTCACGAGGAGATGGTGTTCGATTACGGCCAGCAGACGAATCAGCAACTTCTCGACTACAAGGTGCCGTCGTTCCGGGACATGCCCGAGAAGGTTGGCAACCACATCGTCGAGGTGGACCACCCCGACGGGCCGTACGGCGCGAAAGGGGTCGGTGAAACCGGGTCGTTCGCGGTTTCGCCAGCCATCGGAAACGCAATCCTCAACGCGACCGGTGCGGACGTAAAGGCGATTCCGTACACCCCAGAGCGCGTCCTTGACGCGGTTCAGGAGGCAGAAGACCAATGACCGAAACCTACCAATCCGTCGATATTGACGTGACGGTAAACGGAGATGACGAATCACTCGCCATCACCCCGAACGTCACGCTCGTTGAACTGCTGAGAGACAAACTCGAACTGACCGGCACGACCGAAGGCTGTGGCGTTGGCGTCTGTGGCTGTTGTACCGTCTACGTCGATGGCGAACCGATCAACTCCTGTCTCGAACTCGCGGTCAACGTCGATGGCAAGGAAGTAGAGACCATCGAAGGGCTTGGCACGGGCGACGAACTCGACCCCGTCCAAGAGGCGTTCTTAGAAGAAGAGGGCTTCCAGTGTGGCTACTGCACCTCCGGCATGATCATGATGTCGAAGGCGATGCTCGAAGAGCATCCAGAACCAGAAAAGGACACGCTCAAACACTACATGTCCGAGAACCTCTGTCGGTGTACGGGCTACGAGTCGATTCACTGCGCACTCGAAAATGCACAGGGAAAACTCGCTGATAGCAAACCAGCGGACGACTAATCGAGTTCCCACATCAGAAACCTTTTTGAAGCGCTCTCCCAATCGTTGAGTAATGTTACCAGAAGGCATTCACTCGTTCGAGACGCTTCGGCCGATGTTCCCAGAGCCACCGCGCCCGATGACGAACGAACCCGTGTCCGTCCACGTCTTAGAAGGCGAGCAGACGGTGTTGTTCGGCACCGGGTTCGAGGCGGACGTTGACCGACTCATCGACTTCCTCGACGGCTTTGGCGGCCCGGACGTCATCGTCGTAGAACACACAGACCCCGACCACTACGGCGCACTGCCGCGCCTGCTCGAAGAGTACGATGCCATCGTCGCTGTCCCAAAACAGGAAGCCGACGTGCTGCGCGAGAAGGGCATCAAGGTAGACGTCGAACTCGGCCACGACGAGGTTCGCTGGGGCGTTCGGACGATTCACATCCCCGGCCACACGCCCGGAAACATGTCGTTCCTCCACGAGGAGACGGGCACGCTGTTCGTCGGCGACACCTTCGTCCACCACAACAGCTTCGCGGCCGCACCCGGTGAGTGGTCGGGTGCGTTCGCGCCCATCAAGCCGTCACTGAACGCGGATAACGACCTCGCCCTCGAGAACATCAAAATCCTTGCAGACTACGACTTCGACGTGGCGCTTACGACCCACGGCCTCAACGTCAAGGAGGGAGCGCGCGCCGAACTCGACAAACTTCTCTCCGACCTCGGCCTCGCATAAACAAACACCGTTTTTGCCCCTGCTTTGAGAGTTCGCCATTGCGAACGATGCGGCAGCGCGCCGCTCTCCCCTCTGTCGCGATGTCGATTCCACGATGCAGAATACTATATAGGGTCTCGCGCTAGTACTCACGCATGAACGAACACCAAAGCCGGGTTAAGTCGGTTGAGCGGACGTTCGTTATCCTTGCGGCGCTGAAAGAACTCGACGGTGCGCGAATCATTGAGTTGGGCGAACACACTGGCTATGCGAACAGCACGATTCATCGCCACCTGACCACGCTACACGAAGCCGGGCACGTCACCAAAGAGGGTGACACCTACCACATCGGCCTCTCGTTTCTGAACTTTGGTGAGTACGTCAGAAACCGAAAGGAAGCCTACCGTCTCGCAAAGCCGAAGGTAGAGGAGTTAGCCCAAGAGACGAACGAACGCTGTCAGTACGTCGTTGAAGAACATGGGCAGGGCGTCTACGTCCACGTCGCGACGGGGCCACACGCAGTCGAGACGAACTCTCGGATTGGCTCGCGGCTCTTCTTGCACTCGACCTCCGTGGGGAAAGCGATTCTCGCTCACCTGCCAGCGGCGCGCGTAGACGAAGTGCTCGACCAGTGGGGGCTTCCACAACTCACCGAGGACACCGTCGTGACCAAGAGTGAGCTGCTCGCGGAACTCGAAACCGTCCGCGAAACCGGCGTCGCGTACAACCGCGAAGGAAACGTCAAAGGTCTGCGCTCGGTCGGGACGCCAGTGTTCGGACCCGAAGGCACTGTCGTTGGCGCACTCAGCGTCTCCGGACCGACCCACCGCATGAAAGGTGACCGGTACGAACGCGAAATTCCAGACCTCTTGCTCGGGGCGGCAAACGAGCTTGAACTCAAGCTCAAGTACTCCTGACCACGACGAAGTGCGCGATTTTTTGGCTACCGATTCTCAAAATCATCCGCGGAGCGAACAATTATGTCGTGGTATCACAGAACACCCATCATGACACACCACGATATGTGGCGTCGGGACGACGCGGCGAAGACGGTGGGCTCGCTCCGACGCGACATGCTGTCTTCACGAGAGACGGAGCGTGTCCCGCTCGCAGAAATCGGCGGCAGAACCCTCGCAAGCGACCTCGTTGCAGATGCAGACC
The DNA here is from genome assembly GCF_036689885.1 of Haladaptatus sp. CMSO5. Classification (NCBI taxonomy): domain Archaea; kingdom Methanobacteriati; phylum Methanobacteriota; class Halobacteria; order Halobacteriales; family Haladaptataceae; genus Haladaptatus; species Haladaptatus sp. CMSO5. Next base: position 57,156 of record NZ_JBAHVW010000002.1, read on the forward strand.
GACCGCCGCTGTCGCGGGCGACAATGGACGGGTTTGCGTTCGACGCGACCGACGCCTATCCCCTCCGCCTGCGCGAAGGTGGCATCTTCCCGGAGGATAGCCCACCGACACTCGAATCCGGCGAGGCAATGCGGATTTCGACCGGCGCGCCGCTTCCTGACGGGGCGAACGCGGTGTTGAAAGTCGAAGAGGCGACCGTCGAAGACGGGCTGCTTAGCGGCACGGAGATATCACCGGGGACCTACACCTACGCACGCGGCAGCAACGTCAGAGCGGGCGAGGTGCTCTTTCAGGCGGGCGAGCGCCTCTCCCCGAAGGACGCGCTGTTGCTCCGCGACCTTGGCCATGAGTCGGTGACCGTGCACACAAGGTTTTCCGTTGGCATCCTTGCGACCGGGACGGAGTTCCACGAAGGCCGACAGCCCGACCTCGATTCACCCATGCTCGCGGGGCTGGTTCGCTCGTGGGGTCACGACCCGGTTTACGAAGGGTCGGTTCCCGACGATTATGACACGGTCACAGAGCGAATCGCCGCGCTCGCAGCCGACCACGACGTGGTCGTCACGACTGGCGGGACGAGCGTTGGAAAGAAAGACCACGTCATCAACGCGCTCACTGAACTCGGTGAAGTGTTGTTCCACCGCGTCGCCATCCGGCCGGGAAAACCAATCGCGGTCGCCCGCCTCGACGACTACGACGCTGTCGCGCTCGCAATACCCGGGAAGCCAGTTGGCGCACACACCATCACGTCACTCGTCGCTCGCCCGCTGTTCGTCGGTGAGACGACGCTTCCGACCGTCTCAGCCCGCCTCGCTCGCGATATCGGCCTCGGCGCGCCCGGCTTCGAGTACGTGGTTCCGGTGACGCTCGAAGACGGCGAAGCCATGCCGCTCGGTCACGTTGACTCTTCGCTAGCCGTATACGACGAGGTCTACAATCCAAGCGTGCTCTCGTCTTCGACGCGCGCTTCTCGTGCGGATGGCTTTTTCATCACTGAAGAGGCCGTTTCGAGCGGCGAAACCGTCAACGTCGTCCCCTACACCGCCGTCGAATGACGACCGACAGCCAACAAGTCTGTGGCGTGCTGCTCGCGGCTGGCACGAGCACCCGGTTTGGAGCGAAAAACAAACTGCTCGAACCAATCGACGGCGTCCCGCTCGTCCGGCGAAGCGCAGCGACGCTCGTAGAGGCCGGGCTTACGCCGCTGATTGCCGTCGTTGGCCACGAATCGGTGCAGGTTCGTGACGCGCTCGATGGTCTGGATTTCGAGATCATCGAGAACGAATCGTACCCAGAGGGACAAGCAACGTCGGTTCGCGCTGCGGCGCAAGTTCTCACCGAACGCGACACCGTCGATGCCGCCGTGTTCGCACTCGGAGATATGCCGTATGTCTCGGTGGCTACCATCCGATCGCTCGTTTCGGCGTACGAAGCGGGCGAAGGAACGGCACTCGCTGCCGCCTACGAGGGCGTTCGTGGAAATCCAGTGTTGTTCGACCGACAGCACTTCCAAGCACTGGGTGAGGTAGACGGCGATACGGGTGGCAAAGCAGTTTTCAAAGGCGCTGACCAGCATTCACTGGTCGAGACGGACGACCCCGGGGTCAGAATCGACATCGACACGACGTGCGACCTCGACACAGAACGCCCAGACCAATCGTAACCGTTTGTGGTTTAGTAACACCTATACCGTAATCACCAGTGGTTGTTTTATGGACACGCGGTACGGATTCACGAGGCGGAAGGCGCTCGCCGCCGGGGCGGCAGTTGCGACCTCGTTTGCAGGCTGTCTCGCCTCGGGCACATCGAGCAGGGAAACGCCCGTGTTCCTTCTCGCAGCCGGGAGCCTCAACAATGCACTCGAAAACGGGCTTCGTCCGAGTCTCGACGTGCCCCTCGAAATCGAAGCCCACGGCTCTGCGCAAGTCGCCCGCCTCGTCGCAGACGGGCAGAAGGCCCCCGATATTGTCTCCCTTGCAGACGTAGCCTTGTTCGATGGCCCGCTCCATCCCGCGTGGTACGCTGAGTTCGCGACCAACTCACTCGTCATCTCGTACGACCCGGCGTCAGAAGGAGGCAAGCGGATAGCTGCGGCGGGTGACCAGGGGTGGTTTCGTCCGCTACTCTCTGGTGAGGTGTCGCTCGGGCGGACCGACCCTGACGTCGACCCACTTGGCTACCGGACGCTGTTCATGCTCGAACTCGCCACCCGCCACTACGACACCGACGAAAATCTGCGAGAAGCGATTCCCGACCGCGAACAAATTTACCCAGAGACCCAACTCGTAAGCCAGTTTGAAACTGGGTCGATTGACGCCGCAGTCACCTACCGCAACATGGCCGTCGAACGCGACTACTCGTTCATCAACCTTCCAACGGCAATCGACCTGAGCGACCCCGCCGCCGCCAGCGAATACGAGACGGCAAGATACACGCTTCCGGATGGCAAAGAAGTTCGCGGCGGCGTCATCAGCTACGGTGCAACGATACCCGCCGGGAAGCAAACCGAGTCGGTGGCGTCAGTGTTTGCGGCGCACACAACGGGGTCGTACCTACACGAGTTCGGCTTCACCGTCCCTGAAAACTACCCTACCTACACCGGAGATGTCCCAGACGCACTCGACGCGTAGGCTAGCAGGCTGGGACTGGCTTCGTGTCACGTTCCTGCTCGGCGGAGCCCTCGCACTCTACTTTCTCGCGCCGCTCCTTGCACTGTTTGCCACCCAGTCGCCATCGGCCGTGTTCGGACAGCTCCAGAGTCCAGTCGTGGTCGATGCCGCGACGAACTCGGTGACGACTGCGACGGTGAGCACGCTGCTCGCAACGGTTTTCGGCGTTCCACTCGCCTACTGGCTCGCACGGACCCGCTCTCGCTGGCAACTGCTGGTCGGCGGCATCGTCGCTCTGCCGCTCGTCTTACCGCCGATCGTGAGCGGTATCATCCTCCTGATGCTCGTCGGCCCGAACACGACGGTCGGAAGCCTCGCTTCACTCGGGGGGATTTCCCTCACCCGCTCACTCGTCGGCGTCGTCATCGCCCAGACGTTCGTTTCCGCACCGTTCGTCGTCGTGACCGCGACGACGGCGTTCAACGGCGTCGACCGGACGCTCGAAGAAGCCGCACGCACCCTCGGGACGACCCGAAGTGGGGCGTTTCGACGGGTGACGCTCCCGCTCGCAAAACGTGGGATTCTCGCCGGAATGACGCTCGCGTTCGCGCGTTCGCTCGGTGAGTTCGGCGCGACCATCATGCTCGCGTACTACCCGCGGACGATGCCCGTCCAGATTTGGGTGTCGTTTACGACAATGGGTATCGAAAATGCGTTGCCAGTGGCCGTCATCCTCGTCGGAATTGCGATTGCCGTCCTCACGGTGCTCGCCGCCCTCGGGGCGAACCCGTGGGAGTGATTAGCGGGGATGAATCGGGCCTTTGCTGGTGGTGAGTCGTCCACCGTCGCGGTCGTTGGCAACCGCGAGGGCTTCAGCGACGATACTGAGGGCGATTTGGGTGGGTTCGCTGCCTGCTAAATCGAGGCCAACGGGCGTTGCCACCCGCGCGAGTTCGGCTTCCGTGAAGGTGCGCCCTTCCTCGCGGAACTCGTCGCGCATTTGTTCGAAGCGCTTTCGTGGCCCCATCAATCCGATGTACGGAATCTCGGTGTCGAGCAACGATTCGAAGGCGAGGCGGTCGTCGATGAAGTTGTGCGACATGATGACCGCGTAGGTGCGCGTTGGGTCGTCAACCAGCCCGCCCAATTCCGGGGGGCGAGTTTTCACCACGGTCTCTGCTGCCGGGAAGTTTTCGGCTTTTGCCTGCCCACCGCGGGCAGAAGCGACGGTGACGCGAAAGCCGACGTTTCGAGCGACCTCGGTCACGGGAACCACGTCGCCGTGATGCCCGAAAATGAGGAGTTCTGGCGGGGGCGTCATCCCATCGAGAAAGAGGGTGACTTCGCCGTCATCAGTGTCGAGAGTGACTCGTTCGGTTCCGTTCGGTGAGAGCGCAGTGACGCGGTTTCGAAGTGCCTCGCCAAACTGATCCGCGACATCGTGGTCGTCGACACTGACGGGAGTACCCTCACCGTCGAAGACCGACCGGTCGCCTACCGACAGCGTGGAGGTTTCGCTTGCTATCACCGTCGCGGAGATGGCGCTCTCTCCCGCCTCAAGTCGGTCGAGTACCGCCTCAAAGGATGCAGCAAGCGGTTCGATGAGAACTGTGATGATGCCGTTACAGCCGAGGCCAAAGCCCCACGTATCGTCGTCGCCAGTCAGGTCGAACACCTCAATCGTGGGCGTGCCCTCGCGGGCGACGTCCTGTGCGAGGTCGATAACGGGGTCTTCGAGACAGCCCGGCGTCACTGCACCGAGCGGTTCACCAGTTGGAGTTACAGCCATCTTCGCCCCCGGGCGACGGTAGGCGGAGCCGTCTACGTTTACGACGGTGACGAGCACCGATTGCTTGCCCGCCGCGGCCCGGTCGCGTAGCTGGTCGAAAATGTCTATCGTGGTGACGCTCCACGGATGCGTGGCGTCTCTGCCGTCCATGTCAGGTCGTACCATCCGACGCTATTTATGTGCTCTCACCTGTCGATTTGTCAGGTACCCCCGGAGCGTTCATCACGGCTGGTTCCAATGTGAAGGTATGAACGGGACCGTCGTTTCAGGCGAGGGACGCGCAAGTGAGTTCGTCGCATTCGCCGCAGACGAACTCGCCGATGCGCTCGCGTTTGCGCCGTATTACGGAACGCTGAACATCACAGACTGGGATGGCCACCACAGCCTCCCGAGTCAGTTCGTCCCAGAGGTCAGCAACGACTACTGTGCAGGCATCGACCTCTACGACTGTCGCGTAAACGGCGTGCGCAGCGCGGTTATCGTCCCCCACGTCCCCGACTACCCAGACGACAAAGTGGAAGTGCTCGCCCCCGTCCACTTGCGTACCCTGTTCGACCTCGAAGATGGTGACTGCGTGGACATTACTCCACCAAGCGAGATGGGGTCGTCCATGCACCAACTGGAGCCAACAGCCCTCGACGAATTCGGCGGCGTCGTGTTCGATTTAGACGGCACGCTCATCGACCTTGCCGTCGATTGGCGAGTGGTCGAAACTGAGTTGACCGACCTTTTCGGCGCACATCTCGAAGGAGGGATTCGGTCGTACGCACCGAATGAACTCCACGGCCTCGCCGTCGAAGTCGGGAAACGAGCCGAGTTCAATGAGTGCCTCGCCACCCACGAGACTGCTGCTGTCGAAGCAAGCAAGCCGCTTGCGCTGCTCGATGTCCTCGCAGCGCTCGACTGTCCAGTTGGCATCTGCACGCTCAATGCGGTGGCGGCCGCAAACCGTGTTCTCGACCACTTTGACTGCCGCGACGCGGTTGATGTGATCGTCGGCAGAGAGACCCTTGTCGCACAGAAGCCACATCCAGCTCCACTCCGACGGTGTTTCGAGAAGTTGAACGTGGCTGCTGGGTCTGCCGTGTTCGTCGGTGATGAGGTCCGTGATGCAGAAACAGCGGTTCGTGCGGAGACGAGTTTTCTCGACGCAAACTGGGTGAACTGAACCGGCCAACACACCAAAGACAACCAATGCAGCCTATTTGTACAATTTATCCAAACTGTCCAAACTAGTTCGGCTATCACAACCGATTCGGGTAGATTGTGTGTCCACTCTCGAGCGGATTCATTATTCGGACGACTGCGTGTCCAGTGTAGCTGGCGAAATTGAGTGCCGTACCGAAATTCATACCTGTTTCCATATATACAAAGAAATATTATGATAATTATCTGTCTTATGGGTTGGGAGAGCATACCTGTTCGTTAATAGTGGACTAGAATCACGCCAACGCACTCAAATCGCCCAATATCTTCGAAATTCCGTGATCATAAAAAAGTGGGTCGGAGTAGCACCAAATCTACGTACTATTATCCTTCAAAATAGTTTTAACGCCGATACTCCCACATCTGTCAAATTAATTCTCACGGAAGCAGATAAAAATTTTTGCCTTCTCAGCACAGAACGGCAAACATAATATTAATTTCACAATCATCTAACCACCATAGTTATGTCATTAACCTATGCTGCGGTCATCCAATAGATTTTGGGCATTCACTGCAATAGCTGTGAACGCTGTGCAGAAGTAATAGGGCGTCACCACCCCGGAAATCACGAACGATGATGGTGAGAAAACGCAGTGTTGCGTTACTCCGCCGGCGTGACGACTGCGGGGAGCCGGTCGAGGTGAGCCAGCGTGAGACCCGCGAACGCAAGCGCTCCAGCGCCAATCTGAACGAGGGTCATCGGCGCGTAGAGGGTGATTACCGAGAGGGCGAGATACGCCCCACGGTGGGGGAATCCGAGGTCATGGCGGCCGTCGTAGCCAGTTGTCGCCGCGACGAGTGCGACGACGCCGATGAAGACGATAATCGCGTGGAGCGGCGTCGCCGGGAACGACCAGAAGATGAGACTCGGGTTGGTGACGAACGCAAACGGAATGAAGAAACCGGGCGCGCCGATACGCATCGCCTGCATACCCGTCTGCAGGAAGTTCGAATCGGCAATCCGTGAGCCAACGGCGACCGCCACCGCCACCGGCGGCGTGATAGCCGACAGCATCGCGAAGTAGAACACGAACAGGTGCGCCGTAATTTCAGGAACGCCAATCTGGATGATGCCCGGGGCGACGAGGATGACCACAAGGATGTACGCCGCCGGCGTTGGCATTCCGAGGCCGAACAGGATGCTCAGCACCATCGCCATCAACAGAACCGAGATGAGGACGCCACCAGCCAGTCCGACCATCCGGATGCTAATTTTCTGTGCGAGACCGGTTTGGGTGAGCATGCTGATGATGACGCCCATCGACGCGAGCACGCCAACGAGCGGGGCCATGTCCACCGCACCGTCTCTGAACCCTTCGAAGGTTTTCCGAGTCGTGTCGACAAGCGTGTCCACCGATGGACCACCGACGAGAAGGTCACGGACGAACATCGTCACGACCATCGTGACCGAGGTGTACAAGCCCGCACTGAGTGGAGTTAATCTGAGGACGACGAGCGTGTAGATGAGCACCACCATCGGCACGGCGAAGTGTGCGCCCTTGCGCAGGATGCTCCGGTCGAACTCTCCGGACTTTTCCGTCGTCCAACCGTACTTGAGGACGGCGAACTGGACCGCGATGCCGACACTAAAGTAAAAGAGCAGCGCGGGCAGGATACCGGCTTGGAGGATGCGGACGTAGGGCACCTGCAAGATGTCGGCCATGATGAATGCCGCAACGCCCATCACGGGCGGCATCATCTGCCCGCCCGAGGAGGCGACGCTCTCGATGGCAGCGGCGAAGTCTGACCGGACACCTTGGCGCTTCATCATGGGGATGGTAAAGCTCCCGGTGGTTGCGGTGTTCGCGGCCGCACTCCCCGTTATCGATCCCATCGCCATACTGGAGATGACGGCGACCTGTACGACGCCCGAGCGAAGTTTATTGCCGAGTTCGGTCCCCACGTCTAGGATGTAATCGAGCGCGCCGTAGGTTTTTGCCATGCCAGCGAACATGATGAACACCGCGACCCATGTCGTCCCGACCCCGAGGATGAACCCGTACGTCCCCGAGAGCCCGACTGCCCCGAAGCGGGCAACGTCCTGCCAGTTCATACCGGTGTGACCAAGGAAGCCCGGCAACCACGGGCCAGCCATCGCATACCCAATCGCGGCGATGACGACGGAGGTGATCGCAAAGCCGTAGGCTCGGCGTGTGGCGTCAGAGACGAGCACGACGATGAGTGCACCTACGATGAAATCCACCTCCGAATAGCCGAGGACGGGCGCGTCAAACTGGAGGCGCTCGAAGTTGAATTCGATGTAGGCTGCGAGCACGACGGCGAGCGCGGCGCTCACCAACGTGAGGTAGCCGTCATATGGCCCTATTATCGACCGAAGACGGCCGGTGAGCGAACCGTCGTGGTCGATATCGCGGTCGCGGTACGCTTTGAAGTCATCAGTCCCGAAGACGTGTTTCTTCGTCTCATAGAGATAGAAGAGTGCGACACCCGCCCCGAGAAAGATGTTCGAGTGGCGAACGCGGACGAACGGGCGGTCGAATGCGTAGTAAAACGTATAGATGGTGAGTACCACGCCGATGAGATAGATGGCACTCGACAGGAGTCGTTCGCGCGAAAGCGTGGAGGAAGCCATTGGTCGGAGTGCCTACTCCTCTCCGCGAGTGAACTCATCTGACCAGAGACCTTGCTCCTCGTAGAAATCAGCCGCGGCAGGGTGGAACGGGATGCCGTCGTAGGCGTTTTTCACCCAGAAGTCGCCTTCTGCGAGTTTGTTGAGGAGGCCGTGGTATTCACCAAGTCCTTCACGATGCTCGTACAGCGTCGTCAGAAGGTTGTACACTGCGTCGTAGCTGAAGTCGTTGCGGACGACGAAGTTGTACGCAAGTGACGGCATCATCGTGGGCTGTGGAGTGTAGGCGTAGTTCTCCAGTTTGGACGTGTCCACTTCGGTGAGGAGGAGACCGGGGTCTTCTTCCATCTTGCTGATGGCCTCGTCGCTCCATCCGAGCATTCGGAGGTCGACTGTCCCCTTCATCTCCTGAAGCCAGCCAGGTTCGATGGAGAAGTTGACCAACGTAGACGCACCCACGTCGAGGCGGCCCTCGCTCATGGCACTGCCTTGCCCCCCATAGTCGATGCTGACGCGTTCGTAGTCGCCAGCAGCCGCATACCCAAGGGCGGTTTCAAGCATTTCTGCTGTCCCGGAGCCACGCGGCGTTGGGGAGACCCTCGCACCATCTGCGATGTCGTCGGTCGTTTCCCAGCCTTCGTTCGGCGTTGCGAGGAACCAACCGAGGTCGTAGAGGTGGAACACCTGATTTGGGGTGAACGAGAGGTTGTCGAAGGGCTTTTCGCCTGCGTTAATCTTCGCCGCAGTCCAGTTCTGGATGTAGGCGATCTGCACTTCTTTACGGTCGAGCCGCCCGATGTTGGCGTTCGTTCCCTCACTTGGGCGGGCGTCGATACGAACCTTTTCAGTGTTCTCGTTGACCACTGCCGCGATGCCCTGACTCATCGCGTAGGCCGCCGTCGTTTCGGTAGCCGTGGTCATCACCATATCTGTGGTTCCAGAGCCTCCAGAGCCTCCAGAGCCACCACCGTTGCCGCCCGAATCACCATCGCCGCCCCCGTCGTTATCGCCTGACCCACCCGTACATCCAGCCAACGCCGCAAGTCCTGCCACACCAGCCGTCGTCTTTAGAAACCTACGCCGTCCGCTGTGGGACTGTCTGCTATCGTCATTCATGTTATTCCGTTACAAAATGATAGTATATCAATGCACTGATTGCCCCAAAATTTTCGAAACGGTGGAGAGAGGTTGCCTCAGAGACACGACGCATACAGGTGGTGAGCGCAACCGACTCCAGCGAGAGGAACGCTTATCATGCCACTTCCCATCACGTCGATAACGGATGACAAACCTCGTTACTGACTTCAGCGACACCGTGGAGGCCATGCCCGAGGCAACCGCCATCGTCTTCGAAGAGGAGTCGATGACCTACGAAACACTGTGGGAGCGAACCGGTCAATTCGCCGCCGCGCTCTCAGAGCGGGGCATTGGTGCGGACGACCGTGTCGCCATCTACCTGCCGAATCTTCCGGCGTTCGTCACCGCCTTCTATGGGACGCTGCGAGCCGGCGGCGTTGTGGTTCCGATGAACCCACAATACAAAGCCCGCGAAATCGAGCACCTCCTCGCAGACAGCGAGGCACGCGCAGTCGTGACCCTCGCTGAGAACACCGCAGCTGTCGAGGAAATCATCGCAGATACCGCCGTCGAACACGTCGTGAGCGTTGGCGAGCCGGCCGCAAACGCAACCGATTTCGAGGCGTTCCTCGCCGACCACACCATTCCGGCCGTCGAGCGAGCCGACGACGACGTCGCCTGCCAACCCTACACGTCGGGGACGACCGGCACCCCAAAAGGCGTCCTCCTCTCCCACCACAACCTCGCCTGGACCAGCCGGGTGAACGCAGAGCTACTCGATGGAGGAATTCATTCTGCGGATAAACTCCTCGGGACCCTTCCGCTCTTTCACATCTATGGCATGTCCGCTGTGATGAACGCGGCCATCATCAACGGCGCGGCGTACTATCCAATCGTCGAATGGGACGCTCAAACGGTGATGGAGACCATCGATAGCGAACGGCTCACAGTGATGTACGGCGTTCCGGCGATGTTCAACGACATGATAAACCAACCGAACGCAGACGAGTTCGACCTCACGTCGCTTCGGTTCGTCAACTCGGGCGGGGCCAGCCTGCCAATCGAGGTGCTGGAACGCTTCGAAGAACGGTTCAATGTCGCACTGTATGAGGGCTACGGCCTCACAGAGACCAGCCCGACGACGCACGCCAACAAACCCGGTGCCCGCCGCAAAGGGAGCATCGGTCGAACGCTCGACGGCGTCTCCTCGAAAATCGTCGGTTCTGACTTCGAAACGCGTCCCCGCGTCGAGCGTGGGCCGGTTGACACAAACGAGGTGGATCTCGACGCCCACGTCGGCGAGCTCGTCGTGAGCGGCCCGAACGTGATGCTTGGGTACTACGGCCTCCCCGAGGCGAACGAGCAGGCGTTCACCGAGGAAGACGGGACACGCTGGTTCCACACCGGCGACCTTGGCTACTGGGACGAAGACGACTACTTCTACGTCGTCGACCGCGACAAACACATGATCGTCACCGGTGGATACAACGTCTATCCACGTGAGATAGAAGAACTGCTTTACGAGCACCCTGCGGTTGCGGAGGCGGCCGTCGCGGGGATTCCTGACGAACGCCGCGGCGAGACCGTGAAAGCATTCGTCGTCCTTGCGAGCGGTGCTGAGGCAACCGCAGAAGAACTCAAATCGTACTGCCTCGAACACCTCGCGGCGTACAAACACCCCCGCCAGGTTGCCATCGTCGAGGAACTCCCTCGCACGACGACCGGCAAGGTGCAGAAGTTTGAACTCAGCAAGGAGTAGACACTACGACGCCACACAGACGGCAATCTGTGGCAAGTATCGCCATCGGGTGTGACTCATTTGATACGACCGTCGGAATTTTCTTAACAGTGTATCTGTGAGTAAGGTGTAATGGCGTTCAGCCTTTCAGACGAGCATCGAGCTATCCGGCAGGCAGTCCGGGAGTTCGGCGAGAACGAGATCGTCCCCGTCGCCCGCGAGCACGACGAGCAAAAGAAATACCCAGAAGCCATCCGCAAAAAGGCCGCACAGTTCGACTTTGTGGCACCGAACATCCCGCTCGAATACGGCGGGGCGGGAATGGACAAGCTCTCGTCGGTCCTCGTGACCGAAGAGTTGTGGCGCGCAGACCCCGGCATCGGCTCTGCGGTGGGCTCTGCCGGCTTCGGGACGGACATGATCATTGAGTTCGGGTCCGAGTGGATGAAAGAAGAGTGGCTCCCGAAAATCGCCGCCGGAGAGTCCGCCTCTGCGAGCGCCATCTCCGAGCCAGCCCACGGGTCGAACGTGGCAGGCATCGAGACGCGCGCAGAGAAGGACGGCGACGAGTACGTCCTCAACGGGAACAAGATGTGGATTACGAACGGTACCGTGGCTGACGTGGCCGTCGTCATGGCCAAAACCGACCCCGACGCGGGGCATCGTGGCATCACCGCCTTCCTCGTCCCCACCGACGTCGAGGGTCTCTCCGCCGATAAAATCGACAACAAACTCGGCATCCGCGCCTCCGACCTCGCAGAACTTCGCCTCTCAGACGTGCGCATCTCCGAGGAGAACGTCATCGGCGAGGTGAACGAAGGCTTCTACCAACTGATGGAGTTTTTCGCCTCGGGGCGAACGAACGTCGCTGCACAGGCCGTCGGCGCGGGACAGGGCGCACTCGATGCCGCACTCGACTACGCCGGAGAGCGTGAGCAGTTCGGCAAGCCAATCTCTGAGTTCCAGGCTATCAGCCACAAACTCGCAGAGATGGCGACGAACGTCGAGGCTGCCCGCTCGCTCGTCTACAGAGCGGCAACCGCGGTCGAAGAAGGTGACCAAGACCTCGCCTCACGCTTTTCGAGTATGGCGAAGCTGTTCGCCTCAGAGCGCTCTGTCGAGGTCGCAGACGAGGCCATCCAGGTCCACGGCGGCGCAGGTTACGTCTCAGACCACCCCGTCGAGCGCTTCTACCGTGACGCTCGCATCACCAAGATCTACGAAGGAACGAGCGAGATACAGAAGACCATCATCGCGAAACAGCTGCTCTAAGCGGTCGGCCTATTTTTTCGTGACGTGCGAGAGAAAAGCGGTGCCACCGGTCAGGGCAGGAAGAACTCGATGGCCGCACCCTGGCCGTAGCCCACACATTCTGTCGCCAACCCGCGCTCTGCACCCCGACGGTGCATCTCGTGGATGAGCGTGACCGGAAGGCGTGCACCGCTTGCACCGAGCGGGTGGCCAATCGCGATTGCGCCGCCGTTTACGTTGAAGCTGTCGTCGTCGAAACCGAGTTCGCGCTGACAGTAGAGCGTCTGGCTGGCAAAGGCCTCGTTCAACTCGACGAGGTCGTAGTCTGCCGCAGTCGTCCCAGAGCGTTCGAACAGTTCCTTGCACGCCGGGATAGGGCCAATCCCCATCACTTCGGGGTCGACACCGGCGACGCTGTTGTTGCCGACTTCCGCGAGGATGTCGAGGTCGTGTTCCTCGGCGAAGGCGCGGGAGGTGACCAAAACGCCAGCGGCACCATCCGAGAGCTGAGAGGCGTTGCCTGCATGAACCGTCCCACCTTCTTTGAACGCGGGCGGGAGGCCAGCGAGTTTCTCTGCGGTCGTCCCCGGGCGCAGGCCCTCGTCTTTCGTGATTTTCTCCTCGCCGTTGTCGATGGGGACGATTTCGTCGTCGAATTTGCCTTCTTCGGTGGCAGCACACGCCCGTTGCTGAGAGCGCGCGCCGTAGGCGTCCTGCGCTGCACGCGAGATGTCGTAGCGTTCTGCGACGGCCTCTGCGGTCGCACCCATCTCGAGGTCGTCTGGGTTCCAATTAGCAGCGATGCCCGGATAGTTGCCGATGCCGTACTGGCGCGACACGCGAGTCATCGACTCGACACCGCCGGCGATGATACAGTCGCGTTGGCCCGCCCGGATGGCGTCCGAGGCGGAGATGATGGCTTCCGCCGAGGAGGCACAGAGCCGGTCGATGGTCGTCGCCGGGACGGTCTGACCGAGGTCTGAGAGCAGTGCGATGACGCGGGCGATGTTGTTGCTCTGTTCGCCCTCTTGTTGGGCGCACCCCCAGCGGAGGTCATCGACCTGTTCTCCGCTGAGCCCGGTCTGGGCAAGCATCTCGTTTACGAGCGGTATCGACAGATCTTCGCTTCGCACCTCTGCGAACACGCCGCCGTGTTTGCCCTGTGGCGTCCGCACCGCGCTGACGATGACGGGTTGGTTTTCCTCCATAGAAATCACTCGAGGGCTACCGCAGGAGCCAAGTTATCGAACCGTTCTCGGGAGGACTCGCGAGTAACACGAGGCGTCGTACGTAGGTCTCTTTCGAGACACACAGTCTCACACATGTATTCACGAATTGGAGGTGGGACTAATAACCATTTGGACAGGGCGATATATCGCGCACCGCGACAGTGATGTCGCCTAATGAATTCTCGCATGAGTGAACTTTATATATAACCGGTCAGAACAAGTGTTTCACGCATGGAAAACGAAAATTCCGGGTCGGGGATGGGTGGGAATAGCCCCCAAACACTGAAAAGTTTGGACAATACGTTCGCCATCATTACAGAGCTACAGAAACGGAAAGGGGCGCGAGTGACCGAACTCGCAAACGCGACAGGGCTCTCGAAAAGCTCGGTGTATAAGCATCTCACTACGCTGGTGGCACACGACCTCGTGACCAAGAAAGCCGACCATTACCATCTCGGTCTCCGATTTCTTGACGTTGGTGCGTATGTCCGACATCAGATCGAAGGATCCCGCATCATCAAAGAAAAGCTCCGCGAAGTGGCAGAAGAAACAGAAGAGACAGCCCAGTTTACCACAGAAGAGCACGGGCGAGCAGTGGTTCTCTTTCGCGAGACGGGGCGACGAGGCGTGCTCACGAAGGGGCGCGTTGGCAAACGCTTCCACATCCATCAAACCGCTGCGGGAAAAGCGATTCTCTCACAGTTTTCGAACGAGCGCGTCTGCGACCTGATTGCGAGAAACGGGCTCCCACGGGCCACCAAGGGAACAATCGTTGACGAGGATGAACTGTTGGACGACCTCGAAGCCATCCGTGAGCGTGGTTATTCGTACAACAACGAGGAGAGCACGAAGGGGTTGCGCGCGGTGGCAGTTCCGCTCATGGCCCCAGATAGGAACGTCCTCGGTGCCTTTGCCGTCGCCGGTCCGACCCATCGAATGAACCAAGACCGCCTCGATGGCGAGCTCCCCGAACTCCTTCGGAGTGTCGTGAATGAACTCGAATTGAACCTCACGCACATGTAGCGCAGTGGCGTTTGGTATTATGATAATTATAGATCGAACCGACAGAGAGTAGAGGAGTTATGGCTTGAGTGGCTCATCCACCGGTTTTTAGTTGTGTATGTCTACTCTGAGCAACCTTGTTCAGGATATCTATACTCACAGTAATAGACGAGTAGCATTCTCTCACGGGTTTTTTGGGATGCTAGACAATATCGAGAGGTTCCAGCGATAATTGAAATTGAGATAGAATTCAGTTCGTCGATCGTACGCGCGCACTCACAAGAGAGAACGTAGAGATCCGAGAGGAACTCTTCGGTGATGTCACGGCACGGGATGCCCACAATCTACGAGAAGTTAGCGAGCAGGCTCACTGGATGTTCGTCAGTTTGACCCGTGATTATCGACTTTCTCAAGGAGGTCTTTCACGGTAGTACTGCATTGAATCGTCGTCAGTGTCATGGTACGTGATTGGAGGTATTGTCGATACCTGCTTTGTTTGCTGAAACGATTCCTGATGTAACCTATGTAGGTAGTACCCCTTCAGAATCACCGCGACCGACACATTCTTTCTCTCGTTAGTTGTTGGTGATGTACGAATGTCCAAACCGCGGGACAGAGTTGTCGCTACCTGGCAGTCCGTGATGGCACTGTCCTGGCCAATCGTGGTTCAACAGTTTCTCAACACGCTGATGCGTTCAATCGATATCGTCGTGACGGGATTCTTCTCGCCGGCGGCGGTCGCTGCTATCGGGTTGGCCGACCTATATGCGCAGGTTCCGTTCCGAATCGGGCGTGCACTAGGGACTGGTGGGATTGCTCTCTCAAGTCAAGATACCGCTCGGGGCGACGCGAAAACCCGTGATCAAGCCGCGACCCAAGCGCTACTCATCGGATTTCTGGTCGGCCTCCCGATCGTCGTCATTGGGTTCACCCTGGCGGACGCCCTCATCGCAGTTCTCGGCGCCGAACTGGAAGTCGTGAGGATGGGAGCCAGCTATCTCACGCTCGTTTTTGCAGCCGCACCGCTCCGAATCGTTGCGTTGGTTGGCGCACGCACCTTGCAGGGGACCGGTGATACGCGAACACCGCTCGTGGTAAACGGGCTCGCGAACGTCGTCAACATCTTCGCAACTGTCGGATTGGGACTCGGACTCGTGGGGCTCCCGCGGCTTGGTATCGTGGGTGTCGGGCTTGCAACTGCGTTTAGCCGCGGGCTTGAGTGCGTGGCGATACTCGGAATGATAGGGAGTAACCGAACTGAACTGTCGCTCAGGCGACCACGAGACGCCACTGTTACGAAGCAACTGGTCGCAGTTTCTCTCCCCAACTTCGCGGAGGGAATGAGTACATCTGTCGCAAATTTTCCGTTCAACGCCTTGTTACTTGTCTTTGGGACAGAAGTGAGTGCCGCATACCATATCGGACGGCGAATCTACCAACAGATAGCAGGCCCCCTGTACCGTTCGTACAGCGTCGCTGCGAGCATTATCGTCGGGCAGAGACTTGGTGCGGGAAAGCCGGCCGACGCCCGCTTTTCGGGCTTGGCCATCACAGCTCTCAGCGCACTCACGCTCGGGGTCGTTGGCACTTCAATCTGGATCATGGCAGAACCGCTTTCGAGCATATTCACAGCAGACCCGGAAACGCTTGGGTACGCCGTTACCTTCACGCGCATCTCCGGGATTTCGATGTTCTTCTTCGGAGTCTTCTTCCCGATGGCAGGAGCACTCCAAGGCGCAAGCGATACGCGGACGCCATTCTACGCTCGGTTCACCGGAACCTTCGGCTTCATGCTTTGCTTCAGTTACCTCGCCGGTTTCTGGCTTGGGTACGGACTCTCTGCGGTCTATCTTGGAATCGTTCTCACGTACGTCTGGTGGGCACTCGTTGTGAGTGCGGGCTTTCTCTGTGGTGATTGGGCCGAGAGAGCAGAACAATTGATGGCCGACCGAGCCTCGACAGCAGATTGAGAACCTACGCTGTCGTCATCAATGTCCTTGCCCAATTGTGATCACAACTCGAACAGCGCGGAAAAATTAGCACCAAGAGTTAGTTGTCTCCTCAGAAGGGCCGTTTTCCGAGAGCGAGGCGACCGTCGCTATCGAACGCGACGCGACAGATGACGTACCATGTTGCAATTGAGAGCACAACCGTCACAACGAACGCAAGGACGCCCGTCAACACCGTCGAGATTATCGACTGGTATGCCAGGACGAGCAAGAACGTCAGCAGTAGCGGAACCAGCGACTGGAGGGTGTCCTGCACTCGAATCATTCGTTTGCCCCCGTGGTAGTAAACGCTCCCTCATTCTCAGGTGACGTGGTCTCAATGGCTCCGTTTTCGTGCAGGAAGTTCTCCGGCGCGTACCGGTCTCTGGATGCCGATTCGAGCGTAATACCCCCATCTTCACCGAACGAACCGACGTGGATGCACGCGGTTTCGTGACCGACTGTCGCGCCGTCGACCTGTTCTAGGTCCGGGTCGATAGAGCGACACTCTTCGGTCGCCTCCGGACAGCGTGGATGGAACGAGCATCCTTTCGGTGGGTCGATAGGTGACGGTACCTCACCCGAAAGTGGTTCTCGCTGCTGTGCGAGTTCCGGGTCTGGTTCTGGAATCGCTTTGAGCAGTGCTCGAGTGTATGGGTGCTGTGGGTTCGCAAACAGCTGTTCCGTCTCTGCTATCTCGACGATTTCACCGAGGTACATCACCGCGACTCGGTCACAGACATGCCTTATGACTGAGAGGTCGTGGGCAATGAACAAGATAGTGAGGTCGTACTCCACTTGGAGGTCTTTGAGTAGGTTGAGGATCTGCGCTTGGATCGAGACGTCGAGCGCCGAAACGGGTTCGTCGCACACGAGAAACTCCGGTTCGACAGCGAGTGCACGCGCGATGCCCACGCGTTGGCGCTGTCCGCCGGAAAACTCGTGAGGATACCGGTTTGAGTACTCGGGTGAGAGGCCGACTTGTTCCATGAGTTCCTCGACGCGTTCGTCGCGTTCGCCCTTGTACAGGCCGTGAATCTGCATCGGTTGTCGAATGATCTGACCGACGCTCTTTCGTCGATTGAGACTCGAAGCAGGGTCCTGAAACACCATCTGGATACGCTTTCGGAACTGCTTGAGTTCCTTTGACGTGAGCGAAGTCACGTCTGTTCCATCGTACGTGACGGTACCAGCGGTGGGTTCATCGAGTTGAAGAATGCTTCGAGCAGTGGTCGATTTGCCAGAGCCAGACTCACCGACGAGCCCAATCGTCTCTCCGTGACTGATCTCGAATGAGACGTCTTGGACTGCTTTGACCGTCTGCGTCGCACCGAACAACCTGTCGATGAAGCTGTCGTTCTGTGTGAAATGCTTCGTGAGACCATGGACGCTCATTATCGTGTCGCGGTTAGTCATTGGAGACACCTCCATCCGTCGTTGCCGAATTATTTGAGCTTTGAGTCATCGTCGCTTGATTGTAGCCAAGGGCGTGGATACAGGCGGCTTCACGCCCCGCCTCAACCTCACGTAGGTCGGGATCCGTCTGTGAACACTCCTCTGTCGCGTGGACACACCGGGGGTGGAACGAACACCCAGTCGGCAGGGCGGTCAAGTCTGGAATTCGACCCTCGATAGGTGTCAGTCTGCTCTCGTTCGACCGGAGGTTCGGAATCGACCGCATCAATCCTCGTGTGTAGGGATGGCGCGGAGATTTGAAGAGGTCGTGTACCCCTGCCCGCTCGACGATACGGCCTGCGTAGACGACGGCAACCCTGTCGCAACTTCCCGCGACGACTCCCAAGTCGTGTGTGATGAGAATGACACTCATCCCGTACTTTTCCTGAAGTCGGTCGATGAGGTCGAATATCTGTGCCTCAATGGTGACGTCGAGTGCCGTCGTCGGTTCGTCGGCGATGAGAATATCCGGGTCACAGGAGATGGCCATCGCGAGGAGAACTCGCTGGCGCATTCCACCAGAGAATTGGTGTGGATAGTCATCGACGCGGGCCGCAGGTTCGGGAATCCCAACGTCACTGAGGAGTTCAATTGTCCGCTCTCGAGCCGTCGCTTTCGTTGCGTCTGTGTGTTTGCGAATGACCCGAGAGATCTGACTTCCGATCGTGTAGACGGGGTTCAGCGATGTCATCGGGTCTTGGAACATCATTGCGATGTCGTTGCCGCGAATCTGTCGCATCTCCGCCTTACTCTTCGTTAGCAAATCCTCTCCTTTGTACCGGACGGTTCCTTCTTTGATGTATCCCGGTTCGTCGATGAGTCGCATGACCGACATCGCGGTGACACTCTTTCCAGAGCCGGATTCACCGACGATACCCAGTACTTCACCCTTATGTAGGGTGAAGGAGTTGCCGTCAACCGCTTTGACGACTCCTTCCTCTGTGTGGAACTGGGTGACCAAATTCTCGACTTCGAGTATCGGTTTACTGGTCATTGGAACCCTCCTGAGAATACCGTGGGTCGAGGGCGTCACGCAGTCCGTCACCGAGTAGGTTGAACCCAAGGATGATGATCATGAGCGCCAATCCCGGGAAGACTGGGTACCACCACTGGCCGCTGTAGACGAAGCTCCGCGCGTTCGACAACATCAGTCCGAGGCTCGCGGTCGGTGGCTGTAAGCCGAGTCCAAGGAATGACAGCCCCGCACTCGCCAACACTGCAGTCGCCATGTAGAGCGTCGCTTGGACGACGACAATTGGGATGGTATTGACGAGGATGTCACGAGTGAGGATGTGTGAATTGCTCGCACCGAGTGACTTTGCCGCGTCCACGTAGTCTTCTTCCATCTCTTTGAGCACCGCACTCCGCATCACCCGTGCGAATCTCGGAATGTACGCGAACCCGATGACGAAGATTATTTTCGCGAGGTTTGGAACGACAACCCACCCGTAATCTGTCTTGCCAGCGCCGAGGATACCGATAATCGCGATGGCTAAGATCAGACTCGGGAACGAGAGGATGATGTCCATCGCTCGCATGATGGTCTCGTCTACCCAAGAATTACCCAGGTAACCCGCAATCGCACCCAGAGTGATGCCAACGGTCATCGCGACCAGATTGACGCCAATCGAGATCATCATGAGCGTCCGAAGCCCGAAGATCATCCTCGAAAGGAGATCGCGACCGTGATTGTCCGTCCCCAGATACGCTGTAATCTCTGCGTTCGACTCACCCTCAACGAGCAATGTAGAGCCCGGTGGGAGCGGATTATGCTCTCCGTCGGGGGCATCGAACTGGGTGGCAGGGTCGTGTGGTGCGATGACCGGCGCGAAAATCGCAGCAAAGAGGGTAAGACCGATGATTACCGCGCCGACTATCGAAAGACGGTTCTTCCGGAACTCCCGCCAAAACTGTTCGAACTGGCTTCGGTGTTCACTGGTCTTCGGTTCTTGCTCCATCGTGCGTGTCTCTTTTGTAGCCATCTCAGTTCCCTCCATCTTCGCGGATTTTCGGATTGAGGTACGCATAGAGGACGTCCACGCTCAGGTTTGCGAAGACGAACACACACGTGATGAACAATACCAGTGCACGGATAACCTCAAAGTCCCGGCGGGCAATCGCAGTGATAAACAACTTTCCAAGTCCGGGAAGATTGAACACTGTCTCTGTCAGAACTGCACCATTCAGCAATCCACCGATTCCAATTCCGATAACGGTTACAACGGGGATGAGTGCGTTTTTCGTCGCGTCTTTCAGCACAACTTCGACTTCGCCAATTCCCATAGCTCGGGCCGTCCGAACGTAGTCTTGATTGAGCGTTTCGAGCATCTCAGACCGAGTCATACGCTGGATAATCGCTGCCCGAGCAGTTCCGAGCGCGATGACTGGGAGGAGGAGATGCTGAAGGTTTGCAATCGGATCTTCGAACGGTGATATCCAGCCGCCCGTCCCCCAATCGAAGTTGAAGGTGACGCCGAACACCATGATCAGGACGATGCCTAACCAGAAGTTCGGAATCGAGATGCCCGAAAGCGCCCCGATACGAGACAGGTGGTCTGCGGGTTTATTCTGTCGAACCGCACCGATGATTCCTGCCGGGATTCCAATGAGTACGGCGAGAAATTGGGCGAGGAGAGCGAGTTCGAACGTGAGCAAAAGGCGGCTTTTGATCAACGTCACGACAGGCGTCCCCTGCTGGACAGTCCACGAGGTACCAAGATCACCTTGAATCGCGCTGCTTGCCCACAGCCAGTACTGGATGTAAAACGGCTGGTTCAGTCCGAGCTGTTGGCGTACCTGTTGAATGATCTGTTCGTTCTGGAGCGGCCCCAGCATGACCGCTGCCGGACCCCCCGGTGCGATGTGGAGCAAGCCGAATACGCTCACACTCACACCGAACAGTACCGGTATGATCAACAATAATCGTTTGAGGATAAATCGTCCGATGCTCATAGGTTCAATGTATGAAACAAAATGTTGGTAATGAGTTCCATGGTTGTGACGTCAATCGCTTGCAGATGATTGATAATGACTCTTTTTGTGGATTACCCTGGATTATCAATTCTTTGTCACGGGCCGAAGATCAGACGAGAATGAACCCATCTCGTAGCCGGACGCCTCATCACTCCATGCAGCAAGCCGACTCGAGTAAGCGATGTCGAGCTGGATCGCATTTTCGACGAGGTACTCCTGCAGCCGGTAGACAATCTCTTTTTGTTCTTGTTCATCAACCGTCCGTTGGGCTTTCTTCACCGTTTGGACGTACCAGTCGTGTCCGTTAGAGAAGTCACCTTCGGCGTCTTCCGGCGCTGGCGGTCCACTTGGTGCGTATCGGTCTGGCAGGTCGGGAGACGCGTGGTGCCAGTTGTTGTGGTTACGGTCGTTTGGAACGAACCCAGTGCTGAGCCAGTAAGTTACGACAGGGACGGCGTTCGTCCAGTTCTCCAAGGCTGCGTGCCACGTCGTCGTGTTGTACACCTGGTCGAACAGTGCGGACTTCTCGAGCGTGGTGATTTCGACGTCGATGCCAATCTTCGAGAGCTGGTTCTGGATGACGACACCCTGGTCTTTGAGATGAGAGCCCTTCGTGACGAGCATCTCGAAGGTGAACCCGTCGGGGTTGCCGGCCTTCTCAAGTTCTTGCCGGGCCTTGTCGGGGTCGTACATCTCCATCTCCTTCAGCTTGGGCGACGTCCACTCGCTGTCCGGGTACCAGAGCCCATGCTGGGCAACACCTCTCCCGTAGAAAATCTCGTCTAAGATTTCTTCTGCGTCAATGCCCCACTGGACTGCCCGGCGGTTGTTGACGTTGGACATCGGGTTTCCGTCCGCTTCCATGAGGTTCATGTAGAGCACTTCGGTCGTGTTCCCCGGGACTGTTCCCGTTTTGATGTTTGGGTCGTTTTGCAGCGACTCGAAGTCCTTGTCTGGAATCGAGGTCGTCAGGTCGGTGGTTCCAGATCGGAGATTTGCCAACCTCGTCGAATCCTCCGGCATGATCTGGAAGTTGATCTCGTCGACCTTCGGAATGCCGTCCTTCCAGTAATTCTCGTTCTTTTTCAGAAGCACGTTCTCGTTTGTGTTCCACTCGACGAATTCGAAGGGGCCAGTGCCGGCACCACTCGGGTCGGTCGTGAGGTTCGTTGCGATTCCTGTCGGCCCTTCTCGTTCACTGGCAGAGCCACGAGACCCCTTCTGGACGATTCCTTCGAGTCCCCGAGTCAGCCACCAATTGAGGGTGGAGAACTCGGTCGTCAGATTCATCCGGAGCGTCCGGTCATCCACGATCTCTGTCCCTTCAACGTTCGGAATCCGGCGTCGAATCGGGGAGTTGTTGTCGGGATTCAGAATCCAGTCGACGGAATATTTGAAATCCTCGACGGTCACGTCGTCTCCGTTGTGGAACTGCAAACCATCACGGAGCGTGTAGTCGAACGCAAGTCCGTCGTTTGTCGGCTTCGGTACCTCTTTGACGAGTCCTGGTGCGAGCTCCGAGTCGGGAGTTAGCTCGATCACTTCGTCGTAGATCAGACTCCCAATCGCACTCGAGCCCGTGTCAGCCCACAACGCCGGGTCGAAGTTCCACGGCTCTGAGGCAATTGCAACGTTTAGCCGAACTGTCCCACCTGCGGAGCCAGAACCACTGCCATTGTCACTTCCTTCGCCACCGTTGCCTCCCGAATCACCCGCGCACCCAGCAAGCGATGCACCCGTGAGTGCACTGGTCATTGCAAGGAACTGTCGTCGATTGATGTCGTACTCGATGATGTCTCTAGCCATGTGTATGCTTACCTATTGCCAACGTTTGACAATCCATCCAAAGGACCACCATCATTTAAATCTATTCATTATTGTCAATATTGTCAATGTTCCTTATAGCCTTTGGAAAACGATGGAGACGAGTGTTTCAGGTGTCTAATCCTCTGGTTCTTGTTGGAACTGGCTGGAAACTATCTGTCGTACTTGCCCAAAGTGCACAATCGTTCACAGGAACGTTCGATTTTCATCTGACAATATCGCCGCTTGTACAAAGATATAAATAGTAGATGCACTTGGCTACTCGTAGACTTTCGATGTTAGCCATTAACACAGAGTCTTCGACTCAAGGAGAAGTAGTAGCGGCATTGTCACCACATTTCGGTGGACGAAAAAACGAGGTGGCAGTATGACCGTCTCGCTTAGCTACGACAGCTACGACCTCGGGAGCATGACGTGGGAAGACGCCGAAGAGGCCATTGAGGATGCGGATTTCCTCGTCTTACCAACCGGTGCAATCGAGCAACATTCGATCCACCTCCCAGTTTCGGTCGATACTCTCCGGGCGGAGAACCTAACCCGGATACTCGTCGAAACCGCAGCAGACCGTGATCTCTCAATGATCCGCCTGCCCACGCTTCCATTCGGATACTCGGAACATCACATGACCCGGGCAGGGACCCTGACACTGATGCCAGATACGTATCAGAAAGTCATCGAAGAGCTCGGGGCCTCGATTTCACAACACGGGGCCAAGCGATTGCTTATTGTCAACTGTCACGGTGGCAATAACCCACCACTGAAGCTCGCGGGGGATCGGCTCCAGCGAGAGCACGATATCGAAGTGTATCTCGTAAACTGGACCTCGTTCGCTCGAGATCAACTGGAGACTCGCTTCGGAGAAGATTGGAGCCATGCAGGCGAACACGAGACGAGCGTCACTGAACTGTTCCACCCAGAGCTAGTTCGGACAGAGAAAAAGGAGAAACAAGAGCGTAAGGCAAAATTCAAAGCAAGACAATACACGTGGTACACCGACATCGCAGTCCAAGGTGGCCGTGGAGACCCCAGAAATTCAGACGCCGAGTTCATGAAAAAGGTAGTTGCCGACACGACCGACCGCATCCTAGATGCACTGGAAGGAGATCTTGCACAGACGACTGACGGTGTCAATACACTCGAACAAACCTCATAGTCACTGAACGAAGTTCTCGATATACTCCGATAGCCTCGTGGTTGGCGTTTCTATTGCAGTGTTTTTTCCGCAATTTGCCTTCGACCAACAGTCCTGACTTGATTTATTCCGGATGATGGAGTGGAGGCGCAACAATACCGCGATGCTACGAGACACCTCCTTCGAGAAACCACATTATGACACTGAACAGAGTTGTCTGAGATTGTTGGACAGGATATGGAACCTCCAACAGCCTCGAACTCCCTTGATTCGCCGACATTGTCAACGAGATAGCGACTATTGGAGGAACATATATGTGTGTACAGTTCACACGGTAACTCATGTCTGGTGCAAAAACTAAGCCACTCAAATCGCTACGGTCAGCCTTTGAAGTCATCGACTTCCTACAGCGGTCGGGTGGGTCAGGAGTCACAGATGTCGCAAACGAGCTCTCGATTCCGAAGAGTACCGCACACGTGTATCTATCCTCACTCGAGGAAGTCGGGTACGCAGTGAACGATGATGGGACGTACCGAATTGGAATGCGATTCCTCGAGATTGGCGAGAGCGCCAGATCACAAAACCGACTCTACGAACTCGGCTGCGAGGAGGTCGATCGGCTTGCAGAGGAGACAGGTGAGTTAGCGAGCATGATGATACCCGAACACGGATATGGTGTATACCTTTACCGAAAGCGGGGAGACCAAGCGATGCCTGTGAAATCCCACATCGGAAAGCACGTCGATCTCCACTGCCGGGCATCGGGAAAAGCCATCCTCTCAGCACTACCGAGAGATGAAGTCGAACAAATAATAGACGAAAGAGGGTTGGTTCGCAGAACGGACAAAACGATTACAAGCCGAGACGAACTCTGGACAGAACTTGAGAAAATTTCGAAGCAGGGTTACGCCGTGAACGACGGAGAACTTCGAAAGGGGCTTCGCTGTATCGGTGCTCCAATTACTCGTGACGGTCAGGTTGTTGGTGCAGTGAGTGTTTCGGGGCCTGTTGGCCGAATACACGGCAAGCGGTTCGAAGAGGAGATTCCGAAACTGGTCAAGAACGCCGCGAATATTGTCGAAATTACTGTCTCATATTCTTGATTCCGGACGTGTCCAACAGTGTTGGACGGGGTGCGATGTTGTTGAAATCTTGTTGAAAATTCGGTTTGTCAAACGGTGTGCTGTGTGGGATGACCGAGTTGATGATGCGCCTTTCGTGGTGAGGAAATGAGTTTGTGGATGCACAGTAGAGGCACAGTCCTGCCAAATTACCCCATCTGTTATCGATACAGCGTACTGCGGGTAGTGTCTCTCGCGAACACGTCATCGATGGTTGAACAACCAATATCGATCTACAGTTTAATCCTGTGGACAGTCTCTATCAGCAGGATTCAACCTCGCATCAGTAACGTATCCGTTGTGCTGATCATACTACGATAATGTACGTTCCATCAATTTTGGACGGGCAGACAGCTATTCAAACAGCGCTAACTTCACGTCGGGAGCGTCCATAGGGGGCTCAAATCCTGAAATCGAGTGGTGAAAACAAACCCAAACCATAACAAAGGTACCACCGTTATGGCAGTATTGCTTGAGTCCTTGACTTGGGCGATTGAAGGGGAATAAACGCAGAAGTTCAATCGACGGCCACAGTCGATTCCAACCGAATCTGTGTCAATCTGGATTGCGTTGAATTCTGTTTCTCAGCGAAAACTAGTTCATGAAGGTTAGCATCCCAAAATCTGATAAATGAGGCGTACTCGCGCACTTTTATTGAGACGCTGAACAACGGTAAGCCATGTTCATCACAAAAGTACCTCTGTTATTGTCGGGGGAGGCGCCCTGCGTTGGGCGGAAAACAAAGCCAAGCAAAGAAAATTCAAGAAAGCGAGATCTCCAGCTCGAATTCGTTCGAGATACCGAGCAGAATTTTCGGGAGTTCGGTCTCGAACCGGTCTGGCGTCATACGGTTCGCTGGGCTTGCCACACTAAAGGCCCCGATAATTCGTCCATCCCGACCCTTCACAGGGACACCAACTGCTTTCACACCATCGAGTTGTTCTTCGTAATTGTACGACACGCCTTCCGATTTGATAGCGTCGAGTTGGTCTACGAGCACGTCAACGTCAGTGATCGTGTTTTCAGTTGCCGCTGGCAATCCGTGAGTTGTGACGATTTCATGAACGCGGCTCCGTGGGAGTTGCGAAAGAATCGCCTTTCCGGCAGCCGTCTGATGGAGATAAAATTTCTGCCCTACATTTGAGTACTTCCAGACGGCATGCTTCCCGGATTCGGTGTACATATAGACGCCACGTCCATTCTCCTCGACAGCAAAGATGGCACGGCAATCGGTCTCTTCGGCCATCTGTTTCGTGTATGAATTAGCAATTTGATAACTCTTCAGACGGTTTTGGACGTAGTTACCGAGATTGAGGAACTGCAGACTAAGATAGTAGATATCGCCAAATTTAACGACGTAATCTCGCTCGTGAAGCGTTGTTAGATGGCTGTGAACCGTACTGGGGGCGAGATCCAAATCCGCTGCAAGCTC
Source organism: Haladaptatus sp. CMSO5 (assembly GCF_036689885.1). Classification (NCBI taxonomy): domain Archaea; kingdom Methanobacteriati; phylum Methanobacteriota; class Halobacteria; order Halobacteriales; family Haladaptataceae; genus Haladaptatus; species Haladaptatus sp. CMSO5. The sequence continues at coordinate 83,572 of NZ_JBAHVW010000002.1, forward strand.
TGTTACTCGTCCACCATCCTTCTCTTTGAGTAGCTCTATCACGTCCAGTGTCGTTTCGGTGGTTTGCAACGTTCGGCGCGGTTTGTGCGTGGTCATAACCACTGGTTCACACCCACAATATATAAAATTCGGTTCTCACGAAAACCCTATTTGATTCTGAGAATTTCGAAGGGAATTATTGAATGCCATGGGTTCCCAGTTCGATTTGCGTTATAAAATACGCCAGTGTCGAATTAGTCTAACCGACACGCAATATACATATCGGATGGAATGCCCGTTTCCAAGCGTTATGAGGGCTCTATAGCGCAACGTCGAAATTCGATATAGGACATGGACACTCTTGAAAACACCACCAATTTCCCCCCTTGAATTCCGATGTGACGAATCACACAGTTTCTAATGTGTGGTCAGCAGTCGATGAGTCCCTACAATCGAGCGAGTTCGAACACCGACAGATGTCGGTCACCTACCAATCGGCCACGAAAAACGTTGTTTACGTAGATTCTCCGCCAGTTAGAGCCCGAGAATCTCGCGGGCCTCGGCCGGTGACGCGACGGGACGCTCTAATTCTCCTGCAATTCGAACGGCTCTGGCTACGAGCTGGGCGTTGCTCTCTGCGAGGTCGCCTTTGCGATAGTAGACGTTATCTTCGAGCCCAACTCGGACGTGCCCACCCATTGCCATCGCCATCGTAGTCAGTGGCAGCTGGTGTTTACCGACTGCGAGGCACTGCCATTCAGCCCCGTCGGGGAGATTATCGACGAGATTAAGCAGGTTTCGCGGATTCGGAATCGTCCCCGTCTGCATCCCAAGAATGAGCGTACACCAGTATGGCTCGTCGAGATAGCCTTCTTTGATGAGGTGGTTCACTTCGGTAAAATGGCCGGGGTGGAACAGTTCCATCTCTGGTTTCACACCGTGTTCTGCCATCTGGGTTGCAAACTCTTCGTTTTGCTCTCGGCAGTATTTCCGAACCGTTCGCGGCCCGAAATTGAGTGGACCTAAATCAATCGTCGCAACATCGGGACTCGGATCAGTCTCTAAGACAGGGCGGATACGGTCTTCGCGAGACTGGCCACCGCCGGTGGTGAAGTTGATGATAATATCCTCACACCGTTCGTCGATTGCGTCGCGAATCGCCTGGAATCGTTCGACAGACTTGGTGTCAGACCCATCAGGATTTCGAGCGTGTAAATGGACAATCGAAGCACCCAGTTTCTCACATTCGCGGACGTCTTCTGCAATCTCGTCTGGTTGCGTTGGAAGGTTCGGATTCGCTTCTTCTCCGTGAAGTCCACCAGTCGTGGCGACGCTGATGATGACTTTCTTATCGAAGTAGTCTTGGTAGCCACTGTATACCATACCAGTAGAATGGTGGGAAGCTACTACTTATACTTTTGGCGAGGCGCAGAGTGACACTCCCGCCGTCAATATGCTTATATATTAGATAGTCACATCGTAACATGTGAGCCTGAATAGCACAGCCGTCGTTACCGGCGGCGGTCGTGGAATCGGCCAAGCAATCTGTCTCGAACTCGCACGAAGTGGGTCCGACGTTGTAATCGCCGACATCAACGAAGAAGCGATGGAGGAGACAAAACAGCTCGTCGAAGACGAAGGGCAACGAGCCCTTACCGTGAAAACAGACTTGCAGCAACTTACAGACGTAAAACACACCGTTGACCAGGCGCTCGAAGCGTTCGACTCAATCGAGATTCTGGTGAACAATGCGGGAATCGCCGGTCCGACTCGATATTGCGAGGAGATAACGCAGGACGAATGGGAGCAGACGATGAACGTCAACCTTCGAGGTCCGTTCTACATGTGTCGGGAGGTTCTCCCGATAATGAAAGACCAGTCCTATGGCAGAATCGTTAACATCGCGTCCGTAAGCGGGAAGCGGCCACTCGAACAACGACTCCCCTATGCGACGACAAAGATGGGACTAATCGGCTTTACTCGAACGCTCGCTGCTGAAGTCGGCGAACACGATATCAACGTAAATGCCATCTGTCCCGGTTCCGTCGACGGCCCTCGAATCACAAAGGTGTTCGAGGAGAAGGCGAATGCGACTGGACAGAAGTACGCTGATGTTCGAGCGGCAGCAGAGGAAGCAAGCCCACGTGGCGAATTGGTCTCACGCGAAGATGTCGCCAAGGTCGCTGTGTTCCTCAGTTCGAGTGGGTCAGACCGAATTACTGGTCAAGACATCAACGTCTCGGCTGGCAAGGTCATGTACTGAGACAGAGGACGGTCGGCATTGCCAGCAGCCTGAACGACGCGTCCGACGTAATCCGCCTCGTAGGTGTGGAAAGAGCAGTGGCTGAGCAATAATATGTCTCCAGCCACCCCTAACACATGATTTATGTAATAGAGTGGTATACTGGTTGTTACCATGGCCAGAGTTAGCATTGAAAATTTGACGAAAGTCTACGGTAAAGACGTCGTCGCGGTGGATGACGTCTCCATAGATATCCAAGATGGTGAGTTTGTCACACTGGTTGGCCCCAGTGGCAGTGGAAAATCGACGATTCTACGCATGCTCGCCGGCATCGTTTCCGCAACCGACGGTACAATCTCGTTTGGATCACACGACGTCACCAACACTCCCCCACAGCAACGTGACATTGCGATGGTGTTCCAGAACTATGCCCTGTACCCGAACATGACCGTCAGAGGGAACATGGAATTCGGGTTGAAGATGCAGGGGATGGCAAAACAGAAACGAGCGGAGGCCGTCGAGGAAGCGGCCGCGATGCTTCAGATTCAAGATCTGCTCGACCGAGAGATCCAGGCGCTCTCTGGGGGACAACAACAGCGTGTGGCTCTCGGTCGGAGCCTCGTGCGAGACCCTGAGGTATTCTTGCTCGACGAGCCACTCGCGAACCTCGATGCGAAGTTGCGCGTGGACATGCGTGCAACCCTCGTTGAACTTCAGCGGAAGCTCGGTGTGACGACCGTGTACGTCACGCACAACCAGATCGAAGCAATGACGATGAGTGACCGGGTCGCTGTCGTCCATCAGGGAGAGATACAACAACTGGCAGCACCACAGAAATTGTTCAACAACCCCACCAACCAGTTCGTGGCGGACTTCATCGGGACGCCGAGTATGAATTTCCTCGATTGTGAGGTGACCCACGAGAGTGATTCGGTGATTCTCGATACAGGAATACACCAAATTACGCTCCCTACAGGTGAAGAATCGGTGGTATCGATGCAAGAGAAAACGACCAATGGAGCCAACTATACTCTCGGTGTCAGGCCACAACACTTCAACGTTAACGCGGAAGGAGGGGCAACAGGCGAGACGTCGCGCACGGCTCGAATGGAGGTTATCATGGTCGAAACAGCTGGTGACGAGTATATCTTACATCTCGAGAAAAACGGAGAACGGGTGATTGTTGTCGTGGATGAGGGAACGGAGGTCGCGCGCGGCGACACCATCGAAATCGAATTTATCCCTGAGCGGATGCACCTCTTTGACGCTGCAGACGGGCGGGCTGTGGTCTGAAAGAGACGGGTTGACTTTTCACCACCACAAACGCCCACGTCGGAGTCCATCTGCGAACAACACCAACCCAGCAATAAGCAAGACGAGCACCGCACGGACACGCTCATCAAGCTCGGCACCAGTAAGCGCAAGTTCCCCGCTCGCAAGTTGAAAGAAGAGACTGAATGCGATCGCGGTAGCAAGTGACCCGAAGAGCACTTCGAGGAAAACGACAGCGCGTTTCAGCCGAGCATATCTTCGAGCCATAGTATCTCCTGCATGCAACTCCTGTTAAAATTTCCTGTAGGGTGACCGCAACCACCACGATGAAACTGGAAGAATGAACGCACCGTTTCAGCTCTCGAAAAGTGCGTTAAGAGCCACACTACGGTTGCAGACAGAGGTTAGTCGTTGTGACAATAATCCGTCTTGATTGTTACGGAAGTATGAGTAACATTAATGTAGTAGTGATTCAACGGTCAATGTAGAGTATGGCTAGTCATACCAACACAGAGTCACCTAACGGTGATGAACAATGGAATCGCCGCATGTTTCTCACGGGCGCAGGGGCTGCCGGCGCTGCAGCGCTTGCTGGATGTCTTGGTGGGTCTGAGTCCGATTCAGGAGATGGCTCATCGGAAAGCTCGAAATTAAAACTGCTAACAACGTACACCTCCTCAGCTTCGAAACGCTCCTACAACGAAGCGAACGATTCATTCAAAGCGAATCACGAAAACCTCGAGATTGAGATGGGGTACACGAGCTGGGAGAAAATTTACAACCGGCTGGTCCAGGCTGCGCGGACAGAAGATTGGCCAGACCTCGTGTTCTTCCTCGACAACGAATTGAATCTCCTGTTGAAAGACCAAGGGTTTATCGAAGATCCGAAACGGTTGATGGATGCTGCTGAGGAGTCTGCTGGGAAGATTGCCGCTGACGTCCCCGAGACTCATTATCTCGATAAAGACGGGTCGTTCTACACGATGCAGTCGAACAGTCAATCGAACACCACCTGGATGCGCACAGACGTGCTCGAAGCCATCGGTGAAGAGTACCCAGAGTCGTGGAACGACGAACTGCGAGTGCTCAAGAAGGCGCACGAATCGGACGAGTTCCCGAACCTCCACGGTACCGCCATCTCGACAGCGAAAAATGCCTACATGGCCACTGTGTTCTTCTCGCGTCTCCGTGGTGCTGGCGGAAACGCACTCGACCCCGAAAAGAACGTCGCGTTCGACTCTCAAGTGACGAGAGACACCTTAGAACACTGGAACGCGATGGCCGAATACGGCGCACCGGGCAAAGAGTCGTTCAGTTACGGCGACATCTACACCAACTTTGCAGCCGACAAGGTTGCATCGTGTCAGTACTGGGGTCGGACGTACATCAACGTCATCGAACAAACACCCGACATCGCGGACAAGGTGACGACATTTTCACACGCCCAACCAGACAACGACAAGGCGAGTCCCGACGAAAAATCGCTCATGTCGGGTGACGGTGGCCAGCTCATCAAAGGAGGTGAAAACAAGGAGGCAGCCGTCGAATGGTGGAAGAATTACGTGAAGCCAGAATTCTTCGTCGACAAGTTCATGAAAGGAACGCCCGGAAACACCGTTCCGATGTACGAAGGACACCAGGACGCATGGGATGAGTTCGACGTGTGGACTGACTACGAACACGGAACGGAGATCCGTGATAACCTCGTGGCTGACACCCGGAAAGCGCACCCGAAATGCCGTGCTGGCCCCGAGTTCGAGGCGTTCCCGGAACTGGCAAACATCATCAAGAAACCGGTGATGAGCGGGCCTGGTTCCAGCTACTTTGCAGGCAACATCAGCGTCGACGAAGCGGCGAAAGAAATGGCAAAGAAAGCAGAACAGGAGGTTGCCAACTATGGCAGCGGAAACTGATGTGGCAGAGTTGGCGTAAATCAGAACAAGGTACTGACCGCTATGAGTTCGTAGGAACCACTACAGATGAGCATACTGGAACGTAACAAACGGAGTTGGCAATCCATCAGAGGATTTGCCTCCCGAGTGGTGCGAAGAGACATCACTGAAAGCGAGTTGGGCGTTTCGTTAATCGTCCCCACATTACTCGTTTTCGCAGTGATCGTCATCTTCCCACTCTTGTTCGCCATCTACCTGGGTTTCCATTCTTCGTCAGGGTTCAGTATGACGCTCGAATGGGCTGGTTTGAGTAATTACACCAGACTCTTTTCGACAAACGACTTCTGGGTGTCGTTGAAGAACAACGTGGTCTGGGCGTTTGGAACCATGTTCTTACAGCTGGTTCTCGGCGTTGCGATCGCGCTATTGCTACACCGCGAATTCAAGGGACGGAAGCTCTTCCGTGGAGCAGTTCTGTTCCCGTATATGGTGCCAACCATCGTCGCGGTGTTCAACTTCCGGTGGATATTCAACGCGACGTATGGGGTGTTCAACTACCTCATCGTCACGGCAGGATTGGTCGAAGAACCAATCGTGTTTTTCGGGTACGAACACGCGATGACGACGGCCATCTTGCTTGGTGTCTGGCGGTTTACCCCATTCGTGGTGATCACCGTGCTCGCCCGCCTCCAGACGATTCCACCAAGCCTCTACGAAGCGGCTGAGCTAGATGGCGCATACAAATTCGCAAAGTTCCGATACGTTACACTCCCGCAACTGTACAACATCCTCGTGATCGTTGTGTTGCTTCGGAGTGTGTGGATGTTCAAGAAGTTCGCACCCATCTATCTGCTCACCGGCGGGGGGCCAGGAATCTCGACCCAGATTCTCCCCATCTACGCATACATAGAGGCCTACCAGGGGCTCAACTTCGGCTACGCAGCCGCGATAGCGAACGTGATGTTCGTCATCATGATGGTTGCTGGCTTCTTGTATCTACAAAAATTCTACAAGCAAGGAGGAACGAAAAATGAAGCTTAATTCAGTCAATCTGTCAGCCGGCGTCGAGAAGTGGCTACAACAACACGTCCCAAAGCGGATTCGAGATCGGAGCGATCGCATCTTGTTGTACCTGCTGGCGTCAATCGCTGTCGTTTACTCGCTGTTTCCGCTGCTGTGGATGGGTATTACGTCACTCCAGCCAGAACAACTATTGTTCTCTTGGCCCCCACAGATTAGTCCGGAACTGTGGACGTTGACCCACTACGCGGATCTGATCGAGACGAACTCTGAGTTCTTCCTCTACTACCGCAACAGCGTCATCACCTCCACCTTTGCGACGGTGATGACGATTACGCTCGGGACGCTTGGCGCGTATAGCATCTCTCGGTTCGAGTACATGGGCAGGGAGTTCATCGACAGCTCGATTCTGTTGATTTACATGTTCCCTGCGATCGTGCTCGTGATTCCACTCAGCGTGCTGATGAACGATATGGGGCTGGACAACTCCTGGTTTGGCCTATCATTGGTCTACCTGACGTTCTCCCTGCCGTTTAGCATCTGGGTGCTTAGGGAGTTCTTCAACGGAATCCCCTACTCACTAGAGGAGGCTGCGATGATCGACGGCGCCTCGCGGATGCAGGCGTTCTACCACGTCGTGTTACCGAACGCACTTCCCGGAATCATCGCAACGTCCATCTTCACGTGGTCGCTCGCCTGGAACGACTATCTGTGGGCGTCGGTCATCATGACGTCGAGTCAGATGCAGACACTCCCGGTGGGATTGAGTCAGATGCTCACCTCTGCGAACCCACCATGGGGGCAGTTCATGGCCGCAACGACGCTTGTGACCCTGCCAGTATTGATTCTGTACATCTTCGTCCAGGATCACCTCGTGAAGGGATTCGGTGCCGGAGGTGTGAAAGGGTAGTCACGCCACATCGGCCCTTTCTGCACCCGAATGTCTGTCCTCTTTTTTCCCGACTCGAATCCGATACGTCAGCAGCATTGGCGACTGCTAACCCCCTCGTTGCCAGATATCGCGTAGACCACAACACCTACCACAGCAGTCTGCGTGCATCGAATCATGAGTCAGAATCAGTCATTCTCTCCTGAACCCCTCTTTGGCGCGAAACCACAGGTTGCTGAGTCAGCGTTCGTCTCGAAGATGGCATACCTGATAGGGGATGTTCTCGTTGGTGAGCGAGCGAGCCTCTGGCCGTTCGTCTGTCTACGCGGTGACGGCGGCGAAACAGTCGTTGGAAACGAAACGAACGTCCAAGAGTTTTCCATGCTCCACGGTGCGCTTCTTGGAGACGCGGTCACCATTGGCCACAACGTCGTCGTCGACTACGCAACGGTCGAGGACCATTCGCTCATTGGGATGCAAAGTACAGTTCTCAAAGGGGCCACTGTCGAATCGAACTGCATCGTCGCCGCCGGAAGCGTCGTGCTTCAGGACCAGACAATCCCAGAAGGCCATCTTGCCTACGGGGCTCCCGCAAAAACCAAACCGCTTACTGAGGGACAACGAGCTGAAATCGAGCGAGTTCACGAACACTACGTCGAACTCGGCAGCCAGTACAAGGAGACCGGTCGATTTGAATAGGGTGGCTTCTGACAAGGGCAACGTTCTTTCGTGTTGCCTGTGACCACAGTGCTATGGGAGCAGAATTAGCGAGTAGTGGGACCGAGATAGCGCGGGTTTCAGTTGTCGGTGCGGGAACGATGGGCTACGGAATCGCACTCACCTTCGCACTTGGAGGGAAATCCGTCGTCCTGTTCGATATTGATGAAACAGCGTTGAAAACGGCAGCCGAGAATATCCACGAGACCGTTGATACACTCCACGCGCACGGAGAGCTGACGCAGACGGAGACGGAGGCAGTCAGAGCGAGGATTTCGTACGAGTCATCGCTCGAAACAGCAATCCAGGATGCAGACCTCGTGACAGAGGCTGTCTCTGAAGACATGGAATTGAAACAGACCGTGTTCGCCAAACTCGGTACACACGCTCCCGAGGAAGCCATTTTGGCAACGAACACGTCCGGACTGTCGATTACCGAGATTGCATCCGTCGTCGATAACCAATCGCGAGTGGTCGGTACCCACTACTTCAACCCTCCGTACATCGTGCCCGTTGTCGAACTCGTAAAAGGCACCGAAACTGCCGATTCGACTGTCACTACGCTCGCTGCGCTGTTCGAAACAATCGATAAGACGCCGGTCGTCGTCGAGCGTGATATCCCCGGATTTATCGTAAATCGTATCCAGACTGCGATGGCGTACGAGGCAGAGTCGTTACTTAACAGCGGGGTTGCGAGTGCCGAAGACATCGACCGAGCAGTGAAAGGGAGCCTCGGATTCCGCTTGCCGATACTCGGCATCTTCGAAAAGTCCGACCACTCTGGACTCGATGTCCACCACGACGTAATCTCGCATCTCCTCCCCCACCTCGACCGGGGCACGGAGCCCCACGAGTTCCTCACTGAGTTAGTCACAGCGGGAAACTACGGCGTGAAAACCGGACAAGGGGTTTACAACTGGGAGGGAGAAGATATGGACAGCGTATATGCAGCGCGCGATGAATCGTTGTTCGCCCAGCTGGCGGTGTACCGTGATTCGCTCACGGAAACGAAGTAGCCGAGCTACTGCTGTCAATTCACCCGACTGTATAGACAGTCCACCGGAAGATTAAGGAAGGCATGCGCCATTCGTGTGATATGGCTTCACGCAGTGAGACGAGCAGTAGTTCTCTTAGGCAAAGAGAGCAGGCGGATTCTCAAGAGTCGGCGGGTGGTTCTGGTGACGTGCTATCACAAAATATCACTGGGGCGAAAATCGTTGGCGATTTCATTGCCACGACGTTGGGACCGCGAGGGATGGACAAGCTCCTGTACGATACCGACGATGCAGACGATGGCCTTGGCAACTATTTCGAAGTGACGAATAACGGCGCGTACTTGCTCAAACGCCTCCCATTTCAATCGCCCGGAGGCAGAGTTATCGCCCGCGTGGCAGCTGCACAAGAGGAGCGATGCGGCGACGGCACAACGACAACGGCGATTTATGCAAGCGAGATACTCAGAGCTGTCGAACCGCTCATCGAACAGGGACTCCATCCGACGACTATCGCTAGTGGAATCAAGGAGGCGGTCACCATCGCGACCGAAACTATCCACGCCGAATCGCGGCCGGTGACGCTGTCCGATGACGAACTGCTCACAGCAGTTGCCCAAACAACCCTCCAAGGGAAAACGGCAGAGCCGATTCTCGACACCCTGAGCCAGTGGTCGGTCGAAGCCGTCCGAACGCTCGCACAGGAACATGAGAGTGAGGTTCGGGTGAACACAGACCTCGTACAGATCGAATCGCTTCGCTCTGGGACAATCACCGATACGGAACTCGTCGACGGGATGGTTCTAAAAAAGTCATTCGCCGGAAACTACGAGCCAACCAACTTGGACAATCCCAACATCGCGGTCGTTACCCAAGGATTCGCCAGAGCAGAGGCAATCCGGCACCGGCTCAGTAGCGATAGTCATTCGAGCACCCAAACGGTGACCTACGACCTCTCCGATCCGGATAGCGTCGATGCGTTCGCTGACTTCGAAGTCGAACACGTTACAGAACTGCTCGAACCACTCATCGCTGCAGACGTAGACGTGGTGCTTGTCGGGGATCGCGTTGAAGACGAGTTACTCCCATACTTCGATGCCGCAGAGATTGCCGTCGTACGAAACGCGCGAACAGACCGAATGCAGAAGGTTGCCCGCGCCACTGGCGCGACCATCAACACCCATCTCCGCGACTTCGACAGCACCGATACCGGGAAAACAGCCCGACTTGAGCGACGGCGGTACCCAGGAATCGAACAGAATGCACTTCTGTTTTGGGGTGGTGCTGGTGAACAGGTCGTCTCAGTATTGGCCCATGGCAGTACATGGATGTCCGGGTGGGAACTCGAACGAAACATCATGAATGCCATTCGGTCTGTCAGCGCGGCAGTCGAGAGTGGGCACGTCGTTCCCGGTGGCGGTGCCATTGAAATCACCGTCGCTCGACAGCTTAGAGAGGACGCCCCAGCAGTTGGTGGCCGAGAGTCGCTTGTCATCGAGGCGGTTGCAGATGCTCTCGAAGGCATCCCAAAGACACTCGCTCGTAACGCCGGAATGGACCTAGTCAATACGCTCACCACGCTACGAGCGGCCCACTGGAATAGCCGGAAGGAGACCGGCGTTCTCGGACAGGAGCGGGTTGTCGGTAACGTCGTCGAACAAGGCATTCTCGAACCAGCGACGAGCAAGCGCTATGCACTCGAAGCCGCAGCGAGCGTCGCGACGACAATCCTCCGAATTGACGACGTTCTTCCAGCAAGTTCGTAAGAAATTTCCCACCCCGCATGACGTGTATTTCAAACATGAGGGTGTAGATTACGTAGGGTGGTAGACATCACGCAGGTTACTCAATGTCTGCTGCCTGGAATCGACGATAGCCGTACCCAAGTGAGAGAACAAGCCACGCCGTGAGAATGGCGAACCCTGCCCACTTCGGTGGGTAGAACGAGGCTGAGACCGGATACGACATTATCTCGTCGAACGTGGGGATAATCGCACGCGTTGCATAGCCGACTGCCGCCGTCGGATTGAGCGCGTGAGCGACGATTAACCAGGGAGGAACACCGGACTCTGGGGGAACGTACCCAACGGTAATCATCTGCAGAATTGCCGTCACCAAGTCCCATCCTAATTGGAACAAGACGAAGAGACTCGTCGCACCGATAAACTTCCCGAGAACGATGTCACTCCGCGAGTTAGGCAGACTGAGTGCTAGTTTGAGACTCCCGCTATCCCGCTCGCGGGAAATAGCACCGTAGGATATTAGCAATCCCAGCAGCGGGACGAAGAAGGCCATCGGCTGAGCCATCCTATTGAGCAGTGCCAACGTGCTCGTCGGGGTAGTCGTATCAGAATACATCTGAGGGATGTGCTGAATCGCCGCCCAGAACCCGGCGACGAGGGCGAACAACAGCGTGATAGCGATGAACGATCCCGACCGAATAGAGTCGTGAACGTCTTTTCTGACAATCGCGACGAGAGACATTTGTTGAATATTCAACCAGACGCAGTGATAAATATTGAGGAGCCGGTGCTCCCGTTTCGTCCGCCATCATAAGTTCTCACTCAACGCCTTCCGTATCCCACTACCAACGATGTGGAACAGATGCAACCCGTTTGCTGCATACAGAGGGTGTATGCACAGAGCGTGGAATTTAGTTCTGAGGATAACGATTTTCTCAGTTTAGGTTTCAGTTCTCGAGCAGCCTCTGTGTGGGTCAAAGCAATCGAGTTTCAGCTGAAAGATTCTTCATCCGAGAACCACGCGTGGGTAAAATGAATCTCTTTTGAAACGCGAACCGAACCGGTTTCCGAACGACGTCGCTAGCTGATAGCTCTTGATCAAGCAAAAAGGAACCCAGTAGTCAAAATCAATTACTCGAATGTACGAATCAAACAGTAAACGCGAATTGTGGTCACAGACCAGCCTCCTTCATCAGCCGTCTGCAGCTCGGAATCGAATACGTCACGTCAAACGCGTCGAGGATATAGGCTCTAACGAGGAGTGGCGTCCATTCTTGTTCAGCGTATCCCGATTTGTGCGGCGGTTGGTGAAGGGTTTCGTTCAACGTCATTCGTTGTTCGTCGGTAAGTTTTCGTGGCCTTCCAGAGCGATGATTATCGTGGACAGCTTCGACCAGTGGCTCCTGCTCTAGGCGCTTGAGCCACGAATAAATCGTGCGACGCTCAACTCCGTACCAGTCTGCGAGTTCAGTCTGTGTGATTCCGTTCTTGTACGCGATTGCCGCGATGAGTCTTTGAGTGGGCTTCTTACCCTCCACTTCCGCTAAGGCCGACTGGAGATCCGTGACAGAAATATCCGTGAGGTGTTCCATGAATTGTGTAGAGTTGGTATGGGTAAATAATTTTAATGGAAACTCGCCGCTTCAATGGCGATAGCCCTGTCAGTTTTGGCTTGCTACTTCCCACGCTTGCCGGCCCACTCTACAAACAGTAATGCCAATGTTCGATGATCGATACGATTGTGGAACTGAAATCTACCCTCAGCGCATGAGAGCTCTTTAGGGGAAGACTACTCAAGAAATTGCGTGAGCCCGCCAAGTGTCTCGGCGTCAAAGAGGCGAGCAGACTCAATTCAATTTGTGTATCAAGCAGCTTCGATACGAATGAAAACGATGGAGAGAACAGCGGAGAAATGGATTATTGAGCTGATGCCGTCAATGTAATCGATTTGAGATAGGCCAGCAGCCCAACTAATTAAGGCTTGTCGAACATCTCTCGAACCTCGGCGTTCCTGGGAGCGGCTCAGGTGAACTGCTGCTCGAAGCAAATCCTCGATTCCGAGAAGGAGTCGCCAATATGTCCAAACTTGACAAACCATACAAACTAGCAAAACCATTTCCACCAGCCAAACTGGCCAACAGAGGAAAAAAGGAGAGCAAGAATTCCGTCGAAGGCATTCCAGATTACTGGGGACGAAACGGACTATTTCGCTCAATGGCGGTATCGTACTACCGTTCAAACGCCATCAGAACCCGGTATCTTACGGAGGAAAATTGAGTATTTGAGTACTGGATATTGGTTACTGATTGGAAAGCGAGCCAGGATGCCATGAACCGTCGAAGTCCTCGTGGACAAACGGTTTCGCATCGGCCCCCGCGTACGTCCCGACGACCTGCCCATCGCCTTCGAGGTAGTACTGATACGTGGTGAGCCCTTCGAGACCGACGGGGCCGCGCGCGTGGATTTTTCCAGTGCTGATGCCGACTTCGGCACCGAGTCCATAGCGGAAGCCATCAGCAAAACGCGTTGAGGCGTTGTGGAACACGCTTGCCGAGTCGAGACTCCGCATGAAAATACCGGCGCGATCGGAGTCGTCGGTCACGATAGCGTCCGTGTGCTTCGAGCCGTAGGTTGTGATGTGCTCGGTTGCCTCGGCGAGTGAATCGACGATTTTGACGGCGATGATGAGGTCGCCGTATTCGGTCTCCCAGTCCAGTTCGCTGGCCGCCTCCATCGACACGATTTCTCGTGCTGCGTCGTCACCGCGCATTTCAACTCCGGCGTCCGCGTACTTCGCAGCGATTTTCGGCAAGAAATCTGCCGCGACACGTTCGTGAACCAAGAGAGTTTCAACCGCGTTGCACACCGCGGGGTACTGCACCTTTGCGTCATACGCGATATCGGTGGCCATCGAGAGGTCTGCCTCTTTGTCGACGTAGACGTGGCAGACGCCCTCTGTGTGGCCGAGCACCGGGATGCTCGTGTTGTTCTGGATGTAGGAAACGAATTCCGAACTGCCTCGTGGCATGACGAGGTCGATAGCCTCGTCCATCTCGAGGACGGTGTCCACGTCCGCTCGCGCTTCGATGAGTTGTGCCCAGCCGTCGGGAACGTCGGCCGTCGCGTCCTGAATCAACTCGAAGAGAACGCGGTTCGAATGGCTCGCCTCGCTGCCGCCCTTCAGGATAACGGCGTTCCCAGAGCGCAAGCAAAGCGACGCAATCTGGACGAGTGCATCGGGTCTAGATTCGAAAATCGTCCCCACGACACCGATTGGTACGGTGCATTTGTAGAGCTCCAATCCGTCGTCAAGCCGCCGGGCGGTCTGCGTCTTTCCGAGCGGGTCGGCTTGCGCGGCAACGCTCCTGACCATCTCCGTAATACTCTCGAGTTTCGATGGGGAGAGCTTGAGGCGGTCGACGAGCGCCTGGCTGTAGTCTCCTGCTTCGAGGAGTTGCTCTGCCTCGCGAACGTCCGTCTCGTTGGCCGCTAGGATTTCCTCGTGGCTCGCATCGATAGCGTCTGCAATCGAGTGCAACGCATCGGCGCGTGCTTCGTCGGACAATCCCGCGATTCTGAGCGCTGCGGTCTGTGCCTCTGCAACTTTCGTTTGGGTCGTTTTCTCAGTCATCGTCGTCTCCGTTCGTCGGGATGAATATCGTCCCCACCGGTTCTGCGGCACTGATTTTGGCCAACACATCGTCCGCGGTGGATTTGGCGATGATGGCCGGAATGCCGTGTTCGCTCACCGCACGCGCGCCAGCGACTTTCGTCTGAATTCCACCAAATCCGTGCGTCGAACTCGCGTCGACCAACTTCTGTACCGCGGCATAGTTACTGCCAATAGCTTCGATGCGGGCCGCGGTCGAATCTTTCTTTGGGTTTCCGGTATAGACGCCGCCGACATCAGTGAGCGTGACCAAAAGTTGCGCACCGATACCGATTGCGACCGACGAGGAGAGCATGTCGTTGTCACCGATGCGGAGTTCTTCGGTTGCGACGGCGTCGTTCTCGTTGATAATCGGGACGATATCCCACTGGAGAAGTGTTTCGACGGTGTTCGTGAAGTTGGTGAACCGGTCTGGGTCCTCTAAGTCGTTCTCCGTCAGGAGAATCTGCGCGACGGTCTGGTCGAACTGCTCGAAGTACTCGGTGTACCGTCGCATGAGTTGTGATTGCCCTACCGTCGAAAGTGCCTGCGACTCTTCGACTGTCTCGTCTGTGAGGCCAAGGAGACCCTTTCCAGCCCCGACCGCACCGGAGGACACGAGCAACACCTGTTTCCCCTGCCGGCGGAGATCCATCACGTCCGTTACAAGCTTGTTGACTTTCGCGTCGTCGAGGTTAGAGTGTTCGTCGGTCAGCGAGTTCGTCCCCGCTTTGACGACGACCAGGTTGGCATCCGCCGCGAGCTGTCGTGCGTGCCTGGCTTCGTCTGCGTCGACAGACCCGAGTAGCTCTGACGGTTCACTCATCGTCAGTCCCTCGTGCTAATTCCACAGATCGCCGTTCTGCAGCCGCCACTGCGTCTGAAACCGCTTTCTTGGCTGTGCTCGCTCGAAGGACCTCCATCCCTTCGATGGTCGTCCCCTTCGGTGAACAGACATCGTCGATGAGTTCGTCGATAGATTTCTCAGAGGTGAGGACGGTCTCTGCAGCACCCTTGAACGTTTGGGCAGCGAGGATTTCAGCGTCCGCGGGGTCTAAGCCACCATCGACGCCCGCTTGTTTCATCGCATTCAGCAGATAAAAGACGAATGCGGGGCCGCTCCCATTGACCGCCGTCGAGATGTGCATCTGTGCTTCGTCAACTTCGACGAACACGCCGACGTCGCTGAGAAGTTCGGCCACGTCGTCAGGGAGTTGCGCCCCGGAGACGGCTGCTGCCATGTCACCAGTCGCAGCCGCGAGGTTCGGCATGACTCGAATAACGTCGGCATCCGTCTTCGCTTCGAGCACCGACGTCGAAACACCTGCAGCGATAGAGACGAGCGTTTGGTCTGGCGAGAGGTCGAGTTCGGAGACGATATCCGCGGTGAGGGCGGGTTTGACGACGACGAAAACGACCGGCGCTTCGGCTGCGATTGCGAGGTCGGTGGTCGTCGTTTCGCAGTACGCTTCGACCGACGCAAGCGCCTGCGGGTCGACGTCACAGGCTGTTATCGTATGGGTTCCAGTCTTGGAGAGACCCCGCACGAGGGCGCTCCCCATATTTCCGCATCCAATGACGCTGACGTGTACCATCTTACTGAGCTATGGGCTTCTGAGACACAAAGCGGCTGTGTTGTCACCGAAATATTACCGTCTCTTTTTTGACCGAAATGCAGAAAAGGCCCTGTGGCAGGTTTCGACCACGAGAGGGTGGAGAACGAATCCCCCCGTAACGTCGAATAGTCGAATTCGAAGACGAGGACGTAATCATCCGAACCTGAGTCGACGATCAGTTCGACGCACACAAAGCTGGTTCTCCTCGACATCAGCGATCCGTACAACCCGGTCGAAGTTGCGCGGTACAACGAGACGGGACCGGAGTTCGAGACGGAGAACGGTGGTATCCAGGACGTCTGGGGCATCTACAAAGTGCCCAACGCACCCTGGATATACGCCTCCGACCGAAACGGCAGCCTCTACGTCCACAAGGAACTCGGCTCCGGGTCTGGCAATCAGGGACAAGATGGCGACGATCGCGGCCAATCGTAGTAAGCGGTCGTCAAAAGGGGTAGATACTCGACACAATCGCTGCGCGATGTCGCCTACCCTGCTGGCACTATTTTATTTGGTTGAACGCGCCCCAGAGCGTGCGTCTGCAACCAGCATGATCGCTACAACTTCCCTGGACACTGTCAAAGGCTACGTGCTGAATAGAAGTAAGAATTCAGCACGCACTCCTCTATCGTTGGTTTCAGGGAGTTATCCGCTGTCTATCGGTTCGGATTTCTGTGAGTTCATTTTGAGAATCGTCTGAATGCACGAGGGCGACCCCAATCCAGAGAACCCAGAGGAGCATCACTATCAAGGAGACTATTCACACCGGGATGGCCATCCCATTTCCGACAACCGGTCTGCTGGCTTTTCGGAGTCAAAGACGTAGATCCCACCGACCCGTCCACTCTCCTCATCGTTCAGATAGAACTTCTGGAGCAATTCCCCCATCTCACGGTACTTTTGGGAACGATCTCGGAACAGCGATTCGACCTCGTCTACACCCAGCGCTGACTCGTAGGTGATGAAAATGATCTCCAAAGCGATTCACCGATTGAACTACGCAGTCTGACGGAAAACCGTTCCTCACCCTGATGCAGACACTCTCTGTTTCTCGCACGCCGTTTCAGACAGCGACTGTGAAAGTCCAGTGGTCGTGCTTGAATATCGCGCGATTGTGGCAATGGTGCCTTCCACGTTACACTGCGACGAGGTGCGGCGTGACCATTAGGGAGGGCTGGGAAGCAGGCGGCGGACACACCACTCGAACCTCCCGAGAATCTCGAATAGCGAGTCGCCTGTCCCTCCCCACGGTAGAAACGCTAAGCCACTCGCCCCCCTACATTGCTTATGACTGCGGGAATCGACAACATCCAGTTCCTGGCCACGTCGGCCCACCGTGTCGGCGTCCTCGAAACGTTGCGCGACGGACCGGCCGACCGTCGAGAGCTATGTGAAGCCACCAGCGCCTCCTCGCCGACCGTCGGACGGGTACTCGCCGACTTCGAAGAGCGGAGGTGGCTCGTCAGGAACGGCCCAACGTATGGGCTGACTCCCCTCGGCGAGTACGTCGCCGACAGGTTCCTCACTCTCCGGGACGCGATGGAGGTCGAGGAGAGGCTTCGCGACGTCTGGCAGTGGCTGCCGGTCGAGATGCCGGGCTTCTCCGTCCACCTCTTCGCCGACGCGGTCGTCTCCTACCCCGGGCCAGGGTACCCCTACGAACCCGTCGAGCGCCTCGGCCAGCTCATTCGGTCGACCTCGACGTTGCGCGGGTTCGACAACATCGTCTACAAGTCGAGCAACCTCGAGACGGCCTGTGGCGCAGTCCTCGACGGAATGACCTTCGAGTACGTGTTCACGCCCGAGGCTCTGGAGGGGATGTTTGCCTGGAACCCCGACCGGATACTGGAGGTCGCCGCCTGCGAGAACGCGACCATCCTCGTCCACGATCACCTCCCCGACGGCGACCGCTGCGGCCTCGGTATCGTGGACGATCGGGCCGGCATCTGCTGTCATGATGCCAAGACTGGAGCACTCGTGGCTGTCATCGACACCGACGCCCCGGAGGCCCGTGACTGGGCCATCTCGGTCTTCGAGCAGGTTCGCGCGGAGGCGACCCCGGTAGACCCTACCGCCTTCGAGTCTCGCGTGCCATCGTAACGCCACTGGGGACGACCGCCGCTATCGGACAACCCGGCCAGCCGGGAGTCTCTGACGTAGCAGGGATCCAGCCTCCCCGAGATTTCAGGGCGTGAAATCTTGCACGCGGCACCATCACGTCCCTCTGGCGCGTACGCTTATCGAGGAACGAACACATGAGCGAACGATACGAGACCGTCGTTATCGGCGGTGGCCAGGCCGGATTGGTGACCGGGTACTACCTGCAGCGACACCACCAAGACTTCGTCATCCTCGACGCGAGCGACCGCATTGGCGACGCATGGCGGGCCCGTTGGGACTCCCTCCGGGTGTTCACGCCCGCCCGCTTCTCAAGCTTGCCGGGAATGGGTTTTCCGGGCTCACCATATGCCTTCCCCACGAAGGATGAGGTAGCCGACTACTTGGAGACCTATGCCGAGCGATTCGACCTCCCCGTCGAACTCGGCGTCCGCGTGGATGGGCTGGAACGGAGCGGCGATAGCTTCCTCATCACCGCGGGCGACCGGCGGATCGAGGCGGACAACGTCGTGGTGGCGATGGCGAGCTACCAGGCCCCGAAGGTTCCGGATTTTGCGTCGAAGCTCTCCGACGATGTCGTCCAGCTGCATTCGAGCGATTACCGCAACCCCGATCAGCTACAGGACGGGGGCGTGCTCGTCGTCGGTGCAGGTAACTCCGGAGCAGAGATCGCCCTCGACGTTGTCGACGAACACGAGACGTGGCTGTCGGGCCGCGACGTCGGTCACGTGCCATTCCACATCGACTCGTGGGTCGGTCGTCACCTGGGGGCCCCGTTCGTGATGCGGGTGCTCTTTCACAGGATCCTCACGACGGAGACGCCGATTGGGCGCCGAAAGCGCCCGAAGATCCTGTCTCAGGGCATCCAGCTGGTCCGAGTCAAACCACGTGAGTTAGCCGCGGCTGGCATCGAGCGAGTGCCTCGCATGACTGACGTCCACGACGGTCGGCCCGTCGTCGGGGAAGATGCCGTCCTCGACGTCAAAAACGTCATCTGGTGCACTGGCTTCCGCCCTGACTTTTCGTGGATTGACCTCCCGATCTTCGACGGGACAGAACAACCCACGGAGCCTGTTCACGTGCGCGGTGTCGTCCCGGACGAACCAGGACTGTACTTCGTCGGCCTGTTCTTCCTGTACGCGATGACGTCGGGGCTGTTCACCGGCGTCGGCAGGGATGCGGAGTACGTCGTCGACCACCTGACGTCGAGGGCGCGCCAGCAGCAGCCTCATCCGAGCTATACTGGATCGGTGGACGGACTCCCACAGCAGTCGTAGTCGAGTTTGGCGTTGGCCTCACGTCCAAGAACGGCCAGTTTCGCAAACGTCGCCATCTCAAAGGGTCTAACGCATCCGAACGTAGAGCAAAATCGCCCGCGTGACCGATACACCCTCTGACTGTTGCACATCGCTTCTGACAGCGTTCGGTGCGGTTTCTGCGGTCGTGCTGAACTCAGCGCGCATATTGGTCACGGGAGACTGGCCCCCACGATCGGGAGTGGCGAAGAGTAACGTTATATTACCGACCGATCTCTCTTCCCCACTGTGTCTGACTTAGAAACAACGGGGCAGGGAGTTGCGCTTGGTGTTGGCGTCGGCCTCACTTTCGGTGTCGTCGTCGGGGTGGCGATAGATAATATTGGTCTCGGAATCGGTATTGGAATGGCCCTCGGGGCGGCACTCGGCCTGTTCTGGGATCAACGGGAGGAGTAGTCCACGAAACAACGAATCTGCACACGCTTCGTCTCTCCTTATTCACTCTCAGATGTGAAGCAAAGAGCGGCGGCTTGCTGCATACATCCTCTGCGTCGGTCACGACGGTCCTGACACAATCCGAGTAGTTCGAATAGCTCGTGCTGCATAGAGGGCGCCTATTTACCATAGCTGTCCCACTCGGAGGCGATCAGTGGCTACTGGGGAAATAGTCACCAACAGTCAGCGGTTATTCCGCCCAGTCAGAAACGAAACAGCCGTCAGGCAGGTGTTCAACACACCCTTGAAAACTCACCACCGGTCGAGGATTTCACCCATGCTTCTGGCACGGAGTCCACTGTGGCACAGCTCGTGATCACGACGATTCGGTGACGAAGTGAAGAGCCATCCGGTGTCCAGCGTACTCGATAGGGACGAGTATGACTTCGGTCTGGACAGTCCCGCCGTCCCGTTTCATCCATTCGACTTCGATAGACGAGGCAATCGCCTCTTGCATTGCTGTTTGGTACGCGCTAATGAGCGTGTTTCGACTTTCCGTACCCACGAATACGGTGGGGAAGTTTTCGTCCACGGCTGCCCATTCCTCCGCCGAGTCGTACCCGAGCAGGGATGCGAACAACTCGTTGCAGATCTTGTGCGTATCATCGAGATAGAGGTATATCGGTTGTTCGGACGTCTCAAAAATACCGTCCAGCTGGGAGGCAACGCCGTCGAGAATCGCCGCGTGATCCATGGCTGAAGGCTCCTTGTGACTCATAGCGTCCTGATAGGACGCTGCTCTCCGCCATAGTTATGTAGCGATATTCAGAGTACGTGCTGTTTTCACGCTCTACATACAGCAAGCCATTTCTGTCAATTTGTGAGTGATTCAACAGCGCCTTTGAATGTAGTTCTCTCGTTGGCTCATCCCGACCCATCCGTCCGCGCCTGAGAGGACATTGAATGGACGTGGTCGAATCCGACCACGGTTTCCTTCGATGAGTCTTGGTTGGTTTTGCCATCAACGACCGCAGCCTCGAACCCACTTGCCCGAACGCGAATCGGGAACCACCCTTCTTCGGCCACACCAAGCAACGCCTCTGAGAAGCCATCCTCTTCATTGCCCGCTTTCGCCGTACGCACCCAGTTCACCTCGCGTTCGCTCTGTGGTTGCAATCGGCTCATTCGTCTTCGCATCGTGGAGGGTTGCTTCGACGGTGACCGTCTCCTCCGTCGTGTTCACCACCGACAGCGAGAGAGTGCTCTCATGAATCGGTATGTCGATAAACGCCCCCTCTTCGAGAGGGGCCTCGACGCCTCTCACGAGTCCGTGGGCAGTGACGTTCCCGAGGCTGTGGTCAGTAGTGTTGGTTCGGGTGGTGAGCGCGTAGCTTGCCGTGTACGGTTCGGTGAGCACGTCCAGATGCACATTCGCGGGGAGAACCGGAGGGTTCGTTTCTTCGCCATAGACACCCTGAATCGTGACGATATTTCGGGGAGCCGCGGTCGGCCCCGTCTCCATTGGGTAGGCGTTCACCTGCAACGGCTGGAGCGACGAGTTCGGGACGGACTCACCGTCTGCCGTACTCGATACGAGCGTATCCCACTCACTATCGCGGGCTGAGTAAAACCGCCACACGCCGTTCACCTCACCGCCCGGAACTGAGTAGCCCAACCACGGGTAATTCTTTCCGACGTACAACCCGAGGTCGCCGTTGGGGTACACACCGCGATATCCAGCTACGGTGAGGTCGTACTCCGTGACCGCGAGGTCGTCTCGAACAGTGAGCGTCTCCGTCCGAACACTGCACGACCCCGCAGCGCAGGAATCCGATTGGGGAGCGAGTTCGACGGCGATGTCCGCTTCGACAGTGAGCGTGTGCTCCTCTCCAGGGTAGTCAGATAGCGACTCATAGGAGAGTGCGGCCGCATGGTTTCCTTCTGTAGTCATCTCGACTTCTCCGTCCACGAGCAAACGTGTCTCGACGATTCGATGGTCGAGCAACTGAGCGCCCGTTCGCTCGACGCTCGCCTCGTCAAGCATCGTGCGTTCAACTCGATAGTCGATGGTTGAGAGCACGCTCCCATTCGGCGCAACGTACAGTGGTTGGTCGTCTGGTGCGAGACGAGCGCGTGTTGACGGCTGAACGGCGAAAATCTCGACGTAGGCGTCCTTGATGAACACGCCATCTGAGAGGGTGGCGTTCGGTGGGTGAATGGACGTCTCTGCATCGGTCTCGGGGAAGTCCTGAAGGTCGCCTCGATTCCATTGCTCGACTGCCTTCGGTGGGGAGTTGAACGGGATGTCCGTCACTGCGGCCAACTCCCGCATCTCCGCGGCGTCGCCAGACAGATTCTGGACCGTACTCGCGTTCGTCGCATCGACATCTCCCGACCAAAGCGTGTGAAAGGTAGCTTCGCTCAGGCCGTGGTCGGTTTCGTTTGCGGGCGCTCCGACTGAGTGTGTCGTGGTGAGCGACGTGGCGAACACGGCAACCAAGACGATGAGGAGGCGACCTGTGGGCGGTCTTAGAACGCGCAACTTGCGCCACCTGCAACGACGTTGTTGAGCAGGAACTGCAACGATTGCCGTCCCCAGTGGCGCAACAACGATTCCCCAGATGACCGCCTGATTGCGCGCCTCTTTGAGCTCGCGTTTCATGTCCGACCGGCGAATCGTCGGCACGGCCACCGTTGCCCCGAGTGCGATGACGCCACCGATGAGTGGGCCACCGAACTGGATGACGGTAAAGACGTTTTGGATGGTCTCGGCCATGCTGGTCGTGCAAAAGGCTTCACCCGTTGTTTGGGCGAGTGCGGGAGAGACAGCGAGGACACTCAAGAGTGCGAGTGAGAGGGCGGTGATACGGCCAACGGCAGTGAGCGAAACGGTGCGACTGGTCTGTGGGTGGGCCTGATTGGTGGCCCTGGTGTTTTCGTCAGTCATGGTCATCACTAAAGCCACCTGCAAACGGCCTCAATCCAGCAATCAAGAGACGGCAAATCCGGCGACTGTGTTACAGCCTACCATCGGCTGTTATCACATATTAATTTACGGAACTACTAGATTTCAGATTAATCAGGACCATATTTGTGAATTAACCAACAAACACATCGGATTGAACGACATACGTTATTTTTGGCCAACAGCTTCGAACGCCCCTCAATCGAGACGTTCAAGCGACCCATAGAGCTCCTCGTTCTGAATATGCGTGCAGAACTGCGCGCACACTCGACAGCAATCAGTGGCATCCGTGAACGTTCGAACACTCGCGTCCCAGCGTGCATGAACGGCTCCGAGCATCGCACTCCGCACCGATGGTTCTGTTACAACCATCATTCGCTTTGTCCGATCAGGAGGCGTCGCATCAGCCGCGGGCCCGTGCATGCTGTCGCTCGGCAGCAAGTCCTCGAGAACGCTCCCAATCTCAATGCCAACGCCGAGGTTATCGCCCACTTGTGGTGCGATGAAAACAGTCACATTGCTCGCTCTCGCGAAGGCAATACTCTGTGTCGCGGCATCCATCTCGTCGAGTGGAATTCCGACATCAATCGCCAGAAACGCGTTGAATCCTCGGTCACGAAGACAGTCACGCGTCTCTTGGAGAAGGCGCAGTACGTCGTCCTCGGCGTACTCGCCACTCCCCTCATTCCACGTCGCAAACGAAGGGACGTCGGTCTCGATGTCTGTGTCTGCTGGCAGGAGTGCGTCGACGTCGAACGTCCGATACGGTCCCATGAGATACACGAGAAACTGCTCGCGTCGTACCGGCGGAAGGGCCACCGAATCGCCAACCGACTGGGAGAGCATGTCGATAATTCGGTCCCGCATACGAGCTAGCGCTTCGGATAGTTATTATATAAATCCTCGCGTTTTCAGGAATTTTCTACTAGAGAACGACTAAGTGTATTGCACAATAACTCACTCATAGAGGAAAGCAAATGGCCGAAACCGACCGCCGCCCGACAGACAGGGTCCGAAAGCCCGAGCCGCCGCTCCCGAAAGAGAGTGGCTTGACGCTCGAGGAGTACCTCGCAATGCAACAGGCAATCGGCCATCCAACGCGATTTCGCATCCTACGCACGCTTATTGCAAATGATGAACTGAGTGCCACCGACCTCAAATCAGCAGTTGACGTTGAATCCCACAACTTCCACTACCACCTCGTCGAATTAGTCGAGGTTGGGCTCGTCGACAAGCGCCAACGACGAACCGCCGACAGTCAGGGCTTTTACACCTACTATCGCCCGACTCGAATGGGACGCGATATTCTCGAACACGGCGTCGAGGAGTTGATGCGACGCGAACGCGAGTTCAACGAAGCCTACTCGTAACTCTCTAAACCAGTGACTCTCACTCGGTCGTTTTCTGGAGTGCATCGGGAAGCCGAGTCAGGCAGCTCTCAAGAAAACTCAACGGTGCTTCGACCTCAATGTCTCCCGGTTCATGGACACGCTCCTCACCGACCTCGAACTGAAAATGCGTTGTCCCAAGCTCTGGATGATCATCGTCCTTGTGCCAACCAAGGCTCACCTCATCATCAGCCCAGTGTACACGCTGTACGTCAGTCCCTTCTCGGGGCCGCCATAGCACTTCAACTTTCCCCACTGACCGGGGAAACGACGTCCCCAGAAACATCTAGATATCGACCTCCGCGACAACCGTCCGCGGACGAAGGCGAGATGGCTCATACCGAACATCGGTGAATCCTGGAACCATCTCCATACGTTCTTTGAGCCGACGGAGTCCTTCGCGTCGGGTGAACCCTCGACCAGCAGCAAGAAAAATCACCATCGCCGCAACTATCCTTCCTGAGGGAGTGTCTTCGAACCACCCGAGAACGGCTCTGCATCCAATGTCGTCAACGAACGCTGGAGATTGAGTGCGAGTTGAATCGATTCGCGCACCTCTATGTTGTACTCCCATTCGGCGATGACGTTGAGCCGTTCACGACGCTCTGCGCCGGTGAGGTCCTCACGTCCGATACTCTGGCGTAACGCTGTGAGTGAGTCGACCTCGTAGGTCTCTTTCCACGCGTCGAGTTCGTCACCGATTGCGTTGAGTTCTTGCGTTAGTTCGTCGGCTGTGTGTGCTTCCGCCAACTGGCGGACTTCACGGAGGAACTGTGTGACACTATCGGGTTTATAGCTCATTCCGTCGTTCGTTTCAATTCGTTCGAGGTCTCCTTGATCGACCATCCGCTCAAGATACTTGACGGCCGTATCGCGTGAGACAGCGGCTTCGTCAGCGATCCACCCTGCATTGCGTGGTTCTGTCCGTGTTATCGCAACGTGGCGGACGCGCTCTGCGGCATCCATCTTGTCGGGCCAGGCCGGTTCTTTTTCACTCATTGGTGGTTCCTTCGCTCCATCAATACTAATAATTTCGTACTGGGACCAATTATTTCTCATCAGAGTGGGGTGCCCAGGAGAATACTTCTACACCAACCACAACTGAGAGGTCAACGACATCTACTACAGCTGAATCCCGATTCGTAGATGAACCGCCTCCATTAATCGGTCATTGGTCGTTCAAGCACATCGATCAGTCGCACCGCAGTGTCTCGGATACGGTTCAACCGCACCAAGAGTTCTGCTGCCTCATCGCGTTGCCAACTCGCCAGATAGAACGCCGCATTGTCCGCATCCAACCCGAAATAGCGACTGACGATGTAGGCCACGCTCTCAGCTTCGACTTCTCGCTTTGCTTCTTCTGAGTTATCAAACCCATCGGTGTGAATGAGCGCGTGGGCGAATTCGTGAACCAACGTGTGGGCAACGGCTGCTTCATTCGACTGCTGTTTGACGCAGACGTGAGGTTGTTCTCGCTGTTCTCCTCTCGGGAAACACACGCCCTGTGTCTGTCCGTGAGACCACTCTTCTGGTGAAACGAGGTCAACGTCAATTTCGAGTGTGTCTGCTGTATCGAGGAGTGACGAAAGGAGCGTCGAACCCTCACCAGTCACATCGGTATCGAGATTAGGCAATGGCTCGCCCTCGGTTTGAGAAACGTCGAACACAGGAACGGGCCTGAAGCCCACAATGCCTCGCTCCCACTCTTCGGGTGGTGTTTCATCATACTCGCACCCAATCTTCTCGTGGTAACTCGGCGCGTTCCCACAGTCCGGACATTGCCTCGCTATCGACGGAGCCCAAATCCAGATGGCCGATTCACCTTTGGACACCTGTCTGTCGAACTCCGATTGCCACGTCCGATATCCAGCCACCTTCGTTGCATTCGGACACTGCTGTTTGATCAGCAGCGTGTTGTTCACCGAATACTCGTGGAATCGACTCTGAATGTTGAGCCACGCTGTGAACTCGTCGCTAGCTCGCGCTTCGTCAGTGAGTTCCTGGAGGTCAGTAAGCCACGTTTCGATGGTTCGGTGCATCTCGTCTGCGCGGGTGTCGGCTTCGCTGAACGACACCGCTGATTCGGTAGAATTCATTGGTCATTCGCGGCCACACCGGGAGCGGCACCGACTCGACAACTGACCTCTACTGGGGTCGGGGTGGTGGTGTCTGGAACAATGGGGGAGACACCGCGTACGTCTACGACGATAATGGACGCCTCGCCGCCTCACAATCGACGTCTGGAGATGGGTGTTCGTCGAAAATTTGTATTCAAACAATCAACGCAGACGGGGCGACTCTCAACGACGAGTACGTTGACTTCACGAACACCGGGTCAACCGACCAGGACATGACCGGGTGGACCGTCGAAGACGAGGTTGGGAAGACCTACGCGTTCCCAAGTGGCTACACGATTACAAGCGACGGAACCTGCCGCCTCCACACGGGAAGTGGATCGGATTCAAGCCAAGACGGCGACCTGTACTGGGGTCGTGGCTCTCCAGTCTGGAACAACAGCGGTGACACTGTCTACCTGTACGAGGCCGATGGTTTGCTGCACACCCAAGATTCGTACTGAAAGAAGATCTATCGAGTGAGATACAACTCAACGTTTCACTCGAGACGACAGATTTCGAGGCGATTCTCCTGGGACGAACAACCGAGGTTGGATCCGACCTGATGGAGACGCTCGCCCGCCATCCACTGGACGCCATCGACCCCGAATTTCCCCACTACACCCCCTCCATTAAATCGCCGATGACCCGACGACCTGACGGCACCCCTCTCGGTTGTTCCGTATCGAGTGCAGAGATGCGAAGTCATTCCACACGGGCTTCAATCCAACAGCGCCGTGTCCTCGAAGTTCTCCATCCTGATGATTTTCCCCTCCCTTAGGTCGTAGAGGTGCAGGGCACGCACGTCGATCCGAGCTCCCTCCTCCAGCACGAAGTGCTCGGTCACCGGCACGGCCACGGTGTCGTCGTCAGCGATATAGCGATGAGGCTCGATTTCGAACGATTCGAAGTCGGTCACCATCGTTTCGAGGATGCTCATGACGCCATCGTGTCCACGGTGGACACCCCCCACTGGACTCCCATCAGGTTCGATCCACTCGATGTCGTCTGCGAGCGGAGCAAGGAACGGTTCAACGTCGAACTCGCCGTCGCTCGCCGCTTTGTAGAGCGACTGGACGATTCGGATGTTGGCACCCTCATCTGCGTTCGTCACAGGTTCGGACTGGTCGAAGTCGTTGGTGTTCGAATTGACCCATATCTCGTGGAGTTCGCCATCCTTGACGCGGGCGAGGCAGAGCGCGGCTGACTCGACTCGGCTTCCTTCGACCCCCGCTGAGATAGTGTATCGGCAGGCGAGCGTGTCCTCGTCAGTTAATACCTCTTCTACGTCGAACTCCGGGTCTTCGAGTGCGTGGAGCGCAGCTGCCATGTGCTCTTCGACGGCGTCATAGCCGCGATATTCGGTCCCGTTCTCGAAGAGGACGACGTCGTCTGCATGAGCCGCTGCAATCGTGTCGAAGTCCCTGTCGCTGAACGCATCGAGTACGGTTCGAATCAATTCCTTAGCGTCGTTGGTTGTCGTTGTTGCCATGAGTTTTTCCTGTGGCCATGCCACGGTTTTCAAGAGGCCAGCACAGACATTATATGTTTCTTGAAATACATTTCTATCCAGCCGATTACCGAACGTGAATTCAATAAATTTTCTGTCATGTCCGGATAGGGATGGCGTGATGCCCGCGACAAGTCTGCTCAACGAACACAGTGAGCGCCGAAATCACTATCAGGTTTGTTAACAGATGTGTTACATGGAAGATGCGGACGACGGAAACGGACAGCGGATCTCCGCCGAGGAGGCGTTCTCACTTCTCGCAAACGAGACGCGGGTCTCGACACTCGAAGCGCTCTGGAAATCCTGGGATGACGCGGTTCCCTTCTCCGAACTCAGACGCCAAGTCGGGGTTCGCGACGCTGGTCAGTTCCACTATCACCTGAGTAAGCTCTGTGACCACTTCGTGTGCAAGGGTGAAGACGGCTACAGCCTCACCCCTGCCGGGTTCAAGATTGCCCAGTCGGTCGTGGCCGGGACGGGTATCGAGATGCCGTCTGTGGAATCGACATCGACAGAACGTGCCTGCCCATGCTGTGGAAATGCAGTCAACGTCAGGTACGCTGACGGTGCCGTACGCGTCTACTGTAGCGAGTGTCCGGGGTTCTGGAGTGGGACCGACGAGTATGGGGCGATGGAACGAGGGTATCTGGGCGGGTGGGAGTTCCCCCCAGCCGGACTGCGAGACCGAACGACGGACGAACGCCTCGATGCCTCGATTGCCTACATGATTACGCGCACCGAGTCGCTCATGCTGGGCGTGTGCCCAGATTGCGGTGGGAAGGCTACAGGAGTGATGTCAGTATGTGAGACACACGACCCAGGGGATGAGGTTTGTACAGACTGTGGTCGCAACTTTCTGGGAGTGACACACTGGCGGTGTGAAACCTGTAAACTGCTGTTCGCTGCCCCCAGCTGGGCAGCGGCAGTACAACACCCACGTGTTCGGGCACTCCTTACGCGAGACAAGGCGGACTATCGCGATGACCTGTGGCGTGCCCTTCACGTGGGCTACGAACAAGCCTGGGACGAAACGATCGTATCAGAGAACCCACTCAGGGTTCGTATCACAATCCCCTCCGAGGGAGATACGTGCGAACTAGTCCTTGACGAGTCAGGGAAGGTCATAGAGGTGAGATAGTCGATTTGAATGTGGATAGCGGTAAGCGGGAGAGCACGGAGTGAATGGTTTTCCACTGGACCAGAAACTTCGGGTACCCGTACTTGAGATGGACCCTACAAAGATGATGGGGTGAATTTAGAGAAGCTATTACAGAGCCAATTCTAGACGGGTTTCAATTTTTAAGAATGCTCTATCAACAGCGTTTTTCCAGTATTGAGTATATCACAGCCAATTTTATCATTATACTACGAGATACCAACAAGTACATGTCGAGTAGGTATCCCTTTGGACAGGTCTCATCTGGGAATGAGACACTAGATAAAATGCTTGATGGGGGCTTTCCCCAAAACCGTTCGATGCTCATCACAGGTGGCCCTGGAACCGGGAAGACGACGTTGGCAATGCAGTTCCTTCAAGAGGGCCTCCGGAATGGCGACACCTGTTTATTTGTAAGTACTGAACAGAAACCCGCCGAACTTCGTGATACATTTGCCCCATTTGATTTCGATTTAGATCATGAGAATTTGACGCTCACGTCTATTCATGCTCGCCCTGGCTACACCCTCGAGGATGATGAAGAACAGTTGACTATCGAGACGCTTGAGGAAGAATCGGTATTTGGTGGTGGATTCTCGGCCCCCTTTACGAGCAAATACATTAGCAAAGTCATCGAGCTGAAGGGGCCGGCAGACAGAGTTGTCGTTGACAGTATTTCCGGCCTCCGAGCGATTAGTGACGATGATGATGTATTTCGACGGGCTGTACTCGATCTGATTCACTTATTCACAGACCGGTTTGAGGCCACATCGGTACTTGTTTCGGAGACGGATCTCACACCAGAGGGGTCGCCTTCTGAGTTGGATTCACTTGAGTATGCAGCACATGGTGTCCTGCGTCTCTGGCTTGAAGACGTGAGGAATAGTATCCATCGCTACCTCCAAGTTCGGAAGGTAAGGGGAATCAACCACGATATGAGGCCGTATGAAATCGAATTTAACCACCGTGGGGTGAACATCATTCCACGGCAGCGCTCCGTCCCGGACCCATTCATCAGGTCAGGGGAGGCTATTCCGACAGGGATTACTGGCCTGGATCGGTTGTTGGGTGGCGGATTTATTGGTGGGGAAACGGTCGTTCTTGAACATGATGGACGCGCGAATGTGAACCCACTGACGACGAAGATTGTCAAACAGATACTGGATGAAGAGGATGGAGCAATTGTCTACGTCCCAGAGGCAGGAAATCGACCTGAACAGGTACGCAACCTTTTCGCCGGACAAGTGGGTAACGTCGAATCATTACTCGAGGAGGATAAATTATTTATCATTGATATGATTAGTCCAGAGGATAGTCCACATGAAAATATCTTTGCCGTAGACCCCAATCAAGGCGGGCTTAAGTACCTCTTACAGTTGATCGACGATCGTCGGGGTGACAGATCGTTAGTGACGGTTATGAACACGGAGGCCCCTGTTCGTACGCTAGGCGAAGATATGGTGGCATCTCTTCATGAATGGCAGGAGGCCAATTTACTCAAGAAGGACAACCTCACCATTTATCAACATAATCCGCGGACAATGAGCGATGAGTTACATGAGTTCCTGGCGAACAACGCCAGACATGTACTCGAAACGTGGCTCCATGAGAACGGTCTCCAGTACATCACTCTCAAGAAATCTCCCACAGGGTATCTCGGATCCACGCTCCTTGTCGATTACATCAATGAAGATCCATTCGTTCGCATTCAATCGCCACCCGGATACCGAAACGATGACCAGTGACATCCTTGCCCGCCCTAAAGGGCGAGGGTTCCTCACTACCACAAAATAATTTGTTCAGTTCACGCCTGACGTTCGAGTTTCGATACAGATGTGACGTTCAGTGGTACGGGTCGATAGCTGGCCCATCAGGATCTGACAAGCCGTGTTTCAGAGAGAGGTCAAACCACTGGTCGTGGTTTTTCTCTGCATAGGCACTCGCCTTTCTGAAGAGTGCAGACGTATCGTACAGGTTACGAGGAGTGGCTAGTTCATCCCGTTTCAATTTCGTACAGCTGATCTGCCCAATCTCCATACCAGATGGTCAACAGAACTGTTGTTGAATGTTCGCTCTCTGCAAGAGGGAAAAGCGTGCACTCGCTGGTCAAAAAACGTCGAATGCCGCGATACGAGTCGGGCCACAGAACGGGCACTCGTCAGCTTCATCCTCGACGGTCATCCCGCAACGACTACACTCGTAGACAATTTCCTGAACGCTCTCTGAACCAAGGAGCCACAAGAGAGGACGAATCATCTCACAGCACCTCGCTGAGCGCGTCACGGTTCTTCCGGATGGTCACCGCCGTTACGCCCGACACCTCCGCCAATTCACACTGCAGCACCCGAACTCCGGTCTCTCTGCCAGCGAGTTCGAGACACGCTGCAGCCACGCCAGACGGATTACATCCGTTTCCCAAGTCCGTCGTTTGCGCCTGCTCTGTCAATTCAACTGCCCGTTGTCGAACCACTGGAGGGAGGTTGAGTGCAGAGGCAAACTGCGGGACGTACAGCCGAGGAACCCGAGGAGGAGCTGGCAACCCAAGCTCCCTGTTCAACACGCTATAGGCATGGAGCACTGTGTGCTCGTCGCATTGCGCATATCGGGCAATCTCTGAGACCGCTCGTGGGAGGTTACTGCACCGACACACCGCATACACACAACCTGCGGCAATCGATTCGAGTGACCGGCCGCGAAGCAAGTCTTGGTTCTGAGCTGTTCTGAACAGCGCACACGTCTGGTCGCGGATGCTTGTTCCGAGGTCGAGCGCGCTTATGATGCGTCGAATCTCGTAGAATTCCCGCACTTGGTTCTGCTCGCGTTTCGAGGAGCGACGAGCGCGACCGTGTTCTCGGCGTAGGCGTCTGAGTTGGCGTTGTTTTCTCCGTGAAAGGGCGCATCCTTTTCCATCGCGGTACTGGCCAATCGAAGTGGAGAGTCCGTGGTCGTGGAGAGAAGGTGTGAGTGGCTCGCCCGTCCGCTCGGGGTCCGTATTGTCCTCGGGGAACGACCGCCACTCCGGGCCAGGGTCGATGGCTTGGTCAGAAAGAATGAGTCCACAATGGTCGCACACCGTTTCGTGCGTGTTTGTGGTGATTCGCCCGTCGCATTCTGGGCAGGTGTTTGTTGGCTGTACGTCTTCGTCGAACGCTTTCGTGTAGAAGTCTCTCGTCGCCATTCGAAATCACGAGGGGCAAGTGAAGCCCCTCGCCCCTTAGGGGCAGATAAACTGGCGTGACGTACGATCTTCCAGACGGTTACGGGAGGTGAAAAATTGGATTGATGTCAGTCTCTCCCATTACCGTCACCAAAACTCCAATGGGCAAACGAATGGCTCGGTAGGCACAGGGATTGTGAAAAAGTACAAATATCGATTCAAGCAGTTCTCAATGTAATCAGTTGAAGCAGTACATAGAGAAAAATTCGTTTGTCATGTTTGATGAAGCGGATTAGCAATGAAAATCCGCGAATATTTTTCTGAAGATATACATGAGAGTGAACTCACGAATCAGTCACTCGCGTGGTATTGGTTCCCCACTCGCGTAAAGGCAAACAACAGTATCTTATTGCAGAGCGAAGAACCTGCTGTAAGGTGAAGTAGATCTGTGCGATTCTATGTGCCAGAGTGGGATGACCGTGTAGATGGAGAATACGACTTTCTCCACGACGAGCACTCGACTCACGTCGTAGAAGAGCGCACTCTGGACTATATCTGGGACATTTACGGTAAAGAATAGACGCCGATTGATGGCGTTCTCATCTCACGCGAGCAGGTGCAGGGTTCCGATGCGAAGGCCGAGCGAATCCGCGGACCCGCTCGCATGACAATCGATTAAATTCATTTACATATACGGCGGGAGCGCAATTAATACCGGCTACATAACCCCCCCCTATATTTTATTATGTGAGCGTTCTTGGTCCCCAGCACAGTAGAATGTTAACTCGTACCATGTTGATTAGAAGCACGGAACAAACCGAGGTCGCCTGATCGTGGAGTTCGAGGGCACGTTCACGACCGAGAACGCCGTCGCGGCCGCAGCCGAGCGGGGGCTCGAACGGGCCGCCGAACGCGCCGGCGCGACCGTCACAACGTGACTCGGCCGACGCACCGCCGGCCGCCGGTAACACCTGCCCTTCCCACGAGCCATCGACCATGACGGACGAACCGAGCCCGACGACGGACCGAGACGCGACGGAGTCGACCGGGTTCGACGACGTGAGCGAAGACGAGTTCCGGGCGGCGTTCGAGGCGACCGACTACGTGGCCGACGACGACATCGTGACGACGGTACTGCTGGCGCTCCGCCTCGGTCGCCCGCTGCTGGTCGAAGGCGATCCCGGCTCGGGCAAGACGGAACTCGCGAAGGTGCTCGCCGCCGGCTTCGACGCGGAGCTCATCAGGCTCCAGTGTTACGAGGGGCTGACGGCCGAGAACGCGCTGTACGAGTGGAACTACACGAAGCAGCTGCTGACAATTCAGGCCGACGAGGGCGGCGTCGATGAGAGGAACTCGGTGTTCACCGAGGAGTACTTACTCGAGCGGCCGCTCCTCCGGGCGCTCTCCGGAAGCGGCGACCGCCCGCCGGTGCTGCTCATCGACGAGGTAGACCGGGCCGACGAGGAGTTCGAAGCGCTCCTCCTCGAGGTGTTATCAGACTTTCAGGTTTCGATCCCGGAGCTCGGGACGGTGCGGGCGGAGACCCCGCCGGCCGTCGTCATCACCTCGAACCGGACGCGCACGCTCAGTGACGCACTCAAGCGACGGTGCCTGTTCCTCCACGCCAAACCGCCGAGCTTCGAGAAGGAGAAGGCGATCGTCGAGCGCAAGGTCCCGGAGTTGGACGGCGCGATCGCGGCCGAGCTGTGCGCCGTCACCCAGCGGCTCCGGCAGGAACCGCTCCGGAAGCGGCCGGGCGTCGCGGAGACGCTGGACTGGGCGCGGGCGATCGCGCACCTCCGGGTCGACGGCGGTTCGGAGCCGCTCTCGACGACGGAGATCAAACACACGATCGGCTGTCTCCTGAAAGAGGTCGACGACGTGGAGCGGATCGACGAAACGTTGCTAGAGACGCTCGCGGAGACCGCCGAGCGAGCGCAAAAGGGCGAGTAACGATGGTTCCGACCGACGGTGACGGCGTGTCCGACGCGACCGGGATCCGCGACGAGGTGCTCGAGGCGCTCGTGGCGTTCGTCCGCGGGCTCCGACGGGCCGGCGCCGATGTCTCCGCGAACGCCGGCGTCGTCGGGGCGCAGGCGCTGGTCGAAGTCGGCTTCGACGACGAGGACCGCGCCCGGGCCGCGCTCCGGGCCGCGCTCGTCACCCGCGCTGAGGACCTCGAGACGTTCGACAGGCTGTTCGGGGAGTTCTGGCGGCGGCTCTGCGCCAATCTCGACGGCGAGACGGCGGCCGAGCCGCCCGACGACGCCCTTGACGGCGCCCTCGCCCCGCTCGGCGAGACCGCCGAGGCGACCGCGGCCGAGACGCGGTCGGGAGACGACTCGCGCGACGGCGATCTGCCGCTCGTGCGGAGCGCGATCGAGCCCGGGGCGTCTGACGAGGGCGAGGCGGACGGAACGACCGCGACGTACAGCCCCGCGGGACGCCCGGAGACGGTCACCGTCGACGTGCGTGCGCTCGCGGACGACAACTTGGACGCCGCGGTCGACCGGCTCGTCGGGTCGCTCGCGTCGCTTCGGGGCCGTCGCTGGCAGCGCGCGGGGACCGGCGAACGGGTGGATCCGCGCCGTGCCCTCCGCCGGAGCGTCGCCACCGGCGGGGCGGTCGTCTCGTTGCCCGAACGAGCCCGCCGCGAGACCGCGGTGCGGGTGGTCGTCCTCGCGGACGTCTCACAGTCGGTGCTCGACGTCGTCGACCGCGGATTCTTGCTGCGGTTCCTCCGGACGCTCACGGCGCGGGTCCGCTGGAGTCGAGCCTTCTTCTTCGACAGCGACGTGCGCGACGTGACGGCGGCGTTCGACGAGCCAACGACCGCCGACGCCGTGCAGGCGCTGGAGCGGGCGGAGACGAGCTGGGGCGGCGGCACGCGGATCGGTCACGCCGTCGGAACCGTCAGGCGAGAGCACTCGGAGGCCGTCGACCGGCGGACCGTCGTGCTCGTCGTCAGCGACGGGTTGGAGATGGGCGACGTGACGGACCTGGAGCACGAAATGACGCGGCTCGCGAGCCGCGCGCGGGCCGTCCTGTGGTTCAATCCGCTCGCCGCCACCCCGGGATACGAGCCGACGCCGACGGGAATGGCGGCAGCGCTCCCGTCTGTCGACGGTCTCTTCGCGTTCGTCGACTCGGAAGACGTCAACGAGACGGCGCGGCAACTGGAACGGTACGGGGTCGGCGGCCGGATCGGTCTGGAGTTCGATCCGCGCCGAGGACGGGAAACCACCCGACGCGACACGGAGACAGAATCATGACTCAGCGATCAACGAACGACCGGATCGAACAGAACGGGAGGTACCTCGCATGACAGCCGGCGACTGGAGCGTTCTCGAGACGGAAGTGATGGACGCCCTCGCCGAGGGGCTCGACGAACGGAATGCGGTGCTGGCGACCGTCGTCGCCGAACCCGCCCACGCGTGCTCGTTCCGGACCTATGAGATGTCTCACAGTGCGTTCCCGTGCGACGCGTCCCGGCCGGGAATCGTTGACCGAACCGTGGAGCGAGCGAGAGTGGGAGTTGAGACTGACCGGAAGCTCCACCTCGGGAAGAACAAGTAGCAGGAGACGACGGTGATCTATCGCCGGAAAGAAATTCCGAGCATAACGATCACCGGCAGTACTCGGTGTTCATGACGAATCGGGGGAGCGGACACCGCACCGAGTACGGCTGTAGGTGGGAACTCAAGAGTGGCTATAAGCTGAACAAGTGATGCATGCCGCCACGACGTCGAAGAATTTCGGATTCTCGCATAGACACCCTGAAATCGTCCGCCTCATCCTCTGCCGTAACGCGACCGAACGAAGTTCCCGAATCTTTTTGATTGATAGGTCCATGGTATATGCCAACGTGGTACTGACGCCATGACGAGCCACTCCCATCGCCGACGCGACTGGGGTGGAGGAACACAGCAATGCCAGACATCACACTGACAGTAAACGAGCAACGACATGAACTGACTGTAGAGCCGCGAACGTTACTCGTGACGGCGCTGCGCGAGGAACTCGGCTACAAGGGAGCCAACGTCGGCTGCGAGACGGGCCGTTGTGGTGCCTGCACCATCCGCGAAGATGGGGACGCCATCAAGTCCTGCACGCGGTTGGCAGTGCAGGCCGACGGCGCGACCATCGAGACGGTCGAGGGCCTGGACGACGACGGCGACCTTGCCCCCATCCAGGAGCAGTTCCAGAAGCACCACGGCCTGCAGTGTGGGTACTGCACGCCGGGCATGCTGATGACCGCGGACACGTTCCTCGCGGACGCCGACGACCCGTCCCGCGAGGAGATTCGGGACGCCATCGAGGGAAACCTCTGTCGGTGTACAGGCTACCACAACATCGTTGACGCCATCGAGGCGACAGCCGCCCAACTGGGTGACCTGAAATGAGCGACGCGGAGGACACCGCCGAGCGCATCTTCGGGTCGCCGGTCGCGCGCCGCGAGGACGTCCCGCTGCTGAAAGGCGAGGGCGAATACACGGACGACATCGAACTCGAGGGAATGACTCACCTCGCTGTGCGGCGGTCGGACCATGCGCACGCCCGCATCGTCGACGTCGACACCAGCGCCGCCGAGGCGATGGACGGCGTCGTCGCCGTATTCACAGGCCAGGACGTCGAGGACAGCGGCGTCCCGAACGCCATCCCGACGGCCTGGGATTTGCCGAACCTCGTCCAACCGCAATACCGGATGCTCGCGGTCGACAAGGTGCGCCACGAGGGCGACGGCGTCGCGGCGGTCGTCGCGGAGACGCGCCACGTCGCCAGGGACGCCGTCGAGCGCATCGAGGTCGAGTACGAGAAACTCGACCACGCCACAAACCCACGCGAGGCCGTCGAGCGCGATGTGCCGGAGGTCCACGAGGCGGCCGAGAACAACGTCGGCTTCGACTTCGAACTCGGCGACGCCGACGCCGTCAACGAGGCGTTCGCGGACGCCGACCACACCGCCAGTGTCGACCTCCGCCTGCCACGCATCATTCCGAACGCGATGGAGCCGCGGGCTGCGGTCGCCGACTGGGACGCGACCACCGAGGAGATGCGAATCTGGATGACCAGCCAGAACCCCCACCTCCACCGGATGCTGATGGCGGCGGCGACGCTGGGCATCCCGGAGAACAAACTCCAGGTCATCGCACCGGAGGTCGGTGGCGGCTTCGGGAGCAAGATCTACCACTACCCGGACGAGGCCGTCACTGGGTGGGCGTCGATGCAGGTCGAGCGCCCCGTGAAGTGGCAGGCGACCCGCTCGGAGAGCTACAAGACGGACTGCCACGGCCGCGACCACGACACCACCGCCGAAATCGCCGTGGACGAAGACGGCACGGTGCGCGGGCTCCGCGTGGAGACGTACGCCGGCCTCGGCGCGCACCTCTCGCAGTTCGGCTCCGCGACGCCGTCGTACCTCTACACGACGGTACTCTCGGGCCAGTACACGATTCCGGCCATCCACAGTCGCGTCGTCGGTGCGTTCACGAACACGACCCCCGTGGACGCCTACCGCGGCGCGGGCCGCGCGGAAGGCATCTACGTGATTGAGCGTGCGATGGACGTCGCGGCGCGTGAACTCGACATGGACCCCGTCGAACTCCGGAAGCAGAACCTCGTACCGCCCGAGGACTTCCCCTACGAGTCCGCGGTAGCGCTGGTCTACGACAGCGGCGAGTACGAGCGCGGCATGGACACCGCGCTCGACCACGTCGACTACCAGGCACTCAGGGAGCGACAGGCAGAGCTCCGCGAGGAGGGCCGGTACATCGGCATCGGCGTCGCGAACTTCGTGGAGTCCGCGGGCCTGTCGCCGTCGGAGGCCGCGGGCAACCTCGGCTCGCAGGCCGGCGGCTGGGAGAGCGCAATCGTGCGCTTCGACTCCACGGGCACGGTCACGCTGTTTGTCGGAACGGCCGACCAGGGACAGGGCCACCGCACGACGTACGCCCAGATTGCCGCCGAGGAACTCGGCGTCTCGATGGACGACATCGAGGTCGTGGAGGGCGACACCGACCGCATCCCACAGGGAATGGGGACGTACGGCAGTCGGAGCGCGTCGGTCGGCGGCGGCGCCGTCGCGCGCGGCGCCCGCGAGGTCCGCGAGAAGGCGCGCCGCATCGCCGCCCACCAACTCGAGGCCAGCGTCGACGACATCGAGTTCGACGACGGCGAGTTCCACGTCGCGGGCGCGCCAGACCGATCGATGCACATCCAGGGGGTCGCCCACCAGGCGTACCTCGGCCATGACATGCCAGAGGACATGGACCCCGGGCTGGAAGTGACGAACTTCTACGACCCGGCGAACTTCACATTCCCGTTCGGGACGCACGTCGCCGTGGTGGAAGTCGACCCGGACACGGGCGAAATAGACATCCAGCAGTACGTCGGAGTCGACGACTGCGGCGAAATCATCAACCCGATGGTCGTCGAGGGGCAGGTCCACGGCGGCATCGCGCAGGGCATCGGCGCGGCGCTGTTCGAGGGCGCGTCCTACGACGACGACGGCAAGCTGGAGACGCGGCGCATGGACGAGTACGCCGTGCCGCACGCGACCCAGTTACCGGACTTCGAGACGGACAACACCGTCACGCCCAGCCCGCACAACCCCATCGGCGTGAAGGGCGTCGGCGAGTCCGCGACCATCGCCGGAACGCCGACGATGGTGGCGGCAGTGACGGACGCGCTGGAGCCGTTCGGCGTCGACCACCTCGACATGCCGGTAACTCCTGAGAAAGTCTGGCGCGCAATCGGAGGTGCGAAGTGATGTACACCGAGAACTTCGACTACTACCGCGCCGACAGCGTCGAGGACGCAATCGAACTGCTCGGCGAGCACGACGGCAGCGAACTGCTCGCGGGTGCACAGGGCATCCTGACGCGCATGAAGACCGGCGACGAGTCGCCGCCCGCACTCGTCGACATCGGGAACCTCGACGGCTTGTCCGCAATCGAGGCCAGCGACGGTGCGCTCTCGGTTGGCGCACTCGCGACGCACGCCGAGGTCGCCGACTCGAAGACCGTCGCGGACCACGCGGCCGCGCTCTTGGACGCCGCGGGCGAGGTCGGCGACCTGCAGGTGCGCAACGCCGGCACCGTCGGCGGCAACCTCGCACACGGCGACCCGCGCTCGGACCCGCCTGCGGCGGTGCTGGCGCTGGACGGCAGCCTCGTCGTCCAGGGCCCGGACGGCGAGCGCGAAATCCCCGCCACGGACCTCTTCGACGGCTCCTTCGAGACGTCCGTCGGCGAACGGGAGGTCGTGACCCGCCTCGAACTGCCCGTCGACGGTGACGCCGGGAGCGCGTACCACAAGTACCGCAACCCCCTCTCGGGATACGCGCTGGTGGGGGTTGCCGCGAGCGTGCGGCTGGACGGCGACACCGTCAGGGAGGCGCGCGTCGCCGCCACGGGTATCACCGACTGTCCATTCCGCCTGGAGGACGTCGAGGACGTCCTCGAGGACGAACCGATGGACGACGAACTGCTCACGACCGCCGGTGACGTGGCAAAGGCGGCCGTCGACGCCGATGACCTGCACTCGGACCCGCAGGCCTCGAG
Organism: Haladaptatus sp. CMSO5; assembly: GCF_036689885.1. NCBI lineage: Archaea > Methanobacteriati > Methanobacteriota > Halobacteria > Halobacteriales > Haladaptataceae > Haladaptatus > Haladaptatus sp. CMSO5. The sequence continues at coordinate 123,243 of NZ_JBAHVW010000002.1, forward strand.
CGAATTCCGCGCGCACCTGCTGGGGGTGTACACCGAGCGGGTGTTGGCGGACGCCGTCGAGCGAGCGGAGTGACGGTCGGGAACGCACCGCCGGCCAGCGCGTCCCAGGTTCGCCCCGGGACGCACCGATATTTTGGTCGAGAGCCCGCGTATCGGACGGCAAGGCGTGCCGTCAACCACGTATTGGATACTGGTTGGCGAGAGAGTGCGTGGTATGAACACCACCGCGGAAGACGTCGACCTCGTCAGCGACGATCTCTGCACGTATCTCGACACCAGCGGTGCCCAGCGGACGGCCCGACTTCCCGAGTGGGAGGACTTCCAAGAACTGGCTGACGAGTACGAGGTGGCGCTATGAGGGCGCGATTCGATATCGCATACATCCGGTCGGAACTCGAGCGCATTGGCCAGCAGTTGGACAACCCACTCACTGTCTTCTTGATTGGCGGTGGGTCGATGGCGTTTCGTGGACTCAAAGAGACGACCAAAGACATCGACCTCATCGTCTCCTCCGGCGACGATCTGAGCCAGTTACAAGCGGTGCTCCTTGAACTAAGATACGATATCGTCCGGGAACCGGGCGAAGAGTACGAAGAACTCAGTGCCCAGCGCATCCTCGAGAACGATGACGGGTGTCGTATCGACATCTTCAACCAGCAGGTGATTGGCAAACTGATTCTGTCTCCAGGCATTCGTGAGCGGAGTTCCCGCGAGTGAAACGAGTGGGAGCACGGAAGACGAGCGAAGCGAGTTTTCAGGCGCGAACGCTATCTCGACCCGGGAAATCTCGTGGTCGAGCTCGTGAGTCCAGAAGACATCTTCCTGTTCAAAGCGGTTGCCGGTCGGGTGGACGATATCGAGGATATGTTCTCGCTGATGCAGACGGGCCTCGAGTTCGATGTCATCGAAGTCGTGGAACGTTGCCGTGGTTCGGTCACCTGAGACGTTCGTCTGTCGTGTTCGCGACAGCAGTGAATTCAGCACGAAGGGCATCGAGTGGATTTTCGGCGATTGGAACCAACTTGATGCCGTCGTGGATCTGGACGATGTGATAATAATCGCCGTCGCGTTCACGGATCTCTTTTGGGAGCCTCAGTCGACCACGCCCATCCAGCGTTGCATCAGACATATCTCGATATGTAGTGGGTAAGACTACGGATTTCCCCCGATATAGGGATGTACCCCGCTCCATGTCGTAGTCAATACGCACTGAGCGACGCATCCACTCGTCCTGAGATATACGACGAAATCCTCGACTGTCGCCACCCGAGCGGTGAAATCACACTCTCCGCCGCCCGAAGTAAGAGATCACAGTAGAACTCGACGTCGTACTCACTCGGACGTTCACTCGCAAGGGCAACCCGGTCAATATCCCGCAGTGAATCATCGACCACGACGTACTGGACTTTCTGACCAGGGCCACGGAGCCGCCCCAGCTTCGACGCCCGCTCCAATGCGGCCACGTTCCGCGTCGATTGTGAATATTCATCCAACGACTTCGAGACGCGATTCGTGATAACGAGGTCGGACAGCTCGACGTTCCCCGTCCTGAGTTTCTGCAACCACAACTGAAGTCGGTCACACACTACCTCGGGCGACCGGTGTGTGTCAAGCATCTCAATCAGATCTTTCTGCGCTTTTTTCACGAACGGGGGCGTACTCCGCTGGCGAACCTCAATCCCTCGGTACTTGTACTCGCCATTCTCCTTCTTCCCGAAGTACTTCGTGAGCGCTCCCGCGTTGCTCGACCGCATGGGCACGAACGAAATCCAGTCGTAGGCCGCCTCGTACTCCAAGCGAATCCCAACCTGCTCGGTGATTTCGTTCGCGAGTTCATTGAGCGGCGTCTGTTCTTCGCCCTCCACAGCGGTCACCCACAGGCTGTCCACGATGCCGTGGACGACCTTCCATCCATTCGCCTCGAACACGTCCTTCGCATCGAGGAGAATCTGCCGTGCAAAGGCGTTGATTGCTTCGTGGCACTCGATACGCCCGAATTTCGCGTTCGAAAAGCCCTGATACCCGAACGACGAGACGAGAATCCACTTGAGTGCGTTCGACCGGCCTTCGAGCACCGCTTGTCGCTCTGAGTCGTCTGTCTCTGCGAGTTCGCGCTTGTACGCATCACGGTCTGCAATGATTGGTTCGAGCACGTCCGGGAGATACCCGCGCTCGTCACAGATGCAATAGCCAAGCCCGGGCACGTCTTCGCGGCCAGCGTGACACGTACACCGAATCTTTTCGGGACTCACGTTTCGCGTCACGATGATGTTCGGATACAGCGAGGAGAAATCGAGCTCGTGTACGTTCTCGTGGAGGCCCACTTTGGGCGCGAACGTGAACCCACCACGGTCGGCTTCGTGGAGTTGGCCCATCGTTTTGAACTGCTCGTGTCGCCACGAATGCCACGGGATGAGGACGCCTCGACGACGGGCTTCCTTGATTTCGATTGCCGTCAAGATGTTCCCAATCGACGCCCACGCGAGTTCTTGGAGTGGTTTCCCCGAACGCTTCACGAGGTCGAGACAGCCAGCGAGATTCGTCTGATTCCACATGAACGTGTTACTCCGGTCGATGATGACCCGACCCGGCAGATTGTAGCGAGCAGGCGAATGCCCCACGCGACCGTAGCTCGTGTACGTCGATTTCCCCGCGAGTTGCTCGAAGCCGGGAAGCCGCCCGAGTTGGAACTCCTCGTTGCCAACCTGTCGTGCCTGCTCGTAGAGTGCGGGAACGAGTTCGCTCGTCGAGAGTAAGAACACGTCCGGGTCGTATTCGGTGAGGCGAGCAGAGAGAGCGTCCAGAATCTCTGCGGGTGTGCCTTCTACGACCTCATCATCGAGTTCGAGCGTCGTGATACGCCCCCGGTTGAGGTTTGATTCGGGTGTGGCGAGTGAAAGCACGCGAAGCTCGCGCTCAGGGAGTGGCATGATATCGTTTTCGAGGCAGTAGCGATACTCCCGCGAGAAATCCACGTTGTAGAGGCGATACGTCCCCGGCGACCCCCACGCGCTAATCGTGTGGGCGAGGGTCGTGATCGCATCGAGTGTGATGACGCCAACTTCGAGGACGGATTCGGGGTCGTGGCGAAAGCTAATCCGTTCACTCACCTCTCGGACGTGCGATACCGCGGGATGGTCACGAAGCACGGTCGCACAGTCCGAGAGAGCGCCATCCCCGTGCACTGAAACGTAGATGGTGGGCGTGAACGACTCATCGCGTTCGTACGTCGCACCCTTGTCGGTGAGCGATGGCCGAGAGTGCTGTCCCGCTCGTCTACCAGACACTTCTCCGCCCGAAGCCTGATTGGTCGCGCCAAGCCGATGACCGACGTGTCTACATCGAGGGCGACCTCGATAGGATGGGGGCAGGTCTCGAACGCTATCTGGGGGCCACCGCCGAAAGACGAGCATACGCTTTCTGCGGGTGACGAAGCCCGCCTCGACGAACTCGCAGCGAGTTTGCATGCGAACGGAGGAGCGGAGGGTACCACCGCAACATCGTTGCTTGCTTTCGGGACGAACGCCATCGGAGGTGTGGGTGCCTTGTTCGCGGGCAGTGTCGCAGACCGCGTGGGGCAGACGACCGTTACTAGCGCATGCATGGTCAGTAGCGGCCTCTCCTGTCTCGCTGCTGGGTTCGTCTTCGGCGAACCACTAGTCATCCTGGCCCCGTTCTGTCTGGTCTGGGGCTTCGTGATTGTCGCCGACTCCGCACAGTTCTCCGCCTGTGTCTCCGAACTCGCGGAGGACAACTACGTCGGGACGGCTCTCACCTTGCAAACTGCGATTGGATATATTATCACCACGGTCTCCATTCAGCTGGTTCCAGTTTTTGAGGGGTATTTAGGATGGCAATGGGCGTTCGCCCCTTTGGCAATGGGCCCCGCTATCGGCACCGCAGCTATGCTCTATCTCCGGGTACTCCCAGAAGCGTCAAACCTGGCCGGTGGCAGGGGATGAGTCAATTACCTTACCCTCGTCAAGAAAGACCGAGCGTAACTTCCGATGGTACAACCCCATCTATGCAGGTTTGGGCCAACACGCTGGTCTGTTGCACGCTGGGCAGATAAACTGGCCAATCCTAGGAGACGGTGGTTAGAACCACCACCCAGTTCCATATAGCGATATAGAGTTTATATAACGGAGAATCAGTCGCAGTATGGCGATTTTTCACACCACCAGGTCAAAAAACATCGGTGTTGACTAACCCAATAATCAACACCAGAATTTTGTACCCTGCTGCCGTCTGTGCGTCCAACGCCATGCCCAATCCAACGGACGATGATTCTCCACCCCGAACCTCGACGCGCAACTCCGGGGGGACACGGCTCCAAGACGCGCTTCCACCATTCCTTGCGAGCAAGAGCAAGGGAGAAACCGGATCGGGTAACTACCAGCGCAACGCAGAACGAGTCGTTGGCCTGTGGATTGACTGGCTCGAAACGCGTGGAGTGGATACATTCGACGAGTTAGACGTCCGCTCGATGCGCGAGTACGCGCGATACCTGACCCAGCGGGTTCGTGCCGATGCCATCGTGGCCTCGACCGCGCACAACTACTACGCCGTCGTCCGGGCGTTCTTGACCTGGTGCGTGCGCGAAGAACTCATCGCGGACAACCCCGCGGCAAAACGCCGTGCAGAAGAGGAATTACCCGACAAATCGGCGGGTCGGAAAACCCAGCCAGAACAGTTCTGGTCGCCGACAGAACGCCGTAAAATCATGGCCTTCGTTAATAAGCGAGCCCACGACGCCATCGATGAACAGGGGTTCGACGCAACCGAAGAAACACGTGACCGGGCGCTCGTCGCCCTCCTTGCCTACTCCGGAGTTCGGGGCGCAGAAGTGTTCAACGCACCCGGCGACAGTCGGCGTACTGGATTGACGTGGGCAGACGTTGATCTCGACGAGGGGATATTGGTCGTTCTCGGAAAATCCCAAGAGCGCGAGCCGGTACAGCTGCCGCCACAAGCGTGTGAACCCCTGCGTCGGTACCGCGAACTGCTCGCTCCGCCAACTCCCGAGTGGCCAGTGTTTCCGACGCGAAGCGCGCCGACGCTCTATTCGACGGCACGAGATGGGCTTCGGGCAGCAGGATATGTGGACAATGAAATCGATGAAATTCTCTCTGGAGCCGACACAGAAGCGGTGATTCGCGCGTACGAACTCGTCCCGCCGTCGGTGACAACGACGGGAGCCCGCGCCATCATGAAACGGCTCTGTGACGAGGCTGAGTTCGAGGTCGCTGGTGACCGCGACTACCTGACGCTCCACGGTGCGCGCCGCGGCCTGGGTGAGACGCTGTATCGGGCCCACAGCCCCGCGGCCGCCCAGCGTGCGCTCAGGCACAAATCCCCGGAGACGACGGCTCGGGCGTACGCCCACATCGAGGCGAGCGACCTCGCAGAACAGGTCGGTGGCGTGCTCGATGACGTGGATAGAGAGGCCGAATAACCCACAGCACATCAGTTTTTAGGCCCACCTAAATATCGAAATGCCCTTAAGGATTTAGGGTCGCCTAAAAGTATGGACGGTAAGTCGCAATCGAATCCGACCCGGCGGCGGTATCTCAAAGGTGGCGGTGCGCTCATCGCTGGTGGCCTGCTCGCGGGCTGTACGGGCACGAACGATGCAGACGGGCAAAGAACGGAAACGGGCGGTCAGACGACCGAATCACAAGACGGCTCGACCACCGAAAGCACAGAAGGACCGTACACGGTATCGATGTCACCGATGGGAGACGTGACGTTCGACGCCGTGCCAGAGTCGGTGTTCACCGTCTTCTCGCAGTACGCAGATATGGCAGTCGCCCTCGGGCACGGCGACGCAGTGAATTCGGTGTACGTCCCCGAGATGTTCGGGACGACGCTCAACCACTACACCCACCACTTAGACGGGGTGTCGTTCGATTGGGAGGGCCTCTATGACCCCCTCATGGCAAGCTTTTCGAAAGAGAAACTGTACGAACTCGACAGCGACGTCCACTTTGCTGACCCAGCGTGGGCCTCGACCCAGAGCAACTGGTCGAAATCCGACGTCGAGGAAATCAGCGACCAATTGGCACCGTGGTTCGGGAACTTCTACAGCGGAACCAACGGCGCGCCGCCGAAGGGATACGAAAACTACGACTACTACACCCTCTGGGAACTGTTCGGGAAGGTCGCGGCCGTATTCCAAGAGCAAGCGCGCTACGAAGCGCTCGCTACGGTGCACACGGACCTCGTCTCTACCATCCAAGACGCGCTGCCACCGAAAGCAGAGCGCCCGACGGTCGTTCGTGCGACACTCGCTGCAGACGGCGAGAAGTTCTACACGTACCACCTCAACAAGCCGGGCTACTGGCTCGCAGACACCCGTCCGCTGGGCGCGAACGACGCCTTCGCGGACGAGGATTGGGGCGGACTCTGGGGCACCGTTGATTACGAAGCGATGCTCGAAGCCGACCCGGACATCATCCTCCACCTCTGGGGGATGACGCCGAGCTACAGCATGCAGAAGACGCGAAAGACGCTCGAAGACCACTCTGTGGGCAGTCAGCTTTCGGCTGTGAAGAACGACCGCGTGTTCGCCGCCGGAATGCGGTATCAAGGCCCGCTCATGAACCTGTTCCAAATCGAGATGGGCGCAAAACAGCTCTATCCCGACCTGTTTGGCGAGTGGCCCCGCTACGAAGATGGCGACCACTACCCGGACATCCCCGAAGACGAATGGTTGTTCGACCGGACTCGTGTTGCAGCAATCGTGAACGGCGAGTTTTAATCACCCAAGTGGCGGAAGCGCAGCTCGGCAGTGCTAGCAAAGAATCGGGCACTTGCCCAACCAGAATGCCAGCCCAATCTAACCAATCTCGAAAAACTGTCAAATCCGGTCGTAAGAGCAAAACTAGCCAATCTATACAAACCATCCAAACTATCTTTTCACATATCGTCAAAATCATACAAACTAAATTTGTGGCAGAAAATAATCATTTTCTCGCAGATAGTATTTGCACCCCCCATAGGTTGAGTCTGGTATTTCTTGGGGAATAGAATATTACTGGCTGAGAAAACACATATTTTAGACAGTAAATATTTAGATTTCTGGATTTAGTACAAACTATCCAAACCATCCAAGATAGTGCTCGAAACCGGCGAGAAGTGAACCAGTACGAGGAAAATTGCTGCCCAGGCAGACAGTCAGGAGAGTCGCTCTCTGAACTGGGCCTGGAGCACCGGCAGGAGCAGAATAACGACGGTCAGTACAATGATCACAGCCGAAATCGGTCGGGAGTAGAAGATGGCGAAATCGCCCTGTGAGTACTGCAGCGACCGGTGGAAGTTCGCCTCAGCGACCGGCCCCAGAATGAGCGCGATGATGAGAATAATCCGGGACATACCGAACTTTATCATCAGGTAGCCCAGCACGCCGAACGCACCGGCGATGGCGATGTCCCCGAAGTTGTTCCTAAACATGAATGCCCCGACGAAGGAGATGAACAACACAACTGGGGCAAGAACGACCGTCGGCGTTTGGGTCACCCGGACCAACCGGTTGGCCAGCAACACGCCAATCGTAGACGTGACAAAGTTCGAAAACAGGAGGGAAAACAGGATGATGAAGATGAGGTCTACGTGCTGGTCAAACAGCATCGGCCCGGGTTGAATCCCGTGAACCAAGAACGCACCGAGTAACACGGCGGTCGAAGCCGACCCCGGAATGCCAAGCGCGAGCGTCGGAAGCATCGTGCCGCCGTCTTTCGCGTCGTTCGCAGCTTCGCTGGCAATCACGCCCTTGATGTTCCCCTTCCCGAACGAATCTGGGTCGTTAGACCACTGCACCTCTTGGTAGTAGGCGACAAAGTTCGCCACCGTCCCACCAACGCCGGGAACGACACCGATGAACCAGCCGATAATCGAACCACGGATGACGGTCCATTTGCTGTTGAAGACGGATTTAACCCCGTCTACGACGCCGCCGTGGACGCTCCCATCCTCTGCAATCTTCCGGCCTTCGCTCACTAGTTTAATCATCTCTGCGACGGCGAACAGGCCGATAATCACGGGGATGAGCGTAAAGCCGTCGAGCAGGTACGTCGTCCCCCAGGTGAATCGGGCGCTGCCGGTGACCGCGTTCAGGCCGTGGAAGGCCAACACGAGGCCGAACGCCCCGGCAATCAAATCGCTGAGGATGGAGCCTCTCGTGACGGTGGCGAGCACTGCGAGCCCAAACACCGCAAGCCAGAACAGTTCCGGTGACCAAAACGAGAGCACAATCGGCCGGACGAACGGGATGAGGATAACGAACAAGATAATCCCAATCGTCGCCCCGGTTGCAGAGCTCAGTGCGCTTGCGGTGACTGCCTCGCCGCCACGACCCTGCTTTGCGAGCGGGTAGCCGTCGAGCAGCGTCGCCGCGTTTGGCGCGTCGCCCGGGATATTGAGGAGAATCGCCGTGACAGACCCCCCAAAGGCAACGCCACCGAGCGTCGCGGCCATGATGATGAACGCATCTTCGGTTCTAAGATGGAACGTGAGCGGGATGAGCAGAGCAATCGCAACAGGGCCACCAAGCCCCGGAATCGCACCCATCACCAGCCCCAGTACCGCACCAAGGACGATTAACACGATACCAATCGGCGTGAGAACCGTATCGAGCGCCGTCAGCGCAACGTCAACCAGGTCGCCATCAGCCGCGGCTAACACGAGGCTCGAACAGAAGTCTTGGCCAACGGCGGTTACGACCGGTGAGAGTGCGTCCATCATGGTGTCGCAGTTGGGTTATCGCCCGGCTCGAAGCGAACGAGGCGAGGGGCGTTGTTCAGAGCACTGTGCACCATCGTCGATTAGAACATTTCCTCGATGATTCCTTTGAACGGCTCTTGGGACATGAGTTCGAACTGGTTTCCGACAATCTCCTCGATGCGTTCGTGACCCGCCGGGTCGACGATGACCCGGTTTGCCTCCTCTGCGTCGGCCATGAATTCGTCGTCAGCTATCACCTGTTCGAAGGCATCACGGAGGGTGCTCAAGACATCCTCGTCCATGCCCGGCGGTCCGGCGTAGAACCGTGGGAACAGCGAAACGTCCATGATTCTGTCAATCCCGTCGGCGTCGATTTCTGAAGCGAAAATCTGGCCGCTCGAAATCCGGTCGCGCAGCGCGGCGTCCGCCCAGACGAACAGCAAGTCGACCGTGTCGTAGCCGAGTGCGACGTTGTGTCCGGACGTGGCGGTGAACGCCGCGAGGTCGGCTTCGCCGCGCTCCATGCCCGTGATGCCCGCGCCAACGCCTTCGTAGTGAATGAAGTTGATTTCGTCTTGGCTGAACGCACCCGTCAACTCACCGATGACGATGGGGTGTAAGTGTCCGACCGACCCCTTCCCTTGCGTGGCGAAGGTGAGATCGTCGATTTGGTCGACTAAGTCTTGGAAACTCTCTATCTCTAAATCCGTAGAGCCCGTCAGGCCAATCGGGTCTTGGGAGATCACGCCGAGGTAGCTCATGTCCTGAACGGAGAAACCGGGGTCGCGCCCGATTTCGTGCGGGATGAGCTGAAACGAGTCGTTGGTCAACAACGTGTAGCCGTCTGCGTTCGCGCTGTAGGCCTGTTCTGTTCCGACCGTGCCACCACCACCGGTGACGTTTTTGATGACTAAGTTGTGCTCGCCGCCGAGCAAGTACTCCTCCCAGTAAGGTTTGCTCAGTCGAGCGATGTGGTCCATTCCGCCACCAGTGTCGAATGGAACGATGAGATCGACGTCATCCGAGGGGTATTCGCCGCCGCTGCCACCAGTACAACCAGCAAGGGAGAGCGTTGCGGCTGCTCCAATGCCCTTCAGCATGCTTCTTCGACGCATACCCCATCATTAATAGGGCAGGTGTTATAGCTTTGGGTCGTGACAGATAAATTCTTTGGCTCCCGAAAACCGTGTGAGGGAAGCCCAATACCCACGAAATACCGGTAGAGAAGCGCGCTGTTCCGAGTTTTAGCTGAGGGTCACACAGCCTACAACAGGCCGAAAATGACCCCGTCCCACAGCCGCGCAGAGAGCACATACACGAACGTGTTCAGTAAGACGACGATGACGATGAGGGTGTAAATTGCCATGCGAAGATCACGTTCGTAGACGTACACGAACAGTGGAACCAGCAAGAACGACGAGAGGAAGCCGAACAACCAGATGACGAAGATGAACCCGACAATCCAGCCGACCATCTCGACTTCCCGGCGCACGTTGCGCTCTGCTGCTGCACGCGAAAGGACATCGTCTCCCTCGTTCGTCTTGGAAAACACGCCGTGAATCCGGAAGTGAAGCCGGTCTCCATAGCGATTGAAAAGCGCCTCTACGAGAATCAACCCAATGAGCAAAACGTTCGCGATGAGCGGGAACATTCGCGCTTCGCGGCTGTAGGAGAACGACGTGTAAATCAAAAAGAGGGTGTACAGAGAAAGGGCGAGTAAGAATATCGCTCGGGAATGGCGTCTGACGGCGACTCGCAGGCTACGTTGCTCGGTCATCATACGTGAGAGGTATGCCAGACCTACTCAGATGAGGTATATATGTGCTTCGTTAACGCAGCTCTCGATTTACACGGCGGTCGCATGAAAGTTCGGAGGGTCAGTCACCGCGTCGCGTTGCGACCACGACGAACGTCTCGCGGCGTTCCTTGGCGCGTTGGATACGAAAGCCGTGGTCGAGTAACAGCGATTGTGCGGTTGCGATGTCGAAACACATGTCGGCAGGTGGGCCTCGTTCAGTCTCACCGGCTCGCGTCGCAGACCAGTCGAACACGACGAACCGCCCGCCCGGCCGCAGGACGCGGGCGAGTTCTGGAAGGGCTTCTGCGACGCCGTGGTGGAAAGTGCGCAATGAGATGGCTCCGTCAAGTTCGCCGTCTGCAAACGGCGTGGCTGCAACGTCTTCAGTCACGAGGTCGACGTTCTCGGGGACACCCCGTTCGCGGTATGCCTCGTGCATCCCGTCGTTCGTATCGAGCGCGTAGAGCGTGTCGACGACTGGCGCGAGTTCGTCCGTGAAGAGCCCGGTTCCACTCCCCAAGTCAGCGACCGTCCAGTCGGGTGCGGGGTCGAGTAGCTCTCTGAGTTCTTCAGCCGAGAGATAGCGAAACTGAATCGGGTCGTTCAACCGGTCGATGCGGTCGGTGAAGTCGTGGTCGTGGTCGTGAGAATGCCCGTGTGCGTGGTCTGCCGCGTCGTCATGGTGGCCCATACGTGCATATCCCGCTCGGGGAATATGGGCGTACCGGCGCGGGGAAACGCACCGCGGATTCCGCGGACGGCGATCGAACTGAATCCCTGTGTGAGACACACATACACAAGTTTATCATGTATCTCTCCGAAGCATCTGGCATGGCGGACTACAAGCCACTATCGACGGGTACTGAAAAGGAAGTCCGGCCTGGCGACATCAACGTCGCGAGCCTCCGGACGACCATCGATGGGCTACACGAACGCGGTGAGCTACTCAGGACAGAAACGCCGGTCGACCCCGACCTCGAAATTGCGGGCATCCAAAAGAAGATGGACGGTGGCCCGACCTTGCTGTTCGAGAATCTCAAAGGGTGGGATCACGCGCGATTCGTCGTCAATCTCTTTGCAAACCGCGAGCGCATCGACAACCTGTTTGGCTTCGAAAACCGGCGCGACCGCACCCAGCGAATCGCGGATGCAATCAGCAACCCGATTCCGCCGAAAGTGGTCTCTCGAGAGGAAGCGCCGGTACAGGAAACCGTCGTCACCGAAGACATCAACGTAGACGACATCATCGTCCCAATTCGACACACCGAAGAAGAAGACGAACTCACCACAGGCTCCGGCGTGAGCGTCATTTACGGCGGCTGGTTCGACGGCGGCAGCCACATTGGCTACAACCGCATGAACTTCCGGTGGGGCGACGTCTCGACGTTCCAAGCCGCACCGGGCGGCCACGTCTGGATGGTCATGTCCGAACACTACAACGACAGCGACGATCCGAAGATTCCGATTACGATGAACTTCGGCATCCCGCCGGCAGCCACGCTCGCGGCCGGGTCTGGGTTCGATTACGTCGTGCTCCCGAAGGGCTGTGACGAACTCGGCGTCGCTGGCGGAATCCAGCAGGCACCCATCGAAGTGGTTGAGGCGGCAACGGTCGAGGGCGCGTACAGCATCGCCAACGCCGAGTACGCCATCGAAGGCTACCTGAAGCCGAAAGACCGCCGCTGGGAGACCGACGAGTCAGAGGAGACCGAAGAACAGGGCAAACACCCGTTCCACCCCGAGTGGGCCGGGTACATGGGACGGGCGTACAAGGCTCCGACCTTCCACGTTGAAGCCGTCACTCACCGCGACCTTGACGCAAAACCGCTCATCCAACCAATCATCGTCCACAGTGCAGAGGAGAACAACATCCAGACGACCGTGCGCGAGGGTGCGCTCTACGAGACGGTTGACAGAATCGAACCCGGCATCATCCACGACGTGAACATCCCGTACGCGATGACCGACTGGGGCGGAGCCATCTTCCAGGTGGACAAGTCGAACCCGGTGGACGAAGGCTACCACCGCAACTTCATGGTGACCGCACTCGGCACCTCCCGTGGGATGCGGATAGCCGTGGCCGTTGACACGGACATTGACATCTACTCGATGGACGACGTGATGTGGGCGATTACGACCCGGACGAACCCGCAAAAAGACTTCCTCAACCCGGTTCCCGGCGGCGCAGGCCAGACGTTCCAGCCAAGCGAGCGCGCCGGAGCACGTGGCGAGGTCAAGCAGTCGAACACCAACTTCGAAGGCGGCCTCGCCATCGACGCGACGGTCCCGTACGGCGAACTCGACGTGACATTCGACCGGCCGGAGTATCCCATCGATCTCGTCACGCTCTCGGATTGGTTCTCTTCCGAGCAGCTCGACTACGCAGAAGAAGACCGCGAACGCGGCTGGACGGAACTGCTGTCGAAGACCGGGCGCTAAGCGCGACTCACTGACGATTTTTTCTTGTGTTTTCACTCAGCGTTGCTGAGCAGTGGGTCTGCGAGAGTGGGTTGAGATGGGTGAAAAAGAATCGAGACGTCGAACTTAGTTCTCGTACGGCACGTCGCGGTACTCGTCGGTGAGGTCGGGTCGCCGGATGGACTTCGTCGGCGTCTTCGGGAGTGAGTCGCGGAAGAAAATCTGTTTTGGCGCTTCGAAATCGGAGATATCGTCCGACTGTTTGCAAAACTGGATGAGTTCGGCTTCGGTCACCGACGCACCGTCTTTGAGGACGACGGCCGCACAGACGCGTTCGCCCCAGTGGGCGTCTGGAATCGGGAACACGGCGGTCTCTTTGACGGCGTCATGGCTGCTGATGACGCGCTCTACGCCACGCGGATAGACGTTTTCGCCGCCGGTGACGATCATGCTGTCTGCCCGGCGGAGGTGGAAGATGTAGCCGTCTTCGTCGACGCGAACCACGTCGCCGGACTGGTACCAGCCGTCTTCGGTGAACGCCTCTTTGGTCTTCTCGGGTTTGTTGATGTACTTCTCGAACAGCGTATCGCCGCGAACCTGCATTTCGCCTTCGCCAACCTCGACGACCTCGCCCGTGTTCAAATCGACCACGCGCACGTCCACCTCTTGGACGACTGGCCTGCCACACGACCCGGGCACGCGCCCGGGAACCTCGTCGCGCGGAGAGAACTCGCCGGTTTTGCCGACAGGGTAGGTGAGGATGATGCCCGCCTCGGTCATGCCGAGGCGCTCTGAGACGCGCACGTCGTACATCTCTTCTACGGTATCGTAATCTTTGGCGTCCATCGGTGCACCGCCCGCGAACACCTGCTTTAGCGAACTCACGTCGTAGCGCTCTGGGGTTTCGTACTCCAGCATATCGAGGAGCATCGACCCAGCGATGTACGCGCTGTCGGCTTTGTACTGTTCGACTTCAGCGAGAAAGCGGTCGATGTCCCACTTGTGGAGGACAACGGTGCCCCCGGCAGCGAGCACGGGCAGTGACGACGACTCGAACCCGGAGGTGTGGTACAACGGCCCGGCACAGAGCCACGTCTGGTCTGACGTGATTTTCCAGATGTGTCGCATTGCCTTGGTGTGCACCGACACGCTTCGGTGGGATTTGTAGACGCCTTTCGGGTTGCCGGTCGTCCCGCTCGTGTACATGAGGCCGAACAGGTCGTCGTCGCGCTGGGGCACCGTCTCGGTGTAGTTCGAGTGGGTAGTGAGAATTTCGTCGAGCGTGATGGTGCCGTATTCTGATTCGCCGATGGTGACGACGTGTTCGACGCCGGCGTCTTTGGCCGCTGAGGCGACCATTTCTGCGTCATCGGGGAACGTCATCACTGCGTCCGCGTCGGCGTCGTCGAGGACGTATTCGATGATGTTGCGACCGAACATGTAGTTTATCGGCGCGGGCGCGCCGCCGGCTTTCATCGCGCCGAACGCAGCGAAATAGACTTCTGGGGTGTTCGGGACGTACATGCACACGCGCTTGCCGCCGAAGGATTTGAGCCAGTTTGCGAACGAATTGGCGTGCCAGTTGAGTTCGTTGTACGTGTAGCTCTCGCCCTCGCTGATGACCGCGGTCTTTCGACCACGCTCGTGGACCTGATTCTCCAGATTCACTACCCAGTTCATACTCACTCAACTTGTGAGATAGATAATGTAGTTTTCTATCATGGCACATGATAGCCGTTTCTTCCACCGATAATGGCGGTAAATTGCGTCGAAAAACGTGTGAGCTCCCGGTTCAGTCGTCCGTCTCGGCCGGGTGGAGGAGTTCCCAGACGCGGTCTGGCGTTATCGGCAGCGTGTCTAAGTCGACATCCGCCTGCATGAGCGCATTGCGCACCGCGTTCGAGAGCGCGGGCACGGTTGCCTGCGTCCCCGCCTCGCCGGTGCCTTTCGACCCGATTTCGGTGAACGGCGACGGCGTCTCGACGTGTTCGTGACGCATCTTCAGGCGCTCTTTGATGGTCGGCATGGCGTAGTCCATGAGCGAGTCTGTCTGGAGCGTGCCCGTCTCGTCGTATTCGTGGAACTCGTAGAACGTACTCGCGTAGCCGTGGAAGGTGCCGCCTTCGATTTGCCCGCGAACGATGAGCGGGTTCACGACGGTGCCGGGGTCGTGGACCGTGACGTAGTCTCTGATGTTAACGACGCCGGTTCGTTTGTTCACTTCGACAACGGCGAAGTGCGCGCCGAAGGCGTAGGTCATCGAGGAGTTCACCTTGTCGTCGTCGGTGACGGCCGTCGCCTGATTCATGCCCATGACCGAGAGTGCAGCCAGCTTCGGCTCGACACCCTCGGGCAACTGCTGTGGGTCCCAGTAGGTCGTCCCGGCGATGCGGCGAAGCGAGACAGCGTCGCCCTCGTCGCTCACGACGGCTTCGTCTCTGAGTTCGACGCGGTCTTCAGAGACGCCGAGCAGATGTGCACCGATGGTCAGGATCTGGTCGCGCACTTGTCCGGCGGCCTTCGCGACGGCGGCGTGGCCAATCGTCCCGAAGCGCGAGGAGTAGGTGCCAGAGGAGATGGCCCACGAGTCTGCACTCGTGTCGATACCCGTGTTCACCTTCACCGCGTCGAACGGGACGCCGAGTTCGTCGGCGACGATTTGGCTCACCGTCGTCTCGTGCCCCTGTCCCTGTGGCGAGTCGGTGAGGTCAACCTTGACCGTCGCGTCCGGACCGACGATGACGGTAATCGCCTCTAAGGCACCTGACTTGGTGTTTTTGCGCATCTCCTTTGGGAGCGCCACATCGAGGTAACCCATGTTCGACGCTTGTGGGTCGACCACCGCGGCCATCCCGATGCCGACGAGCGTGTCCTCGTCGTCGCTCTCGGTCGTGAGGTTCTCGTAGTCGATGGCTTCGAGGCCCATCCGCATCGCCTTCTCGTACTGACCGCTGTCGTAGAGGCCCCCAGTGAGCGACTCGAACGGGAACGCATCGTCTTCGATGAAGTTGCGAAGGCGCAACTCGGCCGGGTCCATGTCGATGGTCTCCGCCATCCGGTCGACCAGCCCTTCGAGCGCGAAGTAGTGCAGGTGACAGCCATAGCCGCGGTTCGGGCCGGTCGGACACTTGTTCGTCCTGACGGCGAAAAGCTCCGCCCCGAGGGCGTTCATGGTGTACGGCCCCTGCCAATTCGCAATCGGGCGGTAGGTCGCCCCCGGTTCTGGGGGTCTGACGTACCCACCGTAATCGTCGTACTGCCGGAAGCGAATTGCGCGGATGTTACCGTCGTCGTCAACTGCGCCTTCGAGGTACTGGACGCGGTTTGCGTGCATCGAACTCGCGAGCAGGTGCTCTTGGCGGGATTCGACCCACTTCACGGGGACGCCCGCTTCCATGGATACCGCAGAGAGCAGCACCATGTACGGATAGAGCGAACACTTCACGCCGAAGCCGCCGCCTTGATCCGAGGGGACGCGAAGGGTGATGCGATTTTCGGGAAGGGGCAACACGGCCGTCGTCACGGCATGCAGCGAGAACGGCCCCTGAAAGTTCGCCCAGATGTCGAGCGTGTCCTGTCCGTCGTCGTAGTCCGCGATGACGCCGTAGGTTTCGAGCGGCGGGTACGCCGTGCGCGGGTACTCGAATCGCTCTTCGACGATGTGGTCTGCGGCGTCGAACTCCGCCTCAACGTTGCCGTATTCGAGGACGCGGTGGTTTGCGACGTTGCCGCCCTCGTGAACTTGCGGCGCGTCGTCTTCGACGGCCTCCTCCGGGTCGAGAATCGGGTCGAGACGGTCGTAGGAGACGCGGATGTGTTCGAGCGCGTCGTGTGCCCGGTAACGGTCGTCTGCGACGACGACGGCGACGGGTTCGCCGTAGTAGCGAACCTTGTCCACCGCAATCGGATAGTAGGCGTTAGACGGATTCTGGACGGCGGCCGGGAACGGTTTGACGCGGGCTGCAACGTCCTGCCCGGTGATGACAGCCTTGACACCGGGCAGTTCGAGCGCGGCGCTCGCGTCGATACTCTCAATGTTCGCGTGGGCGAGCGGCGAGCGCAGGACGGCGATGTAGTGGAGATTCGGGACGGGTTCTAAGTCCTCAATATAGCGCCCGCGACCGGTCGTGAGTCGGTTGTCCTCCTTTCGCTTTAGCGGCTGGCCGACGTTCTTTTCTCGCGCAGGTTGTTCCTCCGCTTCGACGGCTTTGACCGCCGCCGCACCACCGTCGGTTCTGGCGGTGTCAGAACAGGTGTCTTCAGACCGGGCGTCGTCAGTCATCGGCCGCCCCCGTATCGGCGCGGATGGCTTTCAGTTCTTCTGCGGCCCATTCGATGCTGTCTACGATGCTGTTGTAGCCCGTACAGCGGCAGATGTTCCCCGAGACGGCAGCGTCGATGTCGGCTTCGGAGGGTGAGTCGTTTTCTGAAAGGAGACCGTAGGTAGAGAGCACAAAGCCGGGCGTACAATAGCCACACTGGAGACCGTGATTCTCCTTGAAGCCCTTCTGAATCGGGTGGAGCATGTCGCCGTCGTCCTCGAGCGCGACGCCTTCTTCCTCTGCTTTTGGCCCCAACCCGCGTGCGGTCATGATTTCTTTCCCGTTGGCTTGCGCGCTGTACATCATACAGGACTTCATCGGCGTCCCGTCCACGACGACCGTACACGCCCCGCACTTCCCCACGACGCATCCCTGATGAACGCCGGTACAGCCGGCGTCCTCGCGGAGGAAGTGGACGAGGAGCTTCCGGTCTGGAACCTCGTGTGTTTCCTCGTCACCGTTCACGGTTACGGTGACGGTACTGGTGTATTGCTCGGCTGTCATTGAAACGTATTCACGTACCGAACCATGGTTATTAAGCATTACTGACGGTGAAAAATCGGGTGTTGGCCCCTGAAACAGGGAAAATCCAGCCTGCCGCGTACCCGGTTACTCGATTCTGAGCGGGCGGAGGCAGTCGAGGACGACGCCAACGCCGCCGTCTTCGACTTGCTCGCCCACCGACACTGGGCCGACGCCTTCGATCCACTCTGCGAACTCGTCGTTCGCGTCGTAGTAGTCGAGCAGGTTCGGGTGGAACAGGAACGTCTCGCCGTCTGCGGCGGCGTCAGTTAACTGCTCGAACGTGTCTGCGGGCGAGGTGCCGCCTTCGAGCAGGCGAGAGTCATGGGGATACACGGAGTCGATGAGTTCGACCTCGGCAGGGACGGTTGCCCCCTCATCGGGTTTCCCGAGTACCCACCCGAGGTCGAGTTCGGCGGCGGCTTTGAGCGTCCCCTCGCTCACGGCCTTGAACGGCGCGAAAAAACCAGTCGGCGTGACCGACGCGGCGTCTTCGATGGCGGCCATTCCCTGTGAGAGGTCGTCGTGGGCCGTTTCGTAGGAGAGTCCGCCGAACTTGACGTGGCGATGCCCGTGCAACACGACCTCATGGCCGCGGTCTGCTACCATCTCGATGGAGGGCGCTTGGTCGTCCACGTCGCGCCCGAGGAATGCGAACCCGGCGGTCGCCCCAACATCGGTAAACAGGTCTGAGACGCGCTCGAAGTCCTCCTGTTCGTACGTCGCGAGGATGTGATAGGACCGTGCTTTGACCGCGCGCTCCGTTTCTGCGCCTGCTACGAAAGAGAGAAACGCCTCGACTTCGCGGCGCTTCATGTCGCTAATATCGTCCATTGGTCAGTGTGACTTTCTACCATGGTCTAATAAAACCACCTTTCCGCAAAAAGAGAAAACCCGTCGTGAGTTTCGGGGACTGCCTGCTTACTGGCTGTCTGCGAGCGCGCGTTCGTAGGCAGTACGCAGCGCCTGCTGCGTGAACTCACCGGCCATCGCGCGTTTGTACGCGCCGAGTCGGCCCTCTTGGTCGGGCATGACCTCGGCTTCGACGGCGTCTGCGGCCGCTTCAAGTGAGGCCTCGTCGAGTTCCGTGCCGACGACGGCGTCTGCAGCACCCGCAGAGGTGAGCAGTGGGCCGACGCTGCCGATGGTGACGCGGGCGTTGATAATCGACCCGTCGTCATCGACGTGGACGAGCGCGGCGACTCCGACGATGGCGTAGTCACCCGAACGGTTCACGTGTTTCTTGTACGTGCTACCAACGCCTGCGGCCTCGGGGAGGAGGGGAAGTTTCGGCAGGCGAACCTCGGTGAGGAGTTCGTCTTCTTCGATATCGACGGTGAACATCCCGATGTAGAACTCAGAGAAGGGAATGACGCGCTCGCCGTCTGGGCCGGTCACGACCACGTCGGGGTTGAGCAGTTTCATCACCGGCATGTAGTCACCGTCAGGGTCGGCTTCGACGACAGTGCCGCCAACCGTACCGCGATTGCGGACGAGGCGGTCTGCGATTTTCGAGATACATTCGCTGAAGATGAAAACGTGTTCGCGAACCAGTTCAGATTCTTCGGCCGTCGTGTGCGTCGTGACCGCGCCGAGGCGGATTTCGTCTGCGGTCTCTTCGATATAGTCGAGTTCCGCGATTTCGGAGATGTCGATGACGTAGTCGGGCATGGCGAGTCGCTCTTTTTGCAACGGGATGAGACTCTGCCCGCCCGCGAGAATTTCAGCGAACTCGTGGTCGGCTATCAGCGTGAGCGCGTCGTCTACAGACTCGGCGGCGAGATATTTAAACTCAGACGGGTACATCGTACTACTCGGATTCGAGGGGATGGTAATAATTCTTCCCCGGTGGTCGGAGGCGTGAGAATGGCTGCGGTTGCCCAAATGGGCTCACGGACCGTGTGTTCCAAGAATTGTTACAGCCATACAATTGTAACAAATTGCTGTTACACGGGGGGTCTCGCACACGCAGCCACGGCGAGAACGCTCGTGAGGACGGCCGTACCGACGTGACGGTCGGTAGAACGAGCGTAACACGTAACACCCCCCGGTGAGTGCGACAGGTATGGAGGATACGGACGGAAACGTCCCTCGATGTGAGTGCAAGGTCGGTCGGCTCGTCTCGCGGTATCGCATGGAGAGCGTAAACGAAGAACTCGAAGCGCGCTGGCGCGGCGACGGCTTCGAAAAGCAGAGCGTTCGGGAGCTCGCAGACCTGTTCAATCGCACGATTCTCGCTCGCACGCTGTCGGCTGCGGGCCACAGCGCGGTGAAAAGCGAAGTCGAGAGCCTCTATCACCTGCTCACGGGAGATGTCAGCAAAGGGATGACTGCAGAGGCACACGGGCGACTCGAAAACTACGGCGTGGACGTGACCACGCTTCGCTCTGAGTTCATCTCCCATCAGACGATGTACCGCCACCTGCGAAACTGCCTGCACGTCTCGAAGACGAAGACGGAAGTGACGGTCGACGGCGAACTCGACCGCATCAACCGACTCCAGAGTCGGGCCGAAGCCGTCCTCGGCGATACCGTAACGCGCCTCAGCAACGCAGACGCGCTCGCAGACGACAACTATCGCCCAATCGTGAGCTTTCGCGTCATGTGCAAACGCTGTGGAACCATCACCGACTTCGCAGACATCGCGTCCCACGGCGGCTGTCAGTGCCAACGTGACGGCGACACAGCGACGTAAGCGGTAAGCGAGCGACCGTGTGAACGTGGAGATGCCGAACCAGCGCAGAGGTACGACAACACATAGTATTTTGACCTATCGCTCAGTAACGCTGGTATGAAACAGTCTCAGGAAGCACACTCGATTGCCCACGTTGGCGTGCGAAATATTGGGGGCATCGAGCACGCAGAACTTTCGTTCGAACCGGGGGTGACGATTCTCGAAGGGAGGAATGCGACGAATCGAACCTCGTTCTTGCGAGCGCTCGCGGGCGCACTCGGCGGCGACGAAGCGAACCTCAAGGGAGATGCGACCGAGGGCGACGTGACGCTCGAACTGGACGGCGACTCCTTTCGACGAACCTACGAACGGGCGAATCGAACCGTCATCACGGACGGGAATCCGTACACTGACGACGCCGAAGTCGCCTCGTTGTTCGCCTTCTTATTCGAGACCAACGAAGCCCGCCAGACCGCAACCCGAAACGAGGACCTCCACGAACTCATCATGCGGCCCGTGGACACCGACGTCATCGACCGCGAAATTCGAGAAGTACAAGCCGAGAAACAACGGCTCAGCGAGACGATCACCTCGCTCGAAGCGAAAAAACAGGAGGTGCCGAAACTCGAAGAGCGCCGCCATACACTCACGGAAACAATCGAGGAACAGAAACGAGCGGTCGACGCGAAAACCGCCAAACTCGAGGAACAGAACCTGAACGTCGAACAGTCCAAATCCCGCCAGAGCGAACAGGAGCAACTCCTCTCAGAGCTCCACGACGCGCAAGCCAAACTCGAGACCGTTCGTGGGCGCATCACCACCGAGCGCGACAGCATCGACGCCCTCGAAACAGAGCGCGACGAACTGACCGAAACGCTCGCAGAGCTTCCAGCGTCGGTACGGACGATAAGCGACCTCGGGGAGCGTCTTGGAACCTACCAAGAGCGAAAGCGGAACCTCGATTCGATCATTGAACGCCTCCAAGGTGTCATCGAGTTCAACAGGCAGATGCTCGAAGACGACACCGAAGTACGCGAGCTGTTCGCAGACGAGTCAGAGCGAAGCCACATCATGGAGCAACTGCTCGCGGATGTCGAGTCTGTCATCTGTTGGACCTGTGGGAGCCAGGTCGAGCGAGCCGACATCGAAGCCATCATCGAGGAACTCGATGCGCTGCGGGCAGACAAGGTCAACGAGCGAATGGAGGTCGTTGGAGAGATAGAGGCGGTCAAAGCAGAGCGCACCGAAATCGAGCGCAAGCAACAAGAGCGCGACCAGACAGAGCACCGCCTGTCGCGGGCAACCCAAGAACTGAAACGTCGCCGCGAGACCGTTGCCGACCTCGAAGCAACCCGCGAGGACGTCGAAGAGACCGTTGAGACGTACAAAGCGCAGGTCGCAGAACTCGAACGAGAAGACCGCGACGAGGTGCTGGCGCTCCACCAAGCAGCTATCGAAGCCGAGTTCGAACTGGAGACCGCACAGTCTGACCTCGAAGCCGTCGAAGCGAAAATTGAAGACATCGAGGAGGCAATCGAGCGCATCCCGACGCTCGAACGCGAGCGAGCGGAGTGTCAAAGCCGGTTGGAAGCGCTTCGAAGCCGGATTGACGACATCGAGCGCGAGGCGGTCGAGACGTTCAACGAGGAGATGGAACGGGTGATTCGCATCCTCGATTACGAGAACATCGACCGCATCTGGATCGAACGGCTCACCAACACGCGCGGTGAGAGCAGTTTCGAGTTGCACATCGTCCGCCAGACGGCATCGGGAACGGTGTACGAAGACACGGTTTCCCACCTGAGCGAGAGCGAACGTGAGGTGATGGGCCTCGTCTTCGCGCTCGCGGGCTACCTCACCCACGACGTCCACGAATCCGTGCCGTTCATGCTGCTCGACTCGCTCGAAGCGCTCGACGCAAACCGGATTGCGAAACTGGTGGCGTATTTCGAGGAACACGTCCCGTATCTCGTCATCGCGTTGCTCCCCGAAGACTCGCAGGTGCTCGCAGACGACTACCGGCGTATCACCGCATTCTGAGCCGCGTTCTCGGTTTCTCGTCGCCCTTTCGTGTTGCGATTTTGGCAGACCACGTCAACCCATACCATATTTATAATATGGGGAAGAAGGGACAGACGATGCTGATCGATTGCCACGTACACATGAATCCGTTCTGGCTCGCAAAGCAGGGAGCCATCGACAAGTTCCGGAACCTCCAGCGGCGCTTCGACGAGGCGTGGGAGATGGCCGAAAATCCGGAACTGTTCCTCGAATATCTCGACACGCAGGGGTTCGACGGTGCCGTTGCCATCAACTACGTCTCGAAGGATATTGTGGGCTACCCACCCGAGGTGAACGAGTTCGCCGCAGAGTTCCGCGACGCTGCCCCAGACCGGCTCCGGTCGGTTGCCGGTATCGACTTAGACGGCACCGTAGACGACGTGCACGCGCGGATGGACCGCATCATCGACGACCTCGATTTGGATGGTGTGAAACTCCACCCACCCCATCAAGACGTGCGCCCGAACGCCTACCGCGACCCGCCGGTCGGCAACAACAACGAGCGCCTCGAAGTGCTGTACCAGCGGTGTGCAGACGCGGACATTCCCGTCGTCATCCACACGGGGACGAGCTTCTTCCCCGGCGCGCGCAACATCCACACCGACCCGATGTACGTCGATGACGTGTGCATGGACTTCGACGTTGACGTGGTGATGTGTCACGGTGGCCGCCCGCTCTACTACGACGAGGCATTCTATCTCTACCGCCGTCACGACAACATCTACTTCGATATCTCCTCTATCCCGCCGACGAACCTGCTCGACGCGTTCCCGAAACTCGAATCCATCGCCCACAAGACGATGTTCGGTTCCGACTGGCCCGCGCCGATGATTCCGGACATCAAGGACAACGCAGACGACGTGCGCGACCTCGGCCTCTCACAGGAGGCGACGGACGCGATAATGGGTGGAAACGCAGAGGAAGTGTTCGGGTTCTAATTCCAGCAACCGACCCGGCTGCTTATTCTGAAATCGCGCTTTCCGATTCGACCTGTTCTTGCAAACTGTCGAAAAACGAAGAGAGGTCCTTGTTGATTTGCCGCTTGATGAGCCGACTGCCGAGCGAGGCGAGGCGCCCGGTGAACTCTAAGTCGGCTTCGTAGCTGAGGACAGACCCGTCGTCGCTTTCGCTGGCATCGATGGCGATATCGCCCGCCGCCGTGCTGTTCGTCCGGTTGTCAGTCCCCTCCATTTCGATGGTGACGTCGTCCGGTCGGTTGTCTTCGACCACGTCAAAGGTTAGTTCCATCGTCACGGAGATGCTCGCCAGCCCACGGCGAACGACGGCGCTAAATTCGGTGTCCGAGGTGCGTTCGACCGACTGTGCGCCCGGAATACAGGCTTCGAGAATGTCGGGACGAAACGAGGTGTCCCAGACGGTAGCCACTGGCGTATTGAATGCTTGCTCACCTTCAAGGTGCATGGTAACGCGTTTCACTCGAATAGGTC
This sequence comes from Haladaptatus sp. CMSO5, assembly GCF_036689885.1. Lineage (NCBI taxonomy): Archaea > Methanobacteriati > Methanobacteriota > Halobacteria > Halobacteriales > Haladaptataceae > Haladaptatus > Haladaptatus sp. CMSO5. Next base: position 147,207 of record NZ_JBAHVW010000002.1, read on the forward strand.
TTAAAAGGCTCGGTTCACCACCCCCGGAGCCCGCTCAGTGGAACTCTTGGCGGGCGGTCGCGTCGTTGACGCCGTCTGGGAGTTCGCGCGTCACCGACCGGTTGCTCGAAATTTCGGTCGTGGTTGCAGAGGCGGGCGAGAACTGAAGGTTCACGCCCCAATCGACGTCCACGGTGGCGATTGGCTCGCCGTCTTCGATGTAAAACGGCGTGTCGTGGCCTGGAATGACGAAGTCGAGGCGCTCTGCCATGCGCTCTAAGGTGTCGATGGCTGCCTCTTTGCTGTAGAGCACCATCGGATTCATCGTCGCGAGTTCGCGCGTGTTCTTGACGGCGTCGCCGGTGAAGCCGTAGGTGAGGTCGTCGTCTTCGAGGATGAACGCGACGTGGTGTTCGGTGTGGCCCGGTGCCGGGACGACTTCCATGCCGTTGATGACGTCGCCGGTGTCGAAGAGGTTCACGTCGTGGTTATCGAACATCGCCTCTGCCGAAATCGGCGTTGCCCAGTCTAAGTCGCCGTCTTTGAGCCGCTGCATCTCCGGGCCGTAGACGTGAATCGTGGCGTTCGGGAACAGGTCGATGTTGTCACAGTGGTCGAAGTGGACGTGTGTGAGAAGAACGTCCTCTACGTCTTCGGGTTCGACGTCGACGTTTTCGAACGATTTTTCGAGCACTGGTCGCCGCCCGATGGAACCGACATCGACCATCGACTTCTCGTTTACGAGCACTGCGGAGGCCTGTCCGAGATAGCCGTGACTCGAACGCCCGGGGATACCGTGGAGTAGAATGTCTATCTGAGTCATACAGGCGTAGGGTTTCTGCAGGATTACTATAAAGGTTTCATAGTCGGCAGTCGCGTCCCGCAATAATTGCGGTTGTAGCGGCTCTGCAGGCGGTTTTCGGGATAGACTGGTCGCGTGTCTACGCCGTATCAAACACCGGCGGCACCTATTTACTCCTCGCCGGTATGACTCTACTAATGACCGACGCGACGGCCAATATGGGGAACGTTTTCGCGCGGACGGTGGCCCGCGCACCCGACCACGTCGGCCTCGTCGATGCGGACACCGGTGCGCAATACACCTACGGCGAATGGGGAGCGAAGGTGGAATCGCTCTCGTCTGCGCTCTCTTCGTTGGGCATCGGGCCCGGCGACCGAGTCGGCGCGATAATGCGCAATCGTGCGGAGTTGGCGACGCTTTATTGGGCGACCCAGTACGTCGGCGCCGTGTTCGTCCCGCTCAACTACCGTGCGGCCCCAGAGGAGTTTCACCATCTGATGGAGACGGCAGAACCGAGACTGCTCTTTTTCTCGGGCGAAAGTCGAGACGTGGTCGAACAAACGCGCGGAGAACTGGACATAGAGACGTTCATCTACGTCGATGCTGACACGCCGGGGTTTGCGATTCCCTACGACGTGTTCGTGAAAATCGCAACCGACGAGTTCGAACCGACGTGGGTGCCCGCCGATGCAGACAGCATCATCCTTCACACGAGCGGGACGACGGGCGACCCAAAGGGCGTCCGTCGGTCGCACTTTAACACCTACGCGGCCTCGGTCGCACAAGCCTACGAGTTGGGATGGCGCGACGGTGAATCAGTACTCGGCTTGATGTCGCTGTTTCACACCATGGGCTTTCACACGCTGACGACGGCCGTGTTGCTCAACATGACGTGGGTGGCCCAAGGCTCGTTCTCTCCAAAGGAGACGCTCGATGCCGTGACCGAGGAGGGTATCGAGAACCTCCACATGGTTCCCTCGGTGTATCACGACCTGTTCATGTCAGACATAATCGACGAGTACGACCTCGACTGCGTGCGGCGGGTGTCCTACGGCGGGATGGTTATGCGCGACCCGATTCAAGAACACATCAAAGCAAAGATCGACCCCGAGTCGTTCGTGAATCACTACGGCAGTACGGAGGTGTACACCCACAGCGTCTGCCGACACAGCGGCCACGACCGATGTGCGGGAAAGCCCGGCATCAACACAGACGTTCGAATCGTCCACCTCCGCCAGAACGGCGACCATGACCCCGACGACGAAGTGCCGGAGGGCGATCTCGGGGAGGTAATCGTAGATGCAAGCTCCCCGGAGACGATGGTCGGCTATCTCGGCGGGGCGAAACCGGCGATTCACGACGGGTGGTTTTTCACCGGCGACCTCGGCTACATCTCGGCGCCCGGGCGAATCCACGTCGTCGGCCGCGTCGACGACATGATTCTGAGCGGTGGCGAGAACATCTACCCCGTCGAAGTCGAATCGACGCTCGGGCGGCATCCAAACGTCCACGAAGTCGCAGTGGTTGGCTTAGAACACGAGAAGTGGAATCAGGCAATCGCGGCGTTCGTGTACGTCGCAGAACCGCCCAAGTCGGTCGATTTCGAGGCGCTTGCGATGGAACTCGACACCCACTGTCTCGAAAGCGATTCGCTCGCGGATTTCAAGCGTCCACAGAAGTACGTGTTCGTCGATGAGATCTCGAAGAGCAACGTTGGCAAACTGCTGCGCAGAGAACTCAGGAAGCCCGACATCGACGTGACGGTGTTCGCGGAAGTGACGCTGTAGCTGCCGGTTACTGTTCTGCCTGTGTCGAATATTCCTCGGTGAGCGCGCGACGACGAATCGAGTTGGTCGGCGTTTTCGGGATCGTCTCGCGGACGTACACGCGCTTTGGGACTTCGTAGTCTGCGAGCGCGTCCGACGCCTTACAAAAGTCGATGATGGCAGCTTCCGTGAGGTCTGCAGATTTTTTGGGGACGACGGCGACACAGATTTGGGTGCCCCATCGCTCGTGTGGGAGGCCAAACACCGCCGATTCGTGAACCGATGGGTGGGTGTTCACGACGGGTTCGATAGCCCGCGGGTAGACGTTCTCGCCGCCCGTGACGAGCATGTTGTCGGCTCGGTCCTGATAGTAGACGTAGCCCGCTTCGTCCACGCTGACGACGTCGCCCGTTCGGTACCACCCGTCCTCGGTGAACGCGTTGGCTGTCTGTTCTGGTTTCCGGTAGTACTTCTCGAAAACGGACTCGCCGCGCAGTTGGAGTTCGCCGCGTCCCGGCGTGGTCTCACCGTCTGGCTGGATAACCGTCACGACCTCGTCGGTGTCGGGGTCACAGAGTCGCACCTCGACCTGATTGAACAACGGTCTGCCACACGAGTCGGGGACTTTCATCGAGGTGTGACTCGTGGGTTCGTACGCGCCAAGGGTCCCGATGGGGTAGGTAAACGAGATGCCCGCTTCGGTGAAGCCAAGAAATTCGGAGGCGGCAACGTCGTATTTCTCCGCGACGGCGTCGTAATCTGCCTGCCCGATTGGCGCACCGCCACAGAAGACGTTGCGAAGCGACGAGGTGTCGAAGCGCTCAGGGTCGTCGAAATTTGCGAGGTCGATGAGCATCGAGCCGACGATGTAGGCACTCGACGCTTGATGGCGTTCGGTGAGTTCGAGGAATCGTGCTACATCCCACTGCATCAAGACGACCGTCGCGCCGGCTTGCAAGAGCGGGAGCGTACTCGATTCGAGGCCCGCGGTGTGATAGAGAGGGCCGGCGTTTATCCACGTCTGGTCGGGGCCGAGTTTCCAGACGTGTTCCATGTTCGTGATGTGGGCGCTCATATTGCGGTGGGTTTTGTAGACGCCCTTTGGGTCGCCCGTCGTCCCGCTCGTGTAGTTCAGGTTGAAAAGGTCCCCATCGCGCTTTGGTGCCGCCGTCAGCATCGGGGATTCGGACGCGAGGATGGCGTCTAGCGTCTGGTCGCTGTGGGGGGAGTCGCCAATCGTGACGACGGTTTCGACGACAGTGTCGTCTACCACGTCAGCGACGAGCGCGGCATCCGTCGCCTGTGTGAGCACCACGTCGGCTTCCGCGTCGGTGAGGACGTACCCGATGGTCTCCTGGCCGAACATGTAGTTGACCGGCACGACCGGAACTCCGGCTTTGAGCGCCCCGAGTTGGGCAACGAGAAACTCGTACATGCTCGGCAAAAAGAGGGCGACCTTTTCGAACCCGCGTCGATTCACCCAGTTGCCGAACGCCCCCGCATCCCGGTTCAGCTCGTCGTACGTTTTCGACCGACCGTCGTGGACAATCGCAACGGCGTGCCCTCGATTGTGCACCTGCGACTCGAAATTGAGCACCCAGTTTGTCATTCTCAATACTGAGGTTTCGCAGAATGTATAGGTGTATCCCTCACCGAGAGTGGGCCAGTCGTTTGAGCGAGACGCTGTCGAAGGTCACCGAGAAGCAGGATATGTCGGCAGTAGCTGACTAAAAGGTTTGATTAAAATATTATTGTCATAAATGAGTTGTCTTGTTCTGTGAATGCAGACAAACTATTAGAGAATATGGCTAAAACCGACCCAATAGAGGCGTTCGATAGTTTTTGAGGTGGCAAATTGCGTGGTTTTCGAAGGCACAGAACAATTTCCGAAGTTAGTAAAAGTGTTTGCGCAGCTATTACAAGAGAGCCGATAGTCATTCAAAAAATATGAGTACTTCGTCGTTTCAATGAAGGTTATTCAACGTTCAGGAGGCGCAACAAGAATATGTAAATAATCTGTCTAATTTACAGGGACATATTATTTTTGATGTTACTGAATCGGTGGTGTTCACGACTCGTTTCGGATTAGCCAGCCAACACAGCCAAATCGTCCAAAATAGACAAACTAGTTTGGACAGATTGTGTGGGGAGATACACACTGGCTCACCGTGTGTGGTGCTCGTATTTTTCCAACAGTTCTAGAGGATTCCGGAAACACTGCGAGGGGATCCGGTACGTTTCGAACACATCGTGGGCGGTGTCACGGCCGGATTCGGTGAGCCATACACCTTCGTAGGGTTCGTAGGCGAAAAGCCCACGAGCGACGAGACGTTGGAGCATCTCCGTCGTCGCAGACGGTGACCGCCCGAGGCGGGCTGCCACGGCACCGGGTGCGACAGGTGGGCCTTCGCGTTGTTCTGCGATGTAGAGAACTTGGAGGTTTTCGACGGTTCCCGTCACCGGTGGTCAGCCGAGCAGTCGGTGTCAGCCGCCGTTTCACGGGCTGTGTGTGCTGGGTCGTTGCCGGAAGCCGACTCCTCGTCAGTTGCTGTCTACGTTGGAAATCGTGGCGTAGACCCAGGCCCACAACCGCCCGCGTTTGTGACGAGTTTCTCGGTTCATTGGAGACTGATTTCAAGTACCCGTCTCGTCCGCCTCTCGTGTGGCCTCGATTTTCCGCGCGGCGTCGAGGATGCAGTCGTCGTCCACGTGTTCGAGCAATCGCGCGTGGCCACGCTGTTTGCGGCGCGCTACCTCCTCGTCGGAGATGTACGTCGCAAGCCGCCGGTCGATTTCTTCCTCACGAACGGCTTCGAGACGGGCGTCATTTACGGGGTAGTCGGCTGGAATCCGGTCGTGGAACCACTCGCGCCACGTTTCACGGTCGCCCCACTCACCCTGCAGGGTGCTATCGCCGCGAACCCAGTCCCAGTGCCCGGCTACCGCGGGGGGAAAGCCACGCTCACAGCGAACGTCCGTGAGGAGGGTGCGGGCGACGCGCGCGCCGTGACCCGCGGAGATGAGCGCCTGTGGCTCGACCGTTTCTACGGGTGAGGCGACGTACAACCCGGCGATGGAGGTGCTGCCATCGACAGCCGGGTAGGTGCGGTCGAATCGCAATTTCTCCTCACCATCTCGTTCGTACGCCTCGAACATCTCCTCGACATCAAGCGATTCTAAAAACGCCGCGTCGTAGCGCGCTGCGGCCACGACACGGCGCGCTGTGACGGCCCGCCCGTCTTGGGTTTCGAGCAGAAAGCCCTCTGCTATCTGCGTGACCGCTTCGACGTGGTCTGGGATGAGCGTACAACCGGCTTCTTCTGCGTGGTCGTGAATCAACTCGTAGAACGTCCCCACGTCGATACCGGCGGGAAAGCCGAGAAAGTTTGCTAAGTGCGCACACTGGCGAATCGAGGAGTTTCCTCGGTCAAAAATTGCGGTATCGAGCCCGTAGCGGGCGGTGAACACACCCACAGAACACCCGGCTGGCCCGCCGCCGACGATAGCCACGTCGTAATCGCGGTCGGTGTTTCGCGTGGGGTCGCGTGCGGACATGGTCAGAGGTTACCGTTCACGATGTCCGCGACGCGCTGACGGTCGAACAGGTCGTCTTCGATACCGTAGAGTTGGCTGGCCGTGCGCTCGGTCACCACGAGGTTGGTGATTGGGCCTTGGTACAGGCCACCCGCGCGGTACACGTCGCCATTTTCGACAGCGGTGAGCGCGCTGGCGCTCTCGTGGTTTTCGAGCGACGCGACGACCGAACTCTCGAACTCAGCCCGCGTCTTTGCCTCGTAGCCACGAAGCATGAGCACTTCAGGGTCGACTTCGAGGAGCGTCTCTAAGTCGATGGCTGCGCGGCTGCCATGGAAGTCTTTCACGTCGGAGTCTGCGAGCGCATCGTCCACTTGCAGGTCGTTCAGGTGCTTAAATCCGGTTCCCTCACCGATGATGTACGGATAGAACTCCTCTGGTTCGTCACCGACACCCCAGAGCACGGCGACTTCCGGGCGCTCGCTTTCGCCCGGGACGAGCGGTTCGAGGGTCGATTGGAACTCCTCGTGCACCGAGACGAACGCTTCGTAGCGGTCGGTGCGCTGGAACACCTGGGCAAGTTTCTCGAAGCCTTCGTAGAGACTGTAGTAGCCATACGAGTCGTGCCATGGGTAGTGCTGGGCGTAGATACAGTTACCAAAGAACGGGCCGACGTTCTCTGCGATTTCATCGACGTCCGCCTGCTCCCAGCCCTTGAAACGGTTCAGCAAGAAGTTTGGGTCGATGACGTGCACGTCGGCATCGAGTTCGTAGAACAACTCCTTGCTCACGCCGTCGTTGTAGAGGTTGACCATCCCGCTCTTGTCGACCGAAACGCCCGGAATGTCGTCGTAGTACTGGGTGTGATACCGACTCGTGAGCCAGACGCCCTTCGGTGGTTCGAGGCCGAGCGCGATGCCCATGTCCGCCCAGCTTCCGTTGTTTGCCACCCACGTCTCGGGGACGCTTTCGAACTCGACTTCGCCGACAGGCTCCATCGAGACCGTGTAGGCTTTCATCTCTGCCTCTGTCGTCTCTCCGCCGGATTCAGTCATCGACTCGGTTCCCTGTTCGGTCGTCTCGTCACTGTCGCTGGTACCCGTACATCCGGCGACGAACCCGCTTGCGAGGAGCGCCCCGCCGACCTTCAGATAGTCACGCCGCGTTGCTCGCTTGTCCTTCGAATTCTCCTTCACCATAGGTTTTAGGCTCGCCTAAATAATTAAAGGAGTTTCGATTTTTAGGCAGACCTAAACGAGGTGGTGGTTGAGTTTGGAGCGGTTGCATCTCCGAGATAGTTGGCACAAAAAGACAACCAAAGACGGTGCAGGCTCACCTCTCCCCCCGACCCAAAAGCAAGCTTGTGTGAATTGGGTAGTTTGGCCGATGTGTCCAGGTAGTCTAGTTTGGATAGAGTACCTGGAGAACGGAGTTCGGGCAATTAGGAATTGACTCCCGGTTCGACTAGCAGAACTCGTAATGTCGGGGTTGTCGCGTTTCGCCTTGCTTGCCGCACTCATCCCAGCAGCATCGCCGCCGATGACTACGAATGTAGCTCCCACACCAGTACGACGTGGAATACGGGTTTAGAATAGGCGTGTCGTTCGTAATACTGTAGAATGACCGAATAGCTTACTCGTACCGCCAGTCAATCTGTGAGGGTGGCGTAGACCTGTGGAATGCGTGCGTAAGCTATTGCATTATTCACCAGTGCAGCGACGGTCGTGTACTCGTCTACGGCGTGAACGGTATCAGTTCCAAGCGCGAACTCCACAGTCGGAATCCCAGCGTGCCTGAGTTTCTTCGCGTCGCCCCCACCAGTCGCACTCCGTCGGTACACTCGTTCACCGGTAATCGCTTCTGCAACCGTCGACACCGCCTCGACGAGCGGGCTGTCAAGTCGCTCTGCAGAGCCGAGGCTCCAAGTCACGTCAGCGAGCGTCACGCCGTCACACTCGTCGATACAGGTCCGAATGTCCGAGAGAACCGCGGGCGTGTCCACGCTCGCCGTCAGTCGAATGTCGATTCTCGCCTCTGCAGACTGCGGGACGCCGTTAATTGACTCGCCGCCTTCGAACGTTCCGAGATTTATCGTCGGGTATTCGAACAGCTCACGAGCCGTCGCCTCTCCCATTACCGGTTCATAGTAGGCGGTGGACTCATCGATAATCGGAAGTATCGCAGGGTCGATGGTCAACGCTCGACGCCCGAACTGTTCTCGCAGTTGTGTGACAGCATCGTACAGCAGGTCGATTGCGTTCACGCCGAGCATCGGCCGCGAACCGTGTGCCGCCTTTCCATGAGCAGAGAGCGTGAGCCAGATACTCCCCCGGTCTGCGACTGTAACCGAGTGACGACCCTCCTGACAGGTCGATTCGCCGATAACACAGGCGTCTGCTTGGAAGTGATCCGTCTTAAGGAGCGCAGGGAGTCCAGCGTCGCCGCCCACCTCCTCGTCGCTGACGAAGGCAAACTGGAGTGTGACCGGCGGCGTTGTCTCGGTTTCGACGTACGCCTTGGCCATCGCAAGCATCGAAGCGACGGCCCCTTTCATGTCGGTTGCCCCCCTTCCGTAGAGTCGATCTCCAATGCGCTCCCCAAGCGGATCGTAGGTCCATTCGCCTGCGTCAAAGGGGACTGTGTCGAGGTGACCGTTGAAACAAAGAATGCGCTCGCTCGCCCCCGGCAACGTCACGAGCAAGTTCGGCTTCGCGGGGTCGACGGCGAACTGCTCAGTCGTGAGACCGAGCGCATCGAACTGCTCGTCCAGCCAGTCGATACTCTCTTCGGTTCGGCCAGGTGGGTTCTGCGTATCGAACGAGAGGAGGGTCTCTGCGATGGTAACCGGAAGCGAACGTCGTTCACGCAGGTACTCGTCTACGGATTGGGGGGCCGAAGGACTCATGGAAACTCGTAACTAACATAACACTTGCTTCTTTCAAAGGTTTCTCGGTGAGAGTAGTCCGCAAGCGAGCAAAGCGCGAAATCGGAGAAACCGTATCGAACCAACGAAAATACCGACGAGAGAGGACCTCCTGCGTCCCGCAGTGTTCAGAGGTCGTCAAGGAGGTCGTTGATTTCCTCGGCCGACGCGCCATCGAGCGTCTCGATACCGTACTGGATGAGCAGGGGGAAGAAGTGACGGTTTTTCTCGAAATCCTCGTCGAACTCGTATTCGTACTGCGCTTTCGCGACGGTGTAGACGCGTTCGAGTTCCTTTTTCTGACTCTGTGGGAGGTACATGTACGTCCCAACCTGTTCTTCTTTGACCGACCCAGATGTGGATTCGTCTTCGAGTTTGGACGGTTCGGCTGGTTGTGAGTTATCGGCCAGTTCGGTCTCCTCGTCCGGATCGACTGTCTGAACGCGCTCTTTTGCTGCACGACGCCGACTACGCAGACGGTTGGCTCGGCTTTCGTCACTCATGCATTGACCTCCGCGAATCCGAACTCAGCATCGAGCCCCTCTGCGACCGCGAGGAAGGCGTCGAACATGTCGCTCTCAGGGTTGTATTCGAGCAACGAGACACCGGCTTCAAGCGCCTTCTGGACGTCCGCGCGTTCGCGAATCTCGTACACCGGGATGTCGGGGAACGCCGCGTTAATCCACTCGACCATCTCGTTTGCCTGATTTTTCCGGACGTCGATGCGGTTGATGATGACCCCACGCTCTTTGATGTCGATTTCGTAGTCCAGTTCGAGCGCCTCGACGTGGTCAAAGAGGAGTTCGAACGCCCGCTTGCTCGTGGACTCTGCGAGCGCTGGGATGAGGACGTTCTGGGTCGCATACAGCGCGTTGTCCATCAGGTTGCCGAGGTTTGGCGGACAGTCAACGATGATGTAATCGTAGTCTTTTTCGACGGTTTTGAGCAAGAGGTCGAGTTGTTCGCCGCTGCGCCGTGAGAGCGTCAATTCGGGCTCTGCGGCCGTCATATCGATGTTCGACGGGATAACGTCCATCTCTGGGTGCTCGCGGATGATGTCGTTTATCACCTCGCGTTGCTCGGGATTGGTGAGACAATCGAAAAGCGTGGGCGGTTCGTCTTCGTAGGCTTCCATCAATCCAAGATTCTCCGTCGCGTTGCCCTGGGGGTCGAGGTCGACGAAGAGCACGTCGTGTCCGCGATGGTTCAACGCTCCCGCGACGTTGATTGCGACGGTTGTCTTGCCAACACCGCCTTTCTGATTCGAGACGCAGAGTTTTGCCGGGTCGCTCATACAAACCAGTTTGTACGTCCAAATGGTATAAAGCTATGTCAGACATTTTTATTCGCATCGACGGTCGGGCCGTCGAATATCGGGGTTTGAAAGCCGCTATCAGCAAGATTCAGTTGCTTTTCAGCTAACAATTCTTGCGAAGGAACGGGTGGTCGCACAACTATCAAAACCATCACAACCATACAAAATATCCAAACCAATATTGCCAGTTCGGCAGTTTTGTCGAGTAGAGACGTACAACGGCGCACAACGGGCAAAGCGAGCAGAACACGAAAAGAGCGAATAACGCGCCAAACGCGTTGGTTTGGCACAACTGGTCGAAGTTCAGTCTTACCAAACAATTACCAGGGTGGTGTTCGAAATGTTTGGTAAGATGGGCGAATCACCGGCACCACCGGAAGCGATTCCGAACTACATCCGCGAGGGGCTTGACCGACAGGGAGCAGACTCACTCGAAGCCATCATTGCGTACTGTGAGGCGCGAATCGAGTGGCTGAGCGACCGTCCAGTCACCGATGAATCCGAGCTACAGGACAACGACGAGCAGCTCGTGGAGGTAGAACACAGTGAGTCTGGCACGGTCGTCATCAAGAAAGTTACCTGCGGCAAGTCTGGCTGTCGGTGTGCACGGGGCCACCTGCACGGGCCGTACAAGTACGTCGTCACTCGACAAGGTGAGTCGCTCAAGTGGGAGTACAAGGGCCGAGTCCAGGAGTAAACAACGGAAATGGTGGTGTCAATGAGGCCGCTTTGGGGTGGTTTTCGAGGTTACTGTGGTCGAGATTTGGTTGCCTCAAGAGACGGAACGAGAGTTGTATAAACCAAATATTGCGATATATAAAGATAGGGGCGGAAGTTGAGACTACACGGGCAATAGCACCGTCAGGATGCACGGTTTCAGACGAACCACCGAACTAGACGTGCTTCAAACTCGGGTCAAGACGCCTGCTCGAGTTAGCAATCCAACTCGAATCAGTTATATCAAGAATTTTGGTCAGCGCTGCTGCTCACCAGCACTCAGTCTCTGTCGTCTCAGCCCTCCGATCACCCAATTCCAGTTTCCTTCTTCAACAGCGTGAGCGTATTGTCCGCAGTCACAATCGGAGAGTGCTCGTACTCACCCGTCAACTCGACCTGAACCAGAAGATCCACCGCCCGCCATATCGAGTACAACAAGCACGCGAACGCGAAGTAGAAGAACCGCAGGATGAAGTTCTTGGAGGTCGTCGCCGCCATGAACCGTTTAATCGACCTTCTCGCCGCGAAGATGATTCAACGTGCACACTGCGAAACAGTGGTTATCGATGGAACCGATCCAGAGAACATCCTCACCGCTGTCCGAACCGGCAAATTCGGGGGGACGAGAATCATCTCGGACGGGGCTGATGACATGACTCCCGCTGAAACATGATGGTTGTTAACCCCGTGGAGAGCTATATCTGAGTATGTCGCGATACGTGGCTTCCTTCGATATTGACTCACAAACGGATTCGTATGCCGCTCGGCGCATCCTGGAGCGAGTATACGATACGATTCGAGAAGAGTCATCGAGCGGCCGGGAGGACTCTGACGACACAAGCGAACTCCTCGAATCGTTCAAAACGCTCCGAGATGCAGCGAAACGTCCCACCACAGGCAAACTGACGATTACCTACGAACAATACGACGACGAATTCGAGAACTGAGTTCACAGAACAGCCGTTACCGAGAGCCGTGCATCTCAGTCGGCAATCCGCCAGCGTCCCCCAAATCCCTCACGTTCATAATCGTCGACTCGGTGTGAGGTACACCGCCGTCACTGACACACCCACCATCCGTAGATGTTGCTGATTTTAGAGAATTAGTTGCGATCGTTGACAGCACGTAGACGTTCTTCGATGGCTGTACGGGCATCGCTCCGGTTGCGTGAGGTACGCTCGATTGCGTGAATGAGACGAAGTTCGCTCGGCCGGTCGACGTGCGCTAGCTCGCGTTTGAGGCGGTCGACAGAGTGCTTTCGCGGGTCGACGCTCGGGCGGCCAGCGCGAGTACGCGCACCCCGCGGAGGCCGGTCGCCCGACACCTCGGCCGTGGCGCGCTTGTGAGGTTCACGGAGAGTGACTGTCACCCGAGCTTTGGTTTCGATGTCGACGACGAGCCCCTGTGCCGGGGCGAGCGTGATGCCATCAGGTGAAAAGCCGCGGTCGGTGCATGTGACGCGAACCGGTTCGCCGGGACGTTCTCCGTCTGGATAGGACACTTCGACGGTCACTTCGTGCTCGGTAAGTTCGTTTCGCAGTGCGTACGTCCCGGGACGGAACAGCGTCACAGAGACGGTGTCGTACTCGGTGAGTGTCGCGCTGTCGAACTCGTGGCCGTCGCTTTTGTTGCGTTTGGTGCGTGTGTCGCGTTTGTCGCCTTTGGTGCGTTTGTCACCTTGGTCGCCTTTGTCGTCTGTGAGCGAAGAGATGGTGACCGCATAGCCACCTCGCCCGCGCGAGACGTGGAAGATAGCGTAGCCATCAGGGCGAATACAGTCGAACGTTTCTGGCTCACACGAGCACGCTGTGTCACCACTCCCCTCCGTGATGCTCGCGAGGTCGATAACCGCGCGCATCGAGTGGTACTGTGCATCGACGACGATGAGCCGTTGGCCAACAGGTTTTCCCGCGCGGCTGACCGCGACGAGATACTCGCCGGGGCTGGTAAATCGGTGGATGAGCGTTCCGAGGACGGTCAGTGCACCGCTGTCGGTTTTCGTTTCGGTGAATAGGTGTTTGTTGAGTCGGAGCATCAGTTGCCCACCTCCATGGTGATGACGAGTTCGGTGTCTGCGAGGTCGATTGCAAGGTTCTCGATAGGCACTTTGACTGGGATGAGCCGGGTCTCGCCAGGTGGCACGGGTTCGCCAAGCGGTGGACTCCAGTCAAGCACCGGGAACGGGTCTTCGATGCTGAAGACTGGATAGTCGAAGAGGAACTCATCGAACACTTCGATGAGGAACCCCTCGAAGTCGAGGCTCACGCCGATGAGGTCAGAGAGCCACTCTCCGAGGTCGTCGGGCAAGTCGAGTGCCGCCCGAACGATGTCGACAAACGAGCCGAAGATGCCATGGAGTACGTCCCTCGCCCAGCCTGGAAGCCACCCGAGAAGATCGTCGATGAGGAATTCGATGGCACTTTCGAGCAGGTCGCCAACGATGTCGGCCACGTCGAGCAGGTCGATATCGAGTGTGTCGGGGTAAAACGACACGTCCCAACTGTTGACCACGGGTGGGTCGAGCGGGCCGGTCTCACCGGCCGGGCGCGCCGCAAGTTGGTTGTGTTCTTCAACCTGCGCCGTCAGGTAGTCCATCGTCCCACGGTTGTGGGCATAGTCGACGGTGAGCGCAACGAGCGCCGATACCTCAGAACGAACGATTCCCCCGAGCGACAGGGGGATGTGTAGGTCGGGGTCGGCCTCGAACAGGCAGATTTCAGGCGCGCGAACGGCACAGCCGTTGAACCACGGAATGATGCAGAATCCGCCGATACAGATTTCGTCGATATCGACGTCGAGATAGAGATCGAGCACGTCGTAGACCACGTCGAGTTCGTCGATTTTGATGCGGTCTGGCGTGTCGCGAAAATCGATGGCGTCGAGTTCGAAGTGTGCCTCTACGTCGATGCCTGCGGTGAGCGCGCCTGAGATTTCGGCTTCCTTCTCGTAGTCGATGGTCGTCACGCGCTCGTCGAGCAACACGTCGAGTACGTTGTTGAACATCGCCTCTGAGACGGCCATCGTCAGGTGGCTCATGGGCTGCCTCCGGGGCCAGTGAGCGTCACGTCAGTATAGACTTTAACTTGATCATCCTCAATGGCGGGGTTGTTCGGAATCGCCCCCGACGTTGGGAACGAGATTCTGAGGGTTGCCCCGCTCAAATCGAACGCGAGGAATCCTTCGGTGGGGAGGTCGATGACGATGCGTTCAAGTGCAGCTTCAAGCGCCGGAATGAGCGAGAACTCGACGAACGAGCGCAGATAGCAGGTCATGCTCGCGGTCAACCCCTCCGGGAAGGTGAAACGGTCACCGTCTGGTTCGAAGAGAGTTACATCGTCGACTCGGAGTTGCGGAGTTCCCGCAATCTCGATGCTGAGGCCGGTCTCTGCATCCTCCTCGGTGACGACCGTCCCATCGGCACCCGGCCCGCGCATGCCAACCGACCCGACGACGGTCACACCGAGACAGAAACACGAGAGTCCCTCTGCGGATGGAATCAGGGGCAAGCCAAGTTCTGTGCGGAAGTCCGCGTCAGTAAGTCGGTCGCCCCACTCCGCGCGGAGGTCTGCGAGTTCGTCGCGAATCTGTGCGAACGCTTCTTCCTCCGGACAGGCAAGGCCTGCACAAACCACGACGCGTGCGGCGAACTGTTGGTCCCCAACGTCAGCAGGGGGGTCGTCAGGCGAGAAGTCGATGTCGAGATTAGTTACTTGAAAGCAGTAGTCGAGCGCGACGAGATCGTCAGTCCCGAGCACCGGGAACGGGTCTTCAACGCTCATCAAAGGATTGTCCCACAAGACAACCTCAGGCGCGTAGTTGATTCGGGCACAAAGGCCGCTAAACCGTCGGAATCGTCGCATGAGTGCGGCGGAGTTCACCACATTCTCGGTGCCGTAATGAAAGAGCGACGGCCGCTTTTGCATGGTGTGCCGGATGACTTGGTTGATGCCGTCTTCGTGGAGCGACGTGTACACGTCGCTATTGTCTGTGAATGTCACTTGCTTCCTCCTGTCGACGGACGCGGTCGAACAGTCAATATTCGGCAAGTCACAGCTTAAATATATCCTAATTGGTAATTTAGTTAATAGAATATATATTATAGAAACTATTGAGTTGCAAGAGACACTGACGTGTTTTGTCGGAGTAGAAACTGGCTATCAGGGCACTACTAGGCATAAATGAAATAATATTTTAATATATCGGCGTGGCTGCTGAGCCGGACGTCTGTTGTGATGAAACAAATCAGTATGCGAACCCAACCTACGCTGTGAAACCCAACTCACTCCGTGAATGACTGAGTGTGAGGAGTTAGAAACAGCACAGAAACAGGGTGTGGCACGTCTACGGGTCGTGGAGGGGGTGCTAGCATTTGTGGGGAGGTCGGATTACGCCGTTTGGACTTGCTTACTCACGTCATCACCAGGAATGTAGATGGTAACGCTAGACCCGTCCTTCCTGAAAAGTACGATATCGCTACCGAGCCCGCGTACACTCCAGATCACGAGCCACGGCCAGACGCGCGGCTCGCACAGAAGAGACAGCTCCCCTCGATTGAGCAGTGTGAGGACAGCGGAAACAGTGGTGTCAGACACACCCGAGACAACGGAAACAGTGGTGTTACCATGGTGTTAAGACGATTTGGAGAGTTGGAGAATATCACGAATGATGATGGAGGTATGTGGGGATATTCAGAAGGTTGCCCACCACCCACCATCGTTTCCGCTGTTGTATGGAGAGAGATTGCTCGAGATAATGAGAAGGTGTTGGGGGGACACACCCACCCCATTGTTTCCGCTGTCTTTGAGCGAGAGGAGGAGGGAGTGTGAGGAGTGCCTGTTGAAGTGGGTAGGAAAGCAGAACGATTTGACGAAGAAGCGGATAATATGACAGGTGGATTACAAAACAAACAACTAGTGTAGAGATTTAATTAGTTGTTAGTTCTCCACTACGGTTATGGTTGTACGACTTTTGTAATAAAACTATCGCTTGTCTAGGTCACGCGCTCTCTAACCCCCACCCACCAGTTTTTCTAAACAGCGGAAATAGTGGGGTGGGACTGTCTTTATTACAATCGAGACAAAGGAACTCGCGGTTTCTCCCTCTTTTATATTAAACCTGACAGCGGAAACAACGGAAACGCAACCCTCTGGGTTCTTTCTTCATCGTCTTTTCTCAGCACACCCTTCTCTCTCAATCCTCTTTGGCTATCGCACTCAGCTGCTCGAAACCCCTCACTTCAATCGCCAGTTCCCGTGGGTTGGCCAATTTGATCTCCTCAGTCAGAGCGCTCTACTCCCGACCGTATCTTACCAAACATTTCAAACCATCTCTCGCTATTGTTTGGTAAGATACGACCTCGCTTCTTTATTTCTTCAGGTAGGCTCAACATCTCGAAATTATCGCGTCCCTCATGACGATGAAACAGCGGAAATAGTGGTGTACATTCGCAAAGTCGACGTCATTCTCGGAAAATATGACTGATTAACAACGGAAATGGTGGTCTTTCTTCTTATATAACGTATGGAGCTTCGGAAACCACGGTGCCCAAGTAGTTAAATACAATTCAAACAACGGAAACAACGGACGCCCTAGTTTTATGTGCGCTGTGAGCGAATCGAGTGGCAACGTGACATCTTTCAGTTTCGAGCGGGACGATTCTCTTTACAAAAATCGCGATGCGCTCCTCGAAGAGTACACACCAGACGAGCTCGTCGGTCGCGATGAGGAGCTAGAAGAGTTCCACGCCGCGCTCCAACCGGTCATCAATGGCGAAGCCCCATCGAACATCTTTCTCTACGGCAAAAGTGGGGTTGGGAAGACAGCAGCGACTCGATTTTTACTCTCACAGCTGCGGGCTGACGTCGAAAAGTACGATGACGTCTCGCTCAATGTCATTGAGGTCAACTGTGACGGGCTCAACTCGAGCTACCAAGTCGCCATCCGACTCGTGAACACGCTTCGCGACCCGGCCAATCACATCAGCAACACAGGCTATCCCCAAGCGCAGGTCTACAGCTATCTCTGGGACGAACTCGACAGCCTCGGGGGAACAATTTTGCTCGTCTTAGACGAGGTTGACCACATCAAGGACAACTCCATTCTCTACCAAATTCCTCGCGCGCGCTCGAACGGCTATCTCACGAACTCCAGAATTGGCATTATCGGCATCAGTAACGACCTTTCGTTCCGCGATTCGCTCTCTGCGAAAGTGCGCTCGTCGCTCTGTGAAAAGGAAGTTTCGTTCCCACCCTACGACGCGAGCGAACTCCAGTCGGTGCTTCGCCAGCGCGAGCAGGTCGCGTTCCACCCTGAAGTGCTCTCCTCGGATGTTATCCCGCTTTGTGCGGCCTACGGCGCACAGGACGCGGGTGACGCACGCCAGGCACTCGACCTCCTGCTTGAAGCGGGCGACCTCGCGCGCAAAGACGGCGCGGAGAAAATCACCGTCCAACACGTCAAAGACGCACGCGAAAAGCTCGAACGCGACCGCATCGTCGATGGGGTCTCAGAACTCACCCAACACGCTCGACTTGTTCTCTACGCGCTTGCGACCCTTGATGCGGCGGGAGAAACGCCGGTTCGCTCTCGCCAACTCCGGCCGCGCTACGAGCAGTTTTGCAAGCAGATCAACTCAGAGCCGCTCACCAGCCGGCGGATGCGCGACCACCTCGCAGACCTCTCGATGCTCGGTATCGTCACTTCTATCGAGAAAAACGAGGGTATGTCGGGTGGGAAGTATCGCGAGCACTCGCTCAAACAGGATTTACAGGTCGTGCTCTCTGCGCTTTCTGACACTATTGAGTACGTTGGCACCCACGAGAGCATCAAACGCTACCACCAGCCCACGCTCGACGAGGCGTTTCGAAAGTAGCACTAATCGTCTCGTCTCACAACTCAATTTTCACTCGCTCTGTCGGTCAAGTCGTGTGAGACCAGTGACCAACACGGCAAGCATGAGGCTTGCTCCGACAATCACCACGAAACTGTTGGAACTCCCTTCGGCTACCATGTACTCGTAGGAAAGCCCCATCGCCCCCAGCGAAAAACATCGCTCAAAACAAGATACCGCCGGTTTGAAAATTTCGTCCCACCAGACGGAGTCATAGCATAGGCAATGGTGGCAATCGAAAAACATGTTCCGATGACAGGCGTCACTCTTTCAATTCTCTCGAAGCCGCCTTCAGTTTGTGAAGTAACACCACAATTTCCGCTGTTTTCGAGAGAATATGTTGGGGATGTTTCGTTGACCATTAGGTCGATCGGGTGTCTGGTCCAATCCACTCACAACCTTCTCTGAACAATATTTCCAAACTGTACAATCTATCCAAACTCTCAAAATGTGTATGGGGCATACATGGTTCGTCCTCTGGCTATGTGGCTGTACACCACTATTTCCGCTGTCTTGAGTCGTGTGATGTGTGGGTTCACTCCCGGCCGCGCTCGCGCGTCGAAGCGTACAAACTCGTTTGGCTAGCCAAACGACCCAAACTGGTTTGTACCCCTACTTAGCTGTCGCGTTACAGCAGGTCGACGTAGTCGTCGAGCGAGAGGGCGAAATCGCTGTTCGCCGGGAGTTCAACCCACGAAAATTCGAATTCAGCGCCGCTTTCTTCGCCGTCCCCGGTTACGGTGTGCGTCCAGCGGTCGCGGGGCTCGTGGACAGTCGTGTGGAAGAAGTGGCGGATGTAGCGCCGTGGCGGTGAGTTGCGGCGCGTCCAAACGTCGGTCGTCAGATGGCGCGTTTCGCTGATGGCGCCAAGCCCGCTTTCCTCGATGATTTCACGTAACACCGCCGTCCGCGGATTCTCGCCGGGTTCAATCGTCCCCTTTGGGATCTGTAACCCCTCGTGGCCAGGCCCCTCGAACACGAGCAACTCGTGGTCTCCCCGCGTGATGTACGCGCACGCCTTTTGGACGTATGACGGCTTTTGTACGCTCATTCTACAAAAACAAAGCTCGTATCCCACAAAAAGGTTTTCTGAAAGGGGTCTAGTGACGTATTAGGTATGCAATCGTCTTGTATCGTGGTCGGACGTGGCTGTCCGCCACACGAAGGATTCACACGGAAGCTCTCTTCACCTCCCCGGCGGTGTCGATGGCCCACATGAACGCGTTGGCCTTGACCTGGACGGTTCACTCGCTGTCCGACCGCCACTGAGTTGCCTCGCGACGCGGGCCAGAAACCCAAACCCTTGAGGTGGAGGAGTATTACGTCGAGCAATACAATCCTTACTTGAATGCGTCCTACACCCGCAGTGATTCTTGCGTGCCTGCGGGATTTCCCATCGAGAGTTGGCGCTCTCTTCGAATTGAACACAGCATCATGCAACGCAGAGGAGTCACCCACTTCACCCACCTCCGCCACAGAGCCCTCCGAACAAACCGGATCTGCGGACGTTTCCACTCAGTTTTCGCCCATCAACCCCGCGGCGCTCGAATCGCTTGCAGACGTGGTGACGCACGCGGGGTTGACGCCCGCTGAGTTCGTCACCAGCATCCTCGCTGATCACGGTGGCGAGCTACAACAGCAGGCGTTTGCCGACATGACGGCCTGGTCGTGTTCGACGGATAGCCGTCTGATCCAACAGCTCGAAGACGACGAAATTATCGTCCGCGTCCAGATTGGCAGAGAGAAGACGATGTATCTTCCAGAAGCCGCGCCGTCCGATGCGTTCTCGTGGGGCCAATAGCTCGCAGATGACCGACGGAACACGTGGGGGTTTTCCCGCGCTGATTCCTCGAGGGGGTGCCCGT
Source organism: Haladaptatus sp. CMSO5 (assembly GCF_036689885.1). NCBI lineage: Archaea > Methanobacteriati > Methanobacteriota > Halobacteria > Halobacteriales > Haladaptataceae > Haladaptatus > Haladaptatus sp. CMSO5. Next base: position 166,997 of record NZ_JBAHVW010000002.1, read on the forward strand.
CCTTTTTTCCTCGTTCTGAGTAACATTCAGATACCACGGTGACTCTTTCTGAAAATTTTCGCAGCCTCGCCCACATAGGCGAGACATGAATCTATTACGCAGGGGCGTCCTACTACAGGGTGTATCGTGTCTTCCTACGCAGACTCACTTGACTCGCGGACGTCCGACTCGTGGCTCGGTTCCATCGCTGAGAACCCCATCGTCCAGACCTTGGGAGCCATGCTCGTCGTCTCGACGCTCACGTGGACAAGCGTGCTCGTGGGGCTAAGCGGCCTGTTCATTCTCGCGCCTCCACTGTTGAACCCGCCGTGGGCGCTCGTTACGAGCGTCTACGCCCACGCGGGGCCGGGCCACCTGCTGTCAAACGCAATCATCATCGTTCTCGCGGGCAGCTTCGTCGCCTGGTCTACGACCCGGCTCAGATTCCACCTCTTTTTCATCACCACTGGCGCGGTTGCGGGCGTTGCACAGGTCTTGGTCGGTGGATTGTTTGGCCAGCCCACGGCCGTACTCGGCGCAAGCGGTGCGGCATTCGCCCTCGTTGGGTACGTCCTCGCGGGCAATCCTGCCTCCGCTGCCGCCTTCGCTCGACTTCGCGTCCCTCCGCGGGTGTTGTTGGTGGTCGTCGCCGTCGTGGCTGGCGCACTCACCATCGCCTTCAGCGCCCCCGGCAGCGCGCTCATTGTCCATCTCACAGGTGCGATTTTGGGCTTGGTCGCCGGTCGATTCCAGGTGCTCCGTGTTCCGTCTCAACGTCGGTAAGACTCGCATCTTCGATACGCGTTCCCTCATCGAACTTCTGAATTGTGCCATCTCAAACGGTGCTCGTACCGAGGGTCGGGTCTTCACGCCACCAACGCGTAGTATGCCCTGAGGATGCTTTCAGCCGTCTCAGTGCTCGCCGAGCGTGACCGGCTCTGCCGCCTCCCACTGTTCGGTGAACAACTCATTAGCCCACGTACGGACAACTGTGTCGTCGGTGTCGAGGGCGGCCTGCACCAGCCCTGAGTCATCGCGCAAAAAGAGGTGCACCGCTTCGTCTGCGATGGTTGCGGCGAGCGGGAGGTCGTCGTCGGTCATCCGGATTTCGACCCCCTCTGTAGCCATGAGGGCTTCGAGGCGCATCCGAAGCTGTGAGTCGTCTGCGAGCGCGTCGATGGCGCTCTTTGAGAACACGCCCTTGAACTGCTGGTCGCCCGCACCTGTCCGTTTCTGAACGACATCCAAACTCTGTTCGTTGAACGCATAGGAGACGATTCGCACGTCGGTGGCCTGCTGGAGCAGTGTGACGACACGTTTGACCGGCGCGTTCGGTCGCACCTGCGTTGGCATAGTAATCGTCGCCTCTGCGAGGTGGCTCAGGTCGAAGGTGAGCACGTCCGCTGGCAACCACCGAACGACTGGCCGGAGTTTCGCTTCAGTTTCAATGACCGAGAGCAGTTCGCCGAAGCCGTTTGCGACGAGGCGGCCGGTCGCCGTTGCCATGTAATCGCTGTTCTCGCGGGTAATCCAGTTTCGCTCCTCGAAGTCGCTCAGAATCCGGCTGAGCGTTGGTTGGGACGCGCCCGTTTTGGCGACCAGCTCGCGGCGCGTGTGCGGTTCAGTCGCGAGCAACGAGAGGATTCTGACCCGGTTTGGAGAAAGCGTGAGAAACTCGATTTCTTCGAGCGCCGATTCCATGGCTCTCCCTATTGCCCCGTCGCCCTTAGCAATTTCGCGGCGTGAAACAGTTTCACCGCGTGACAGCCCCTGCTCCACTCACTCGATTTCCTGCGATGAAATGATTTCTGAACCAACGTATGGCGCTTGCGTGCGTGTGGTCTACTACGTGCGTTCAATCACTCTCATTTCGGAACGGTCAGTTGCTGTCGAGAGCCCTGCGCTCGCGGGAGGGCCGCGCTGATGGGTCGTCGGAAAACCTTCAGCATGTTCATCCTCGTGAGCGTGTTCTTTGGCGGGACGTTTGTCGCCGCCAAAGCCGGACTTGCCTACTTCCCACCACTGCTGTTCGTCGCCTTTCGCTTCGACATCGCCGCAGTTGTGCTTGCTGCATACGCGTTTTCGGCCACCTCACGAGAGAACTTACTTCCGAGGACTCGCCGCGACGTGGTCGGCATTCTTGCAACCGGGCTGTTCGCAATCGGCCTCGCAAACGCCCTCCTGTTCGTTGGCCAGCAGTACGTTTCGAGCGGCGTCGGGTCGATTATCTTCAGTCTGAATCCGATGCTCACGCCGCTGTTCGCCGCCGGATTCCTCGCGGACGAACGCCTCTCTGCGCGCGGTGGTGCTGGCCTCCTTATTGGCCTGCTCGGTGTCGCGCTCGTGGTGCAGCCCGACCCAGCAAACCTCCTCGGTGGCGGTGGGCTTGGCAAGGCAATCATCTTCGGCGGGGCGGCGAGCGGCGCGCTCGGAACCGTCCTCGTCCGCTGGGCTGACACCGACCTCTCAAGTACCGCCCGCACCGCGTGGGCACTCCCCGTGAGTGCCGCGCTCACCCACGCTATGAGTGCCGCCAGCGGCGAGTCGCTCGCGGCGGTCACGTGGACGCCGACGGCACTTTTCGCCCTCGGTTACGTCGGTATCTTCGCCGGGGCCGTGGCGTACATCGCCTACTTTGGGTTACTTGACGACGTGGGAGCCATCCACGGAAACCTCGTGTTCTACGCCGTCCCCATCGTCGCCACGCTCCTCGGAGCCGTGTTCCTCGGAGAGTCGATCTCGTCGCTCACCCTCGCTGGATTCGCGACGATATTCACTGGCTTCGCGGTGCTCGGAAGCGCCTCGATTTCGACGAACCTCCGTGGGGTGCCCGGTACGCTTGCAGACCGGTGGCTTCCGAGCACCATTCGCTAAGCCTAGACCAGACGACCGCCAGTTCACACCTATTTCTCACAGCCAATCTAGCAAATCTACCAAAACCGTCCAAACTACCTAAACCATCCAATCTGTCTGAGCTGTGTTCCAGCCGCGAGGGCTGTCTGCGTGTGTGGATTTCGCAACACTGTGTGAGCGCGACTGTGTTCGGTGACACTCGACTTACCCTCAAAATGAGTACAGTAGGAACTCCGTAGCAACTTCGTTGTGTGGCGCGGTCAAAACTGTTCGGGTAGTCTCCCAGTTCCCTCGCCGTGGGAGGAAACCGAGTGACTGGATTCGTGGCTGCGTTCGTCAGTCGTGCCGTTCGACGAGTTCGACCTGCAAGCCGCCGGTGTATCGTTCTTCGACGAAGATTATCTCCGAGTTTCCCGCCCCGGCCATTGGCTCGTCACTTTTGAACTCGACGCCCGCGTCTCGAAGCGCGACCACCGCTTGCGCGATGTCCGGGACGCGGTAGGCGACGTGTTGGATGCCCGGGCCGTGGGTTTCGAGAAACGTTTTCACGTTCCCCGGCCCCGTCGGCTCGAGAAACTCGACGTACACGCCGTCGATGTCGAGGAACACGGCGCGGATGTTGTACTCGTCTAGCGTCTCGTCTATCACAACGGAGACGCCCGCGTGTTCGTAGAACGCCGCCGCGCCGTCTGCATCCCACACGGGTATTCCGAGGTGGTCAATCTGGGTGAACTCTACGGCTGCCATCGCGTTAGCTCAGGTTTTCGCTCGCGGCGCGAATCGTGTCGAATTCGAGCAGCGCCTTCTCTTGGCCGCCGTCGACTTCGACCACTGCACCGTTTACGAAGCTCGCTGGCTCGGAGGCGAGGAACGCAACGACGTTTGCAACCTCTTCTGGCGTGCAGATGCGGCCGAGTGGAATCGAGTTCTCTGCAACCTGCATCGCCTCGTCGAAGGTCAGCTCTTGTTCGTCGGCCATAATCTCGACGAGGTAGTCCCAACGCTCGGTGGCGACGGGGCCGGGGTTGACGGCGTTTACGCGAACGCCTTTCCGCCCGTACTGCTTCGAGAGCGCGAGCGTCATGTTGATGTCCGCGGCGTTCGCCGCACCGGGGGCGAGTTCGCCGGGACTCGGCTTTGAGCCGTCGTTCCCGATGAGGTTGACGAGGTTGCCGCCGCTTTCGACCAGATACGGCATGGCCTCTGTTGCGCCACGGACGTGGCCCATCAACTTGAGGTCGAGTGCTTGGTACCAGTCGTCCTCGTCGAGATTTTCTAGTTCGCCACCGGGGGCGCTCCCCGCGTTGTTGACGAAGATATCGATGCCCTCGAAGTGCTCTGCTGCCTCTTTGACGAACGCGGCTGCGTCTTCGCGCTTCGTCAAGTCAGCGGTTATCGGGAGACACTCGATTCCGAATTCCTCTTCTAAGTCGGCTGCGGCCTCTTCGAGCGGGCCAGCTCGCCGCGCACAAATGGCGAGATTCGCTCCTTCCGAGGCGAGATTTCGCGCAATCGCGTTCCCGATACCTTTGCTTCCGCCTGTAACAACTGCAGTCTTTCCAGCAATGCCTAGCTCCATATGGCTAACACGGATTGACCATATTCGCTATCGTATATAAAACGTCATGCTATGTGATGCCAATATGGTATGTTTTGGTGTCGAAGAAAAGCCGCGCTGTCGCTCATTCTGGGCGAATGAGGGGTGGTTTCGTTTCGAATGTATCAGTCGCCTGATGCTGAAGACTCGATTGTCGTATCCTCGACCTGCGCCGCGGCATCGAGGATGGAGTCGTAAATCTTGGTGTAGCCCGTACACCGACAGAGGTTGCCTTTGATACCTTCTTGAATCTCTGTTCGCGTGGGGTTTGGGTTCTCCTCTAACAGGGCAACTGCAGCCATCGCCATCCCCGGCGTACAGTAGCCACACTGCATCCCGAAGTTGTCGATGAACCCCTGTTGGACCGGATGAAGGTCGTCGTCATCGCCGGCGTGTTTGGCCAGCCCTTCGATGGTGACGACGGTGCTCTCTGCGGCCTGCCCCGCGAGGCGCTGACAGGATTTGGTTGCCTTTCCATCGACCAAGACGGTACACGCGCCGCACTTACCTGTTTCACAGCCGCGTTTCGTGCCTTTCAGTTCGAGGCCATCGCGCAGCAGCTCTGAGAGCGGTGCCATCGGCCGTGCCTCTACGACCTCGTCGGTTCCGTTGACAGTGAGTGGTACTTTCATCAGTTCTCCGTTGCCCGCTCGATGGCGGTACGAATCGTTTTTCTCGTGAGGTTGGTCGCGATGCGGTTCTTGTACTCGACAGAGCCGTGGGCCTCGGGAACGGGTTCGGTGAACTCACCGACGCGGTCTGCGACCGCCTGCTGGTGGGATTCATCGCTGGGGTCGCTCCCGACGAGTTCGGCTTCGAGTTCCGTGAGCCGAAGCGGGGTTGGCCCCATCGCACCGACCGCGATGCGTGCGGCTTCGATTTCGCTTCCGGTCTCATCGACGGTCACGCTCGCGGCGACGTTCACGAGCGACATATCGCCGCGTCGCCACGCGAACTTCTCGAAGGCGACGCCCGTGTTCGCAGACGGCTTTGGAACGCGAACGCCGATGACGATTTCGTGCGGTTCGAGCACGGTGAAGTACTGGCCGAGGTAGAACTCGTCGATGGGCACTTCCTTCGTCTCGGTGCCATCCGTGTACTGCACCCCCGCATCCAGTACAATCATCGTCGGCGGGTAGTCGAGTGAGGGGTCTGCGTGGGCGACTGACCCGCCGATGGTTCCCCAGTTTCGTACCTGCTTGTCTCCGATTTCTTTTGCCGTCTCCGGGAGCGCGCGATACGGCGTCTCCCAGAGGTCTGCCTCGATGAGGTCGCGGTGAGTCGCAAGCCCACCCAACTGGAGGCCGTCGTCCGTGACGGCGATGTCGGTGTGGTCGTCGATGCCCGAAATATCGACGATGACGTCGCGGTCTATCAGCCCCTGTCGAATCAGCGGCATGAGGCTTTGCCCTCCTGAGATGAGCGCGGCGTTGCGCTCTTCTAGGAGTGTGACGGCCTCCTCGATAGATGACGCTCGATGGAACTCACCCTCCTCGGTCAGCTCTGTTGCCATTCTACACTCGGCTTTCGAGTGGAGTCACATAAGTCTATGCGAACGCGGCACACACGACAATTCCTGACACTGCACACGCGGAGGCGACCCCTCCTGGTGATCTCATCCAGTTGTTACACGGCGCGAGCGTCACGATGTGTGACACCACTCCCGTCGCGTGTCGGCGCGACAACTGGTTTGTCGGTTCGTACCAAACATTATATGGCGTACCATTCAATACGCGGTTGGTATGAGTCAACAAGAGCCAGTGGCCAGTCACCGTGAGGACTCCACAAATCTCGATACGAAGGTGGTCGGTTCCTCACGGCAACGCCTCGACGCCGTCAGTAAAATCGTCGGCGAGGCCGAGTACACCTACGATATTGACCTCCCGCGGATGTTACACGTCGAGACGGTCAAAAGCCCACATGCCCACGCACGGATTCTCGATATCGACACGAGTGCGGCAGAAGAGATGAACGGCGTCCACGCGGTCGTCACGGGCGATGACGTACCTGACGGGCGCTACGGTGCGGGCATTCTCGATGAATCTATCCTCCCGAAAGAGAAGGTTCGGTTCGTGGGTGAGGCCGTCGTCGCCGTCGCCGCAGAGAGCGAAGAGCTCGCGCGAAAGGCCACTGACGCGGTGGATATTGAATACGAGAAACTCCCTGCTGTCTTTGATACGCGAGAAGCACTGTCTGAAGACCCACCCTCAGTCGTTCACGAAGGACTCGGAGAATACGAACAGACGGGCGTGCTCGAACCACGGCTCGACCCCGAGCGGCCGAACCTCCACGCGAACCACCGGATTCGCACCGGCGACATCGACGCTGGCTTCGACGAAGCAGACCACATCTACGAAGGTTCGTTTTCGACGGGGATGATGCACCACGTCCAGATGGAACCGCACGTCACCGTCGCGAAGTGGACGACCGACGGCGAACTCCGCGTCTGGACCTCGACGAACACGACCTACCGCGTGAAGAACATGCTCGCAACCGCGTTCGACGTGCCCTCTTCGAAGGTGCACCTGAAGGTGCCCTACGTCGGCGGAAGCTTCGGCGGAAAAGAGGGCGTCACCGAGCCGATTGCGGCCGCCGTGGCCCAACACACCGACGGGCGGCCGGTCAAACTCGCCTTCTCCCGACAAGACCAGTTCATCGAGGGCACCTACCGCACGCCGTTCGAAATCGACCTGAAAATCGGCGTCACCGACGACCAGCGCCTCGTGGCGATGGAAACCCAAGCCTACCTCGGCGGCGGTGCCTACGCCGGTACGGGCTTCCTCGTCACGCGCAACTGTGGGTTCGCTGCGGTCGGGACCTACGACATCCCCCACCTGAAATTCGACTCCTATGGGGTGTACACCAACCTGCCCGTCGCGGGGTCGTTCCGCGGCTTCGGGAACTCACAGCTCATTTTCGCCATCGAATCGCTGGTCGAAGACGCCATCATGGACCAGGGCTGGGACCCGGTCGAATTCCGCGAGAAAAATACGATGGAGTCCGGCGACGTGAACCCGGCGGGAGAACAGATGAAGAGCATGGGCGCGAAAGAGTGCCTGCGCCGCGCGGCAGCGGCAGTCGAGATGGACGGCGCAGAAAGCGACGACGACGAGTGGATTCGCGGCGTCGGCCTCGCACAGGGGAGCAAGTACAGCATGGCGCCAACCGCTTCAAGCGCGTTCGTCAAGGTACACGAAGACGGGCGCATCGAGGTGCGCACCACCGCAGAGGAGATCGGCACCGGTTCGATGACCGTGCTCGCCCAGATCGCCGCAGAGGAGTTCGGCGTTGACTTAGACGACGTGCGCGTGCTCAAGGGCGACACGGAGGTTACGCCCTACGACGACGGTTCGATTTCGAGTCGGCTCACATTCAACACGGGCAACGCGGTGCGAAAGGCCTGTATCGACGCCAAAGAGCAACTCTACGAACACGCCGCCGTCAAACTCGACGCCGAACCCGAGAATTTGGAGACCGACGGCGGGTTGGTGTACGTTGAAGGCGACCGTGACAACGGAATCACCTTCGACCAACTGTTCGAGCCGACGGTGTTCGGCGGCGGTGGCTTCCTGATGGAGGGCGGCGAGATTCTCGGGAAGGCGACGTGGCACTCGCCGGTCGAGAACGTTGACCCCGAGACGGGCCATGGCGACCGACTCACCGCCTTCTACACTCACGGCGCACAGGCTTGTGACTTAGAAATCAACCGCTACACCGGCGAGGTGCGCTTCAACCAGTTCGCCTCGGTGTACGACGTGGGCCGCGCGCTCAACCCGAAGATGGTCGAAGGACAGCTCGAAGGCGGCATTAGTATGGGCATTGGCTCGACGCTCTACGAGGAGTTAACTCACGACAACGGCCGCTTCGAGAACGCGAACCTGCTCGACTACAAGGTGCCGTTCTCGACCGAGCACCCGCTTGAGGTGCACACTGAAATCGTTGAAACACACGACGAAGAAGGTCCTTACGGCGCGAAAGGCGTCGGTGAAGCCGTCCTCATCCCGAGTGCGGCCGCCATTGGCAACGCTATCAAAGACGCGACCGGCGTGCGACTGACGCACATCCCGTTCACGCCAGAAGAGATTCTGAAGGCGGTCGATTCGGACAACGACGCCTGAGCGGTCACGACTTTTAGCGCGATCGCTGCTTTCCTACGAATTTTCGAAAAATCGAGGCCGATTAGACTTCGGCTTTCGGCGTGCCGAGTGCTTCTTGGATGTTGTTTACGGTCTTTGTCGTCTGGCGCTGGCCGACGCTTTTGACGATGCGACTGCCCATGTTCATCACCCGGCCGGTCACGTCCACGGCGTTCACGTACTTGATGTCCGTCCCGCCATCCTCGCGTTCGCTCATCCACATCTCGCCGGTGGCTTCCATCCGACTATCGCCTTCCGAGGCGTCGCCAGTCAGGTGGACTTTCAGATACTCCTCTTCTTCTTGCTCTGCAATCTCGACGTTCGTGTCGAACGTCGCCGAGATGTACGAAATCGAGATGCCGATTGTTGCGGTGTACGTTTCGTCGTCGATGACGGTCACGTCTTGGCAGTTTGGAATGCACGAACCGAGTTGGTCTGGGTCGAGCAGGAACTCCCACGTTTCTTCAGGGCTTGCTGCTACGCTGAACTCTCCCTCGAACTTCATACTGAGAACCACTCTCTAGCATTCACTTAATTCTTCGCCTCCCCGCTGTGAGCGGATTGTCAGGTTCGCACACCCCCGGATACACTCAAACTTCTGACAATAAAACACACGCCCTTAGGGCGTGTTTTCATATCACAATTTAGAACAAAAATCGGTTGCGCTTACAACCTATCGAGGTCTGGTAACAACTCCGCACGAATATCGTTTAGGTGTTTCGTTGTTCGCCGTACTTGCGAGACGTGGCTCGGGTCGACCTCTGCAACGAGCGTGTCTGGCTCCGGACCGAGCCTCCCAAGCTCCTCGCCGGTCGGGTCTGCGACCATCGACGCGCCAAAGTGCGTGCTGCCGCCTTCCGTCCCCGCCCGATTCACGCCCGCGACGTAGACGGAGTTCGAGACGGCCATCGCCCTCAGTTCGGCGCTCCAGACCGCATCGCGGTTCTCCTCGCCAAAACTGCACGTCGGCACGAACACGATGTCCGCCCCCCGCAGCGCTTGTACCCGCGCAATCTCGGGGAAGTGGCGGTCGTAGCAAATCATGACGCCGACCGACAGTCCTGCCACTTCGAACACGGGTGCGCCGAGGTCGCCCGGCGAGAAGTAGTATGTCTCGTTGTAGCCCGGTCGCTGGAACGGGTGGAGCTTTCGATACTTGCCGACAATCTCACCAGCCTTGCTCACCACCAGCGCCGTGTTGTAATAGCGGCCGCCGGGGTGACCCTTCTCGAAGATGGGGAGAATGAGTGCCGTCTCGATTTCGGCTGCCACCTCACAGAGCGTCTCAACGAGCGGACTCTCCTCAGTTACGGCGAAGTCGAACGACTCCGGATCCTGCTCCTTCGGGAAGTATGGCGTCGCAAAATACTCCGGGAGGCAGGCGAGGTCTACGTCTGCGACATTGGCTCTGAGTACCTCGCTTGCACGCGCGACGTTTGCTTCGGGCGTCGCATCCGGCCCGGCTTCGAACTGCACGGTGGCAACGCGCACCATCTCACTCCTCGTCGAGGACGACGAACACTCGCGCGGGTGCGCCGTCGCCGTTTTTGAGCCGCATTGGAATCACCCACGTCGTGAACTCGTCTGGGAGTCCGTCGCAGTTGACGACGTTCTCGACGATGACTTTGTCCGCCTCCAGTAAGGTGTAGTGGTTGCGGTACCCCTCGTCGCCGGGGTCGATGGCGGCGTCGGTGATGAGTCCGCGGGCACCTGTCTCCACGACGTACTCTGCGATGTCTTCTGCGTAGTACGGGTTGTTGCCGTAGAACTCGGGCGTGTTCACGTGTTTGTCCGACCACCCGGTGTGAACGAACAGGAACTCACCCTCTTCGACGGGCGACGGCAGGCGCTCTTTTACCTGTTCTAAGGTAATCTCGGCGTTCGGCTCTGCAATGTCGCGCACGTCGGCTCGCTTGGTCGGCCGGATGGTCTCTTCGAGGTCGATGTCACCGATTTTCCGCCCGTCTGCGTCGAAGTGGTAGGGCGAGTCCATGTGCGTCCCGATGTGGGTGGTCGTCGCCATGAAGTCGCTCTCGTAGTTCGACTCCTCGTGGCGGACGACCCGCCCTTGTCTGAACGTCGGGAGTTTCGGTGGGACACTCGTCTCTTCGTCGACTGCGATGGAAAGGTCTCGTATCCGCATACGACTCTCACTCTGTGGGTTGGGCACATATAGCTTGGTGCCTGAACTGACAATTGGCGATAGCTTAATGCAGACGGGTCGAATCGTGTGTGGTATGAGTCAGCAAGACACTGAGCGAGACCCAGCGGTGCACGCAGACACCGCGCCGCCGGGGCCGGTGGGGGATTCACACCACCGCGTTGACGCCCTCGGGAAGGTGACGGGGCAGATGGACTACACCGCGGACATCCCCTTCGACGATTTGGCCCACGCGCAGGTCGTTCGCAGTAGCGTTGCCCACGCGCTCGTCCTCGACATCGACTGTAGTGACGCCCTTTCGATGGACGGCGTCATCGATGTCGTCCTCCCCGAGGACATCCCGGGCGAGTCGAACATCGGCGTCATCACCCCCGACCAACCTCTCCTCAACGGCGAGAAGGTACGGTATCTTGGCGACCCCGTTGCCATCGTCGTCGCAGAAGACCCGACCACCGCCCGCCGCGCCGCAGACTCCATCGACGTCGAGTACGAGCGTCTCGATGCGGCGATTACCGCAGCCGAAGCACTCGCAGACGACGCAGCGCCAATCCACGAGTCGGGCAACCTCATCGATGAGTACGCCTTCGACCGCGGCGACCCGGACGCAGCCTTCGCGGATGCAGACATCGTCGTCGAAGACGATTACGAGTCCTCGATGATAGACCACGTCGCGCTCGAACCGGAGGCGAGCGTCGCCTCGCGCGCCTACGATGACTCCGTCGAGGTGTGGACGAGCACCCAACATCCCCACGGCGACCGGGCGAACATCGCGCGCGTGCTCGGCATCCGCGAGCGCGATATCGAGGTGAACCGCCCGGCGGTCGGCGGCGGCTTCGGCTCGAAGCTCGAACACAACCAACCGTGTTACGCCGCGCTCGCCTCGTGGGTGACCAAACGCCCGGTTCGCGTCCAGTACAAGCGCGACGAGGAGTTTCAGGGGACGGTCAAGCGCAACACCCTCCACCTCGATTATCGCGTCGCCGCCGACGCGGACGGAACGATTCGCGCAATGGAAGCCGACGTGACTGTCGACGGCGGCGCGTACGTTTCGTTTTCGAGCGCGGTCGCGGTTCGCGCGCTCGTCCATTGCACCGGCCCCTACAACGTCGAAGCCGTCCGCGCCTCCGGGCGTGCGGTCTACACGAACAAGCCGTGGGGCGGCGCGATGCGCTCGTTCGACATGTTCCAGACGACGTTCGCCATCGAGTCGATTCTCGACTCTGTGGCCGACGAACTCGACATGGACCCCGTCGCGCTCCGCCGGAAGAACGCTTTCGACGGGTCGCGGCCGGTCACGACGACGGGCCAGGAAATCGAGGCGGTCGGCCTGCTGGAAACCATCGACGACGTGGGCGACGCACTCGCGGCGCTCACGATTGAGCAACCCGACGACCCGGCAAAACGGCGCGGCGTCGGCGTGGCGAGCATGTGGTACGGCTGTGGGAAAACGGGCCACCATCACCCCTCCAGCGCCTTCTGTGAAATCCACCCCGATGGCAGTGCCACCGTCCAAAGCGCCGTCTCGGAAATCGGGCAGGGCTCGCAGACCGCGCTCACGCAAATCGCCGCCGAAACGCTCGGCCTCGCCGTCGAAGACGTGCGCTTCGTGAGTGACAGCACGACAGCCCCCGAAGCCGGGAAAACCTCCGCCAGTCGCCAGACGTTCGTTTCCGGAAACGCCGTGAGCGATGCGGCGAGCAACGCCCTCTCGAAGGTGCTTGACCACGCTGCCACGATGTTCGCTGAAAAGTTCGATGAGCAGGTGTCGCCCGGTGACTTGTCGGTCGCAAACGGCGTCGTCTCTGCAAAAAACAGCGACCAGGAACTCGCCTTCGAGGAGGTGTCCCGGTCGTGTACCCACGAGGGCCATCTCATCACCGGAACCGGGACGTGCCGGCCACTCTTCGATTTCGACCTTTCGACGTTCGAGGGCGCACCCTACCCGACGTTCTCGTTTGCCACCCACGGTGCGGTGGTCGTGGTCGATATCGAAACGGGCGTCATCGAAGTCGAGCGCATCATCGCCTCCCACGACGTGGGTCGGGCCATCAACCCGTCGCTCGTAGAGGGGCAAATCGAAGGCGGCGCAATCATGGGCATGGGCCACACCGTGATGGAGGGCGTCAAGTTCGACGGCCAAGGCCAGATTCTCAACGCCTCGCTCATGGATTACCACATCCCGACGAGCCTTCACACGCCGACGATTGAAACGAAATTGGTCGAATCCGCCCCCGACGGAGACGGCCCCTACGGCGCGAAAGGCGTCGGCGAATCTGCGCTCATCCCGATTGGCCCGGCGATTGCGAACGCCGTCAAAGACGCCACGGGTGCGCGCATCACGAAGCTCCCGCTCTCGGCTGAACGCGTCGTCGCCTCGCTCGACATCGATATCTGGGAGTAAGAAGCCTGAGTGCTGACTGGCTTATCGCTGTTTTTCTGCTGCCGCTTCCACCGCGTCGAAGATTTTCGTGTAGCCCGTACACCGACAGAGGTTGCCTTTCAGGAACTCTCGAATCTCTTGGCGCGTTGGGTCGGGATTCTGGGAGAGCAGCGCCACGGTGGACATGACGAAGCCGGGTGTACAGTAGCCACACTGCAGGCCGAACTCCTCGATGAACGATTCTTGGACCGGGTGCAGGTCGCCGTCCGTGGCGAGGCCTTCGATTGTCGTCACGGCAGCGTCTTTCGCCTGATGGGTGGGCACCAGACAGGACTTGACTGGGACGCCGTCTACGAGGACGGTGCAGGCTCCGCACTTGCCGACCTCACAGCTGTCTTTCGTTCCCGTCAGCCCGGCTTCGCGCAGCGAATCTCTGAGCGGGACGCCGGGGATGGCGGGTAACGACTGTTCGGTGCCGTTTAGCTCAAGAGTGATTTCGTTCGGTTCAGCTTCGATGTCGTGTGTGCTCATAGGTCTACCTCCGGGCCAGCCGAGCGCTCGGCGGCCGTCGTGAGTGCGCGCTTGGTCAGCACGCGAAAGATGTGTTCGTTGTACGATTCGTCGTAATCGCCCACGTCACCGACGTTGTCGAGGCTTTCGACGATTGCGTCTGCCGCCTCGCGGATTGCGTCTTTCGTGAGTGCTCCGGTGAGGGCATCCTCAACCGCCTCGGGCACTCGCCGCGGGACGGGTGCGCCTGCACAGTAGGCAAGCGCCACGTCTTCGTAGCCGTCACCGGATTCGTTGGGCGTCACGAGTGCCGCAACACCTGCTTCAGAGAAGCCACCCGGCGTCCGGGCGTGTTTTGCAAACGCGCCACCGGCTCGTTCCGGTGGGCGCTGAATCTCGATGCCGGTGACGATTTCGTGGGGCGCGAGTTCGGTGAAGTAGAAGTCGATGAAGAAGTCGTTGATGTCGTGGGTGCGCTCTTGCTCACCGTCGGTGATGATGACGTTCGTGCCGTAACACTGCAAGGCGGGCGGGAAGTCTTGGGCGGGGTCTGCATGGGCGACACCGCCGCCTACTGTCCCCGCGTTTCTGACCTGTACGTCGCCAATCGCTTCGAGCGAGTCTCGCAACAGCGGCAACTCGGCTGTAACCTCGTGTTCGAGCAGCTCTTGGTAGGTCAGCAACGCGCTGACGCGCACGGTTGACTCTGTCTGCTCGACGCTACCTTGGAGTTCTTCTACGCGCGTAATGTCTACGAGCGCGTCGGGTTTGACCATCCCCTGTCGCAACAGCGGCATCATGCTCTGCCCGCCGGCGATTATCTTCGCGCCCGGCTCGTCTTGGAGGAGGTTCGACGCTGCTGAGACTGTCTCTGGTTGATAATATCTCACACGACCACCACGCAAACCGACCTTGTGCAGAAATTTAAAACTACCGGGGTCGCTCGGGGGGTGAACGATTATTTCGCGCTGAAACATGCGAAAATCGGTGAGTATGCGGCAACACTTATGTGGGAATAGTTGAAATCTGGTCGTGTTCCATGGCACCAGATGGCAAGCCGAATGCAAGGCAGAGCGTATCGAATCGCAGTATTTCGCGGCGTAGCGCCCTGAGAGGGCTCGGCGCCGCATCACTCGTCGGGCTCGCAGGATGTACCGGAGGGTCGAACAATGGCGATGGTGGCGACGGTGGCGATGGCGGTGACGGCGGCGATGGTGGAGACGGCGGCGCAAGCGGCCCCGACAAAATCACCATTGGCCTGCAAGCCGACATGACGGGCGTCCTCGCCAGTTACGGCTACTGGCACAAGCGCGTCCTCGAAGGCTACGTCGAAGAACTCAACGCCAACGACGGCATCAACGGCGCGGAAGTCGAGTTGGTCGTCGAAGACACGGCCACCGACAGCAAACAGGGCGTCCAAGCGATGCGTAAACTCGTCCAACAAAAGGGCGCAGACTTCGTAATCGGGTCGCAGTCCTCGGGCGTAAGCATCGCAACGAACCCGCTTGCAAAGCAGTTGAAAGTCCCGTACTTCCCGATTGGCGAAGCGCCGTCGATTACGGGCGCAGACGGCACGCGCTGGACGATTCGCAACAACCACAGCACGAACCACGCGGCAATCCTCGCGGTCCAGTACGGCCTCGAAAATCTGGGCAAAAACTGGACCATCATGTACCAGGATTACGCCTTTGGCCAGCAGTACACCGAGTGGGTAAAACGCGAGGTCGAAGGCTCGGGTACGGTGCTCACCGAAATTCCCGTTCCGGTCGGCACGAGCGACTTGAACTCCTATCTCAACAAGGTACCTGACGATACCGAAGTCCTGTTCAATGCGCTGGTCGGCCCCTCGGCACTGAACTTCCTCAAACAGAGCGCAGACCTCGGAACGCCCGGGGCACGTCTCGGCCCAATCGCCTCCGTCGAGGGCGTTGACGTGAGCGGCCTCGATGCGGGTGCAGACGGCGCGGCATACGTGACGATGCTCCCGCGGCGGCTCGAAGAGGCGGACAACGAGTACAACCGCCACCTGCGAGACATTGCACGGGTCGATGAATCCGACCAGGTTCTAAACGGCGGCCACTACTTCGTCTCGTACGAGGCGCTCTCGTGGATTAAAGACGCCGTCACCGAAACTGGATGGAGTTCTGAAAGCGACAACCAAGCGTTCATCGAGTGGTTCGAAACGGGTCCGAGCGTCGAACAGTCGAATGCCTACCCACAGGGGAAAAAGCTGTTCCGCGGAACTGACCACCAAGCGTTTATGGATATGTACATAGAAGAGATTTCAGGCGGGAAGCTGACCGTCGCGGAGCACATCGAAGTGTCCGAGCCAACATTCGACGCGCAGAGTGACCTCTCTGCGATGTCGTTCTGAATCATGGCGCTCGCAAGCGACCTCACGATTGCATTGATAAACGGGCTGTCGTGGGGCATTACCATCGCCCTGATTGCTCTTGGGTTGAACCTCATCTTCGGCCTGCTCGAAATCGTCAATATGGCTCACGGGTCGCTGTACATGCTCGGCGCGGTGACTGGCTGGTTCGTCGTCGATGCCACAGGGAGTTTCTTCCTCGCGTTGCTCATCGCCCCGATCGCGGTGGCTGTCATCGGCGTCGTCTTAGAACGCGTGGTGTTGCGCCCAATCGAAGACGATATTTCGATTACGCTCATCGCCACGTTCGGCTTCTTGCTCATCTTCCAGCAACTCGCATTGCTCACCTTCGGGCCGGGGACGCGCACCATCGAGGCACCCATCACGGCGACGCTTCAGTTCGCCGGCCTCTCGTACTCCGCCTACCGGATCGTCGTTGCCGTCGTCTCGGTGTTGCTCATCGCCCTGCTCTATGCGTTCTTGTTCCGCACGCGGATGGGGATGTGGATGCGCGGGGTGCGCCAAGACTTAGAGACCGCAAGCGCCCTCGGGGTTCCGACCTCGCAGGTGTACATGCTCACCTTCGGACTTGGCGCGGCCTTTGCCGCCCTCGCCGGTGTGTTGCTCGCGCCCATCGTGAGCGTCAACCACCTCATGGGCCTCGACATTCTCGCCGTCGCGTTCATCGTCGTTATCGTCGGCGGGCTTGGCTCGCTGCAAGGCGTGCTCGTGGCGAGTCTCCTGTATGCGTTCCTCGAAAACTTCGGCGCCGTGTTCATCGCGCCGGTCGAGGCGCGCATCCTGACGCTCGTCATCATGATCGTCTTCGTGCTGCTTCGCCCTGATGGCGTCTTCGAGGAGGGGGCCATATGAGTACCGCTGTCTCGACTGCGGGCAGAACGCTCAAACCACGCCATGCCATCTGGGTGCTCCTGCTCATCGCCGCCGCCATTGTCCCGTTCGTCGCTGGAGAGTTCGGGTTATTCCTCGGCGCGTCGATTCTCGCACTCGGGCTGTACGGTGCGTCGTTCGACTTGCTGTATGGCTACACCGGACTGTTGAGCTTCGGCCACTCGGTGTTCTTCGGCGTCGGTGCCTACGCCGCGACGTTCGCGATCAACGACTACGCCATCGGCGCAATCACGTCGCTGTTGATTGCGTTCATCATCACTGGCATCGTCGCCATCGGCCTCGGCCTCATCGCCGTCCGGGTGTCCTCACACGGTTTCGTCATCGTGACCATCCTGCTCGCGCTCATCGCGCATCTGGCCGCGTCGTCGCTGACCGGCTTGACCGGCGGCACGGACGGACTCACGGTGCT
The DNA here is from genome assembly GCF_036689885.1 of Haladaptatus sp. CMSO5. Lineage (NCBI taxonomy): Archaea > Methanobacteriati > Methanobacteriota > Halobacteria > Halobacteriales > Haladaptataceae > Haladaptatus > Haladaptatus sp. CMSO5. The sequence goes on from NZ_JBAHVW010000002.1 coordinate 184,305, forward strand.
CGTCCCGATGGTGAATCTCCCCGTCCTCGGTGAGTTTACCTTGTTCGACCCGATGTTTAGGTACTACTTCACCCTCGTCGTGTTGGTCGTCTCGCTGTTCTTGATGTACCGCGTGACGACCTCGCCGGTCGGGCTTGCCTACCGGATGATTCGCGAAAACGAAAAGCGCGCACGGCTGCTTGGCTACAACGTGACGCTGTACAAACTCTCGGCGTTCATGCTGAGCGGGGCGTTTGCCGGACTCGCCGGTGCGCTTTCGATGTACATCAGCGGCTTCGTGAGTGCCTCTGAGTTCTCGCTTACCGTCTCCGGTGACGCCATCATCTTCACGCTCATCGGCGGGCGGGGGACGCTCATCGGCGCGGTCGTCGGCGCGGCGCTCATCGAACTGGTCGCAAACCAGGTGAGCGAACTCACCGACGCCTATCCGCTGTTCATCGGGGTGTTGCTCGTCACTACGGTCATCCTCGAACCGGAGGGCCTCCTTGGCCTGCTCAAACGGGTCAAAGAACGGGTGCTGAGCGACGACTCGGCGGAGCAAACTGAGTCGGCTTCCTCACGGGAGGTGCCCGGCAATGAATGAGACTGTCGTCCTCAAAACGGAGGGCCTCACCAAACGCTTCGGGGGCTTTACCGCTGTCGAAGACGTTGACTTCGAGATGTACGAGGGCGAAATACGCGGGCTCATCGGCCCGAACGGTGCCGGGAAGACGACGTTCTTCTCGATGCTCTCGGGACAACTCGACGCGACCGAGGGAACCATCTGGTTCAAGGGCAACGATATCACCGACGTTCCGCCACACAAGATTGCGCGACAGGGGATGTCGCTCGCGTTCCAGATTACGAGCGTCTTCCCGGACATGACCGTCATCGAAAACGTGCTCGGCGCAATCAACGGCCAGAAGCCGATACTGACGCCGTTTTCGCGCTACGACGCAGACACCGAAGGCCACGAGAAGGCCCTCAAAATCCTGCGGCGGGTCGGTCTCGAAGAGCACGCAGAGGCGACCGTCGAAAACCTCTCACACGGCGACCAGAAGGTGCTCGAAATCGCGCTCGCACTCGCGAGTGACCCCGACATGCTGTTGTTAGACGAGCCAACCGCAGGGCTGTCAGCGAGCGAAACGTCGCAGGTCACGGCGCTGTTAGAAGAACTCCACGGGGAGATAACCATAATGCTCATTGAACATGACATGGAAGTCGTGATGCGCGTCGTCGATAGCCTGACCGTCCTGCACCACGGCCAGATTATCGCAGAGGGCACGCCAGACGACATTCGCACCGACGAACAAGTTCAGGAAGTGTACTTCGGGAGAGACCAGTAGATGATATTAGACGTAGACAACATCGACTCGTACTACGGCAAGAGCCACGTCCTCCACGACGTGAGCTTCGAGGCAGGCCGCGATGAAGTGGTTGCCTTGCTTGGCCGAAACGGCGTTGGCAAGACCACGACGATGAAGTCCATCATGGGTCTCGTCCCGCCGAAATCCGGAACCATCTCGTTCGACGGTGAGGACATCACCGGCGACAAGCCGTACAACATCGCAAACCGTGGGATTAGCTACGTGCCCCAAGACCGCGGGATGTTCCCGGAGCTGACGGTTGCAGAAAACCTCCGGATGGGACTCGGAACGGGCAACCTCGCAGACGGCCGTCTCGAAAGCATCTACGAGCGCTTCCCGCGCGTCGAAGAACGCCTCAATCAGCGGGCGGGCACGCTTTCCGGCGGCGAACAGCAGATGGTTGCCATGGCCCGCGGGCTGATGCGCGACCCGAAACTCCTGTTGCTCGATGAGCCGACCGAGGGGCTGATGCCCGCGCTGATCCCGGAAATCGCCGACATCACGCTCGACATCGCAGACGCTGGCTACACCATCGTCATCGTCGAGCAGAACGTCGACCTCGTGCTCGACATCTCAGACCGCATTTACCTCATGGATAACGGTCGCATTCACGAGCAGGCTACCCCGGACGAACTGCGCGAAGACGAATCGCTGCTCGAACACTACTTAGGCGTCCACTGAGCCGCGCGCTCTGGGACACCCCACCCCCATCAGAAAACTCAAATGATTGATTTCGAACTCAGTCCAGTCGCACGACGTATCGTAGAAGACCTCTCAGACGTAACCGCAGACGAGGAAGTGCTCGTCATCTCAGATCCCGAAAAGGTGTCCGTTGGCCGGGCAATCACCAACGCGGCCCGCGCCGTTGGCGCGACGGCCATGTTTACGGTGATGCCCCGCCTCGACGCCCACGGCAACGAGCCACCCGCGACGGTCGCGGCGGCGATGAAGGAGGCGGACGTTGCGGTGACGGCGACGACACACGCCATCACGCACACCCAGTCTCGCCTCGCCGCCTCGGAGGCTGGCACGCGCGTCATCGTTCTTCGGGGCGTCACCGAGGAGATGATGATAGAAGGCGGCATGAACACGGACTTCGAAGACCTTCGTGAGGTGACGGCCGCCGTCCGCGACGTTCTTGACGCCGCAGAGAGCGCCCACGTCACGAGTCCGGCGGGCACCGACATCGAGATGAACTTGGATGGGTCGTCTGCGTTCTCGCTTGACGGCTACTTCCACGAGTACGGCTTCTCGGCACTCCCACCGGGTGAATCGCCAACGTGCCCACAAAAACCGGGAACGAACGGCACCGTCGCCATCGACTACTCGATGGACAACGTCGGCCATCTCGATGAACCAATTCTCCTCACCTTCGAAGACGGCACGGTGACGGACATCGAAGGTGGCAGCGGCGCAGCAACCTTGCAAGCGATTGTCGATGAAGCGGGCGAGAACGCGGGCAACCTCGCTGAGTTCGCCATCGGGACGAACCCGGACGCACGGCTCATCGGGAACCTCGCAGAGGACAAAAAGAAACGCGGCACGGTTCACTTCGCCATCGGCGACGACACGAGCCTCGGCGGGGTCCTCCAGAGCAACATCCACTTAGACGGGCTCGTCACGAAGCCGACGGTCAAACTCGATGACGAACTCATCTTAGACGACGGCGAGTTGCTCGTAGACCGCGTCCGTGAACTCGCAGAATCGCTTCGTTGAGCCGCTAACCCGTCGATTTTCTGGCTCATTCCACCGAACAATTATATAGTTTCTCTCCAAGGATGAGACATAGGTCCATGACCCACGATAACGATTCACATTCGTGGTGACGGGTCGAACATGCGATAAGCGGGCAAGGAGAGGAACATGACGTTAGACAGGGATACTATCGACAGACGAACAGTTCTGAGAACACTCGGTGTTGGCGGCATTGCGGGCATCGCTGGTTGTACGGGCAGCGGCGGTGACGGCGGTGATGGCGGTGGCGACGGAGACGGTGGCGATTCCACGACCGCGTCGAACGACGGCGGAAGCGGCGGTGGTGGCTCGTCTGGTGATGCGGAAATCACACTCGGCCTTCAAGCCGACCTCACAGGCCCGCTTTCGACCTACGGCTTCTGGTTCGAACGCGTGTTGAACGGCTACGTCGCAGAACTCAACGACGCCGACAACGGCCTCAACCTCGAATTGGTCGTCGAAGACACCGCGACAGACGGCAAACAGGGGGCAACCGCGTTCCGAAAGCTTGCCCAACAACACGAAGCAGACTTCGTGATTGGGTCGTTCTCGTCGGGCGTCAATCTGGCGACCAACCCCCTCGCAAAGCAGCTGAAAGTCCCGTACTTCCCGAGTGGCTCTGCCCCGTCTACGACGGGAGCCGATGGTAACCGCTGGGTCGTGCGGACGGCACACAACATCACCCAGCAGGCCTACCTCGGCGTCGAGTGGGCGGTCGAAAACCTTGGCACTAAGTGGACGGTTGTGTATCAAGACTACGCGTTCGGCCAGCAGTGGCTCGCCGCGCTCAAAGAGTTCCTCTCGGGTAAGGGAGAAATCATCGCGGAGATTCCTGTGCCCATCGGGACGACCGACCTGAATTCCTACTTGAACAAGGTCCCGGACGAGACTGAGGTGTTGTTCAGCGCGCTCATCCTTCCGTCGTCGATTAACTTCCTGCAACAGAGCGCCGACTTGAACGTCCCCGGCCAGCGCTTTGGCGACATCTCCTCGATTGAAGGTGTCGATATTGCGGACATCGAATCGGCCGGACAGGGCGCATCGTTTCTCACGGGGTTGCCGCCGGCACTCGATTCGGAGGCGAACGCTCACCTCCGAGAGGTCGCCCAAGTCGAGAGCGCAGAAGAAAATCTCGTGCGCCAGTACTGGGTCGCCTACGAGGCGTTGTCGTTCATCGTCAAAGCCGTCATGGAGTCCGGCTGGCAGTCGAGCGACGACCACCAATCGTTCATCGAGTGGTTCGAAACCAGCCCGTCGGTCACAGAAAGCATGGAGTTCCCACAGGGTGATAAGTTCATCCGGGGAGCCGACCATCAAGCTTACATGAACCGGTACATCAGCCGGATTTCTGGCACGGAGCTAGAGACGGTGGCCGAACTCGAACTGAACGAAGCGCCAACCGAAGCCGAGGTGGACTTCACCCAAGAGAGCTTCTGACGGCGAAACTGCGTCGAACGTCGATACACTGAAGCCGAGTAGTCCCGTGGATTCTGGTATCGCGCTTTTCCCACAGGAGCAGCGACGACGTAACACCATTAGGGTGTGTTTTTATACCTGACAATTTTCATTTTGGGGAGACTGTGTTACCAAGGGGCATAGTTAAGCGCCTGCTCAGAGAATAACGGCGTATGCGAAAGCGACTCGACACAGCCACACTGAGTGTTGCCGACGTGGTTCCCCCAGCGTGGGACGGCGACGTAGAAATCACGCGAGAGAGCGAGACGGCGTACCTCGTCCGGCAGGTTGCTGACGACGGCACGGTTCCGCCTTCCTACCTTCCGGCGGGCGAACGTCCCATCCTCGTTGACGTCCACTACGGTCGAAGCGCCATCGCGCGCGACCGTATCGAAGCCATCCGCTATGGCTTTCAAGAGAGCGATATCTACACCGAGTTCTACTACCTCCAACTCATCGAGGAACCAGAGTGGGTTCAGATTACAGAGGAGAGCGCAGAACACGACCTCGCTATCGTTTCGAACCTTGATGACTGGGTCGCAGATGGACTGCTCACCGAGGCGGAAGCCGAGTGGGCGGACGACCAGTTCGATTGAGTGTGTTCGGGGCGAAGACGACGGAAAACTGGCGTCTCCGGTAATGCTAAGGCGCTACGTGAAATTGTAACACATGTCATGGCAGTCGATAGCAAAGAGTTTGCAAAGCAAGTCATCGCGGAGTCAAATCGGCGGGGGAAGAAACTCGCAGACGAAGTGTTCGATGCGGACGACACGATAACCGGTGACGACCTCATTCCAATGCTTCAGGGGTTCATGTGGTCTGAGTTCTACCTTGGCGTGTTGCCACCGGTGCGGGCAATGTCGATGCTCTACGACGGCGCGCGAAATTTAGACCAGACTGACGCAGACGTGTTGCTCGGATTAGGCGACCAAATCAGAGACGAAGTGAAACACTCAAAGCTGTTCTCTCGGCGGGTCGAAGAACTCGGTGGCGACCCGAATCTCACTCACTATCAACCCACCGAAGAAGACCTGTTCTTGCTCGAACGAACCGCAGACTGGGACGACCCACTGAGCATCATCACGGCGCTTAACTGCGCGGGCGAACCCGCCCTCGCAGAGGCGTTCAAGGCAATCATGGAAAAAGACATCGTCGACCCACGGACGCGCGACGTCATCCACAAGGCAAAAATCGATGAGGGTAACCACATCAACCTCGGGAAGAAGATTTTGGCGCGATATGCCGTCGATGACGAAACCCAAGCGCGCGTCTGGGAAATTGTCGATGCGAAGTTCGAGGCAGCCTACGCCTTCCACGGTAAGCAGATGGATTCGATGTCCCATCCAGACCGCTACGAACAATCGCCGAAGAAGTAGCGTCGCAACGTAGATACTCGCGTCTACCGGAGGTATTTGAGCCGAACGCGTGGGTTCCAACTCGTTTCTCGCCAGTCGTTGCCCATCTTTCGCTCGACAACGTCGAGTTCGCCAACGACCGACGCAAACGCGGTCATATCAATGGTACAGTCGGTGACGACCGTTTTCCCGTCTTTCTCCGTCAGCTCGACAGACAGGATGTCCATTTTCTCCATGTCTTTTACGTCGAATTTCGACACGGCGTGTCGGTCAGTGAGCGTGAACGTCGTCTCTTCCGGGTCGAACACGTAGTTTTCGTCAACCGCTTCGGTCGGTGCGTCGTCTTCGCTCCGCTCGCTCGAAGGCATGTGCTATGTTTGAACGTGGCATGGCATAAATATAGGCGCTGGATCCAGCACGCGACTCACCGCCCAACCGGTGTCAGACCGACGCATGACCGGGCTGACACGATTCGCGTGGGGTGCCGGTACGATTATTACACAGCACACAAATCCATGATGTATGTTAGACTTTGTCGGCCTAGAGGAGGGTCTCTCCTCTGAAGAGCGAATGGTCATGGAGACCGCTCGCGAATTCGTCGAAAAAGAGGTCAAACCAGATATTGGAACCCACTACATAGAGGGGACGTTCCCGACGGAACTCATCGAACAGCTTGGGGAACTCGGCTTTTTCGCCCCAAACCTCGACGGCTATGGCCTCCCCGGTATCAACGAAACCGCCTACGGCTTGTTGATGCAGGAACTCGAAGCGGGCGACTCCGGACTCCGGTCGATGGCCAGTGTGCAGGGGGCACTCGTCATGTATCCCATCCACGCCTACGGCAGCGAGGAACAGAAGGAAAAATGGCTTCCTGATATGGGTCGCGGTGAAGCAATCGGCTGTTTCGGCTTGACCGAGCCAAACCACGGGTCGAATCCGACGGCGATGGAGACGTACGCCGAAAAAGACGGCGATGAGTACATTCTCAATGGTGCGAAAACGTGGATTACGAACTCGCCCATCGCAGACGTGGCAATCGTCTGGGCGCGCGACCGGTCTGACCCGGAGAAGCCGGTTCGTGGTTTCCTCGTCGAGACCGACCGCGACGGCGTGACGACGAACAAAATCGACGAAAAACTCTCACTTCGAGCCTCCATCACGGGCGAAATCGGGCTGAGCGACGTGCGCATTCCCGAGGACAACGTCCTCCCCGGTGTTCGCGGGATGAAGGGGCCGCTTTCGTGTCTCACCCAGGCGCGCTACGGCATCGCCTGGGGCGCAATCGGCGCGGCACGTGACTGCTTTGAAACCGCCCGCCAGTACGCGCTCGACCGTGACCAGTTCGGGGGGCCAATCGCACGCTTCCAGCTCCAACAGCAGAAACTCGCGGAGATGGCCACCCAAATTACCACCGCGCAGTTGCTCGCGTTCCGTTTGGCCGAACTCAAAGAGTGCGGTGACATGCGCCCCCAGCACGTGTCGATGGCAAAGCGCAACAACGTCCGGATGGCGCGCGACCAGTCACGTATTGCCCGTGAGATGCTCGGCGGGAATGGGATTACCGCCGACTACTCACCGATGCGCCACATGGCGAACATGGAGACGGTGTACACGTATGAGGGAACCCACGACATCCACACCCTCATCCTCGGCCACGACCTGACGGGGATTCCTGCGTACGAATAATCCCGAATTTTCTCAGTCGGTACGCGACTCGACTTCTTCTTTCTGGAGGCCTCCGATACGGGGATGTGGGCGGCCGCCGTTCGTGACGACGATAGCGAGCAGAAGCTCGTCTGGCTGCGGGGCATCGTGGACGCGCACCTCCATCGCATCGTAGTGCGTCCGCACGTAGGCTTCGTCTTTGTAGTGGGTTGGCACGTCGAGCGTGGTGCCGTGGCCGCCACGTTTTTTCGCGCTCGGGATGATTGCCTCACCACCGCCCACTTCAGCGCGAAGTGGCGTTCCGAGTTTTGGGTGGAGCAGCGCGGCGACGTGTTCGAGTTCGCCGTCACCGCCGACGATGCCACCCTTCCCGTAGCTCTCGACTTCGTCGGGGCCGCCGAGTTGCTCGACAGCCGCGCGGGTAAGCGTCTCTCCCAACTGTTCACCCCAGTCAGTCAAGGCCCCAAGGTCGTCTTTCCACTGTCCCGCGTACGGGTTCTCGAAGACGGCGATAGCGGCCACTTTTTTCACGGGCGTATCGAGGTCGTGTTCGCCATCTTTGTGCGTTTCTTCGACCGTCACCACACGCTTTCTGATGGAGAGGTCTGGGGTCATGGGCGCACCTCCGCAGCCTGCTTTGCGGGGGCTGTGTTCCGACTCCGCGTTACGAGCAGCTCGCCGTCTACGAACACCTTGTCCACGGCGGGGTACTCCCCGTGGGCGAGGGTGTCGAGTGCGGTGTCTTTCGGCCCGCCTTTCGGTGCGCCCATCAAGACGAGATCTGCAGGTTTCCCGACTGCAATCTCACCCGTTTCGAGGCCGTGATGGGCTGCCGTCGTTCCGGTGGCGAGACAGAGCATTTCTGCCGCAGACACGCTCGTCATGCTGGCGAGGATGGCCGACTGGAGGAGAACGCCAAGTGGCGTTACGCCGGTCCCAGACGGTGTGTCAGTCCCGAGCTGCACGCGGGCGAGGTCGTCGCGTTCTGCGGCCAGTTCGAGCACATCGACGGCGACGCGCTGATTTCCGGCGAGCACGATGTCCAACACGAGGTCTGTCTCGGTCACGAGTTTCTCGACTTCCGCGTCCGGAATCGGGGTTGGCCCACCGTTTACGTGCGCTGCGATGTCGGGTCGGATGTCCATGAACAGGTCAGCATCCGTCGATTTCACGCCGGGGAGGCTGGTGCCGCCACAGTGCATGAGCACAATCATGTCGTGGTCGTGTCCCCACTCGACGAGGTTTCTGCCAAGCGTCCGGTCTTCGACGGGCATGAGGAATTTCAGGCGTTCGACGCCCTCTTGTGCCACGTCTTCGATGTCGGCTTCGGTCATCCCATCGCTCAGGATGAGGGTTCCACCACGCACCTTCACGCCACCGGGTCGGTCGTTTTCGAGCGACTTTCGCGCGAGCGTGGCGAGGGCTTTCGCGCTTTCGACATCGCGGGGACGGCCCGGTAGGTGGGGTTCGCCGTTCGAAATCATCGACGTAATTCCCCCGTGAAGGTAGCTTTCACACCAGCCAATCGTGTTCTGGCGCGGCGTGAAATCCCCGAAAACGGGGTGGACGTGCGAGTCGATGAGTCCCGGCGTGAGCGTGAGTCCGTTCGCGTCAAGAACGGTGTCTGCGGTGGTCGTCGTCGCATCGAGTTCGCGGATGTACCCATCTTCGACGTACACCGACTCGACGCTGCGTCGAGGGTCATCGAGGTTTCCACTCACGACCGAACCCAGATTTTCGATGAGGAGGTCTGGCATCTCACTCACCTCGCGCTCGAATCGCCTTTTCCGGACCCTGTGGGGCGAAAATCCACAACTTCTTCCACTCCTCGTCGCCGGTGTTCTCGTGGTAGTGATGCACGCCCGGCGGGATGATTGCTGCCTGCCCGGCCGCAAGATCGTGGCTGTCGTCGTCGGTGACGATGCGCCCGGTTCCAGAGAGGACGAACACGATTTCTTCGACTTCCCGAACGTGTCTCGACCCGCGTGCGTCCGGGGCGATTGTCACGACGCCGACGCCGACGTTTTCGACGCCGAGGGTCTCATCTGCGAGTATCTGACTCGAGAGGTCGCCGCTCCCGAACGATGGCAAGTCAGCTAGGGTTCTGACGACGACTGTTCGCTCGTCGATCATATGAATCGCTCACCTTGTGCGTATCTCTGCGGCGGACGAGACGTTCCACTGGAGTTGACTATTGGTACCATATCACAGAGTGATTCGGCCGAGTCGCTAAAAAGAATTATGTCTGCTGGATGCTCTTTGAGCCGGTCGTGCTATCCCGTTTGTTGGTCAACCAGTCCGCTCGTCGGACGTCGCAAGCGAGTTGCTCGTTTCTCCCCTTTGAGTCAGATTTATACAGATTGTAAACAAACATGGGGTAATGGCTACCCAAACTCGGTGCAAGCTTGACATTGTTGCCGAGAGATATGATTTAGATGCGGCGCTCCTTCGGTACGGGTCGCTTGACGAGCATTTGCTGACGAGGTGGACTGGTGCAGACGGCGATGAGCCTGCAGGCTACCGCAGCCTTGCAAAGTGGTTCAACTTACGACTGCTCACGCGCGTCTACGACGAACATGGCAGAGAGGTGACCGGCTCACGGGTCGAGAGCGATTATGCGGCGCTCACGGGGGGAGACGACATCGTCCGCGAGGAGGTGCTTGATGACATGCGCGCAGATGGCATCAATGCAGACCTGCTCGAAGCCGACCTCATCTCGTGGAGTACGATGCGCCAACACCTGAAAGAGTGTCTCTCTGGGACGAAGCCGATTGAAACGGCCAAAACTGAGTGGGAGCAAAAAAGCGTCAACGTGGCAAAGCACGTAAGCGCCTCGAAGGTCAGCGAAGCGCTCAGTTCGCTCGATACGAAACAGCGCTTGCCCGGGGCGTCTACCGCCGAAGTCGAAATGCAGGTGTTGTTGAGCTGTCCACACTGCATGACGCGCATCCCCTTTGAGGATGCCTTAGACCGTGGATTCATCTGCAAAGACCACCTGCAAGCCTCTGTCGCCTCAGAATAATCATGACTTGGAAACTTACGATTACGAACATCGCAGGTATTCGCACAGGAAAGGCAACCATCGAACCCGGAATCAACGCGGTTCGCGGCTCGAACTGGCAAGGAAAGTCGAGTCTCCTCACCGCAATCGAGACTGCGATGGGGACGGAAACGGTGTTGACCGAAGGCGAGACTGCAGGCGACGTGACGCTCGAAACCGAGGAGAAAACCGCCCGCGTTGACCTCACCCGGGAGAACGGGACTGTCGTGAGTCAGGGAACCCCGTATCTCACCACCGAACAACAGCAAACTGCGGCCCGCCTCTATGCGTTTCTCGACGAGGATAACGCGGTCAGACAGGCGGTCAGAAACGGCGAAAACATGGAAGCCGTCCTGATGCGCCCGCTCGATTTCGAGAACATAGACGAGCAGATTGCGACGCTTAAAGCAGAACGCAATCAGGTCGAAGCCGAACTGGAGCGCGCAGATTCCGCCTCGAAGAAACTGCCGCAGGTCGAACAGCAGATTGCGAGTATCGAAGACGAACTTGATTCACTGCGGGGCAAACGAAGTGACCTCGGAGATGGACAGACCGAAGGAGACGATGGCAAACGCGACGAGCTTGCGAACGCAAAAGCAGAGCGCGACCGCGTCGAAAACCAGATCAACCGCCTCGAACGGACGGTCGAACGAACCGAAGAAAAGCTCGCTGAGATACGCGAGCAACGAGACGACCTCACGATTCCAGAGACGCCAGACGACCTCGAAGCGGAACTCGAAACCCACCGCGAACAGTACGAACAACGGCGTCGTGACGCAGAGTTGTTGCAATCGGTGTACGCGCCAACGAAGCGGATTCTCGACGAAAACCGCCTCGACCTCATCACCGAGGTCACCCACGAGTTGCCAGCAGACAGCGCCACCTGTTGGACGTGTGGCACCGACGCGACCCGTGCTGCGTTCGACGAGCACGTAGACAAGCTCCAATCGCGCGTGGCGAGCCTCTGGGAAGCAGCAAACGAACACGAAGCGCAGTTCAACGAACTCCAATCGCGGAAAGAAGAGCTCCGCGAGGCACAACAGCGCGTCGCAGACTTAGAAGACCAGCGTGCAGACTTAGAGCGCAGACTTGAAGAGCGGACGGCAAGCCTCAAAACGGCCGAATCTCGCCTTACAGAACTCGAATCGAACATCGAGTCGCTCTCTGAGGCCGTCAAAGAAGACGACGACAAACTGGCTGACGTGGACGGTGAAATCAAGTACGCAGAAGCGCGCCTCGAAGATGCACGTGAACAGCGAGAGACGCTCGAAACCCAGGCACAGCAAAAGGACACCTTGCAAGCAGAGTGCGATCGAATCGACGAGGAGATCGTCTCCCTTCGCACGCGAAAAGAAGCGTTGAAACAGCGCACCCGAGAGGCGTTCGAGGCGGCGATGCAGGAACTCATCCCGCGCTTTGCGGTCGGGTTCGAAACCGCACGGCTGACCAGCACCTTCGATTTGGTCGTCGCCCGCGACGGGCGCGAGGCGAGTCTCGATGCCCTGAGCGAGGGCGAGGTCGAACTACTCGGATTGGTGGCCGCGCTTGCAGGCTACGAAGCGTTCGATGTCGCGGACACGGTTCCCATCATGCTCGTTGACAATCTCGGCGGGCTTGCGGACGAAAACCTCCAAACGCTCGTCGAATATCTCGAATCACGGGCAACGTATCTGGTGGTCACGACCTACCCCGAACACTCCTCGTTCGAGGGACACACCATTAACCCCGGCGAGTGGACTGTCGTGTCTCCACAATCGCCGTAACGTCCCTGCTGTTTGTGGCTGTCGCGAATTTGTGCGTGAGTGGAAACTCTAGCGTATCGTGAGCACAAGTAGCGTGCTGGCTCACCATCCGATTTTATAACTATCTTTACTATATCTAGATGATGATGAGTTCGTTGTCATCACAATCAGTTGATTGTAGTGCGTTGAAAATTCCTCTTCGCCATTGTCGTATTCATTCTTAGAATTACTTCAAAAACATCGTAATTTGAGAGTTAAGTTGATATCTGGCTGAATATTAAAATTAATACGCCATTCGTAACGTTCTCTCTTGATAGTGCGAAATGGTTCCGGCGAACAATCCGCTATCAAACCACTCGATTTTTACTTTCAAAATACTGTGGGCTCCAAAAACTACTAATTATTTTGGGGTGTTTGGATATTCTCTCACAACAGTCTGGCCGTACTCTGAAAGTGGCGTATCCCGATCTGATATTGGGGCGTGTGAACACGTCTGTTGAAAGTTGACACCACAATTTCCGCTGTTTTTAGCCTGCAGGCCCGCGAAACTTTCGGCTGCTCGTCGGTTTCTCTGCCGTCGTCTTTGGCACATCGACGGTGGATCCGACATACTTCGACGCCAATTCTGCGGTAGTCGCTTCGCTGAAACGTGGCACACCACTATTTCCGATGTTTTAACCCGCTGACTGCGTGCGAAAAGGAAACCGTACTCACTCGGCAGCGAACGGCGTCTGACCGCAGCCACAGGTCGCCCCTGAAAGAACCTCGCTCGCTTCGACGCGCTCACCACACACTTTGCAGATCACTTCGATGTTGGCGACAACGAGGAAGTCCTCAAAACTCATAGAATCCTCGGTGCGTGAACTCTCGACGGCGTCTCGGGTGACCGCCTGTAATCGGCCACGCAACCGTTCGATTGTCTCTCGAGGATCTTTTTTTGTCACCGCTCGCTCTACGTCGTGGTACTTCTGGAGGAACGTATGTACCGCTTGGTGGGTGACGAAGTCGTTCAAAACGGTCTCGACGTCGACGCCGTCGCGTTCGAGCGAACGCTGTGCCTGCGTCCGGTCACCGCTGCTCACGTCGGAGTCTGTGAGGAGTCGGTAATAGTTCGCCACCTCGCCTTCGAGCGGCGTCATCCCAGCCTCTACCATCGCTGCTTCGAGAATGCGTCGGTTGATTTGATGAGCGAGTGACCGGAGGCTTTGCTGGTCGCCGTTTTCTCCAAGCCAGCGGCTTGGCAGTTCTTCAGCTAACTGCGGAAGGTCGTACTCGGCCAACACCCGCCCGACTTTATATCGCGTGGCGGGGATGTCGTCGTTCATTGCTACTCCCTTTTTGTTGCGGTGCGTATTAATTTCCTCTTCTCGCTCGCAGTGGCCCGTGCCCATTTCACGGCGACGGTGCTGGTCGGAGAACTCTCGCTTGGTCAGGTTTTATCTCGCTGTTGTCCGTTGTTGCCATATGCATCCAGTGTCGTCGTGGAACAATTCACGACCCAGCCGTGCGTATTACACACGTTCTTCGCCGGGTTCGGACCCAGCTTCCGAGAGGTGTTCGGATGCCTACTAAAGCGCTCGAAGCGCTCAAATCACTCGTCGGGGAAACCCGCGAGACGGTACAGGAATTTCGCGTCGAACGCGGAAAAATCGTCGAATTCGCAGCGGCGATTCATGCGACGAATCCGATTCACACGGACGTCCAGGCGGCCCGCCAGCAGGGGTATGCTGACGTGGTCGCACCGCTCACCTTCGCAAAGACCTCCTACTTCCCGCACAACCGTCCGGAGGGAATCGACGAAAATCTAGGCTTCGACCTCGGTTTCGAGCCGTCGCGCATCGTCCACGGCGAACAGGCGTTCGAGTACGAACGACCGCTTGTCGCCGGAGACGAGTTAAACGGAGAGACGACGCTCACCGACGTGTACCAACGCGAGAGCAACCGTGCGGGGACGATGACCTTTGCGTGCTACGAAACTCGATTCGTAGACCGCGACGGAGATCTCGTACTCACAAGCGAAACTACCCGCATCGAAACGGGACAGGCCATCTCGGAGGCCGACGATGCGTGAGTTGGCTGTCGGTGACGAGGGCCCAACAATTCGCGTCGATGATCTCTCTCGTCCGGATTTCGTCCGGTATGCTGGCGCGAGCGGTGACTTCAACCCGATTCACTACGACGAACCGCATGCAACCAGCGCCGGAAACAAGAGCGTGTTCGGTCAGGGCATGCTGACCGCCGGGATTCTCTCGAATGTGCTCACCGAATGGTTCGATATTGGTTGTATCACACGCTTTGAAACGCGCTTTACTGGCCAAGTGTGGCCGGGCGACTCGGTCATCGCAACCGGCGAAGTCGTGGCAGTCTCCGAAGACTCGACGGCAAGCTACGAACTCTCGCTCACCGCGGAAACCGACGATGGGCGAACCGTCATCACGGGAAGCGCGACGGTTGAGCAGACGGATTAACCCGATTCGTGGATGACGCCGTCCGTGAATAGTTTCTCGACCGTCTCTTCGTCGTAGAGTTCAGCGAGTAGCTCGCGGCTGTGTTCGCCGAGTCTGGGGGCCGGACGGCGAACCGAAATCTCATCGCGTGACAGTGAGAGGGGTGATGCCGTCAACGACAGTTCTCCAAAGCGGTCGTGGTCTATCGTGACGAACGTTTCGCGGTGGGCGTACTGCTCCATCGCCGCAGCCTCTGCGATGGTTTGAGACCGTGCTGCTGGGATGTTGTGGGCGTTCAGCGTCTCAACCGCTTTTTCTGCCGGGACGGTCGAGAGCCACTCCTCGAACAGCCCGGTTAATTTCTCTGCGTCCGCCATTCGCCCGGCATCCGTCGCGTACCGTTCGTCTGCGAAGAGGTCGGGGCGGTCTAGGAGCGTACACAGCCCTTCCCAAATTCGGTCTGAGTAGAGCAAGAGTCCCACGCAGATGTAACCATCTGCGGCGGCGGCCGCACCGTAGAGCATGTCGGGGTCGAAGAAGGCATTCCGACCGCCTGCGCGGGGTTTCTCGCCAAGATTGTTGTAGTATTCGTAGGCGGCATCCATGTTGTGGGCGAGCGATTCGAGCAGCGATACATCCACTAGCTGCCCACCTTCGCCGCGGTCTGCGGCCCTGAGCGCCCCCATCGCACTCAGCGCGCCGCTGTAGGCCGCAAAGTAATCTGCGAGCGAGGACTGTGAGCGGATTGGCGGCCGGTCGCTGTCGGGATAGCCGTGGAGTTGGGCGAATCCGGAGAGATGTTGGACGAGTGTGTCCAATCCCGGATTGTTCGCCATGGGCCCTGTCTCGCCGTAGCCGGTGATGTGGACATAGACGAGATCTGGGTTCAACTCGCGCAGTGTCTCGTAGTCCACGCCAAGCCGTTTTGCGACGCCCGGTGGCCAGTTCTGGACGAAGATGTCGGCCACTTCGACGAGGTCGTAGAGCGCAGCGAGTCCGTCATCATGTTTGAGGTTGAGGGCAAGCGCGCGTTTGTTCCGGTTGTAGAGTTCGAATGGTGGGCTGAACGGCTCGCCATTGAGTTGGCGGCGTTCGGTGCGATAGGTCTCCCCTGTGGGCGGTTCGACCTTGACCACGTCCGCCCCCATATCTCCGAGAAAGGTGGCACAGAGCGGTCCGGCGATCACTTGTCCGCAGTCTATGACGCGGACGTCGCTAAGTGGCATAGCTGACTCTCACACTCCAGTCATACAGTCTTGTCGGCATGTACCATGCGAAAAGTTATACTGGTCCCTCCCCGGAGTGTGAGTACGAACGCAATGGCGACACTCACAGACATGGCTAGCGCGATCTCTGCGGCGCTATCCGATGGCGACAGCATCTATCTGGCCGGATTCACGCATCTCATTCCCTTTGCCGCCGGTCACGAAATTATCAGACAGGAGTACCGCGACTTAGAAGTCATCCGCGCGACTCCGGACCTCGTCTACGACCAGCTCATCGCCGCGGGCTGTGTCCGCAAGGCAACGTTCTCGTGGGCCGGGAATCCGGGCGTTGGGAGCCTGCGCGCGTTCCGCCGCGCGGTCGAAGACGGCGTTCCGAACGAAATCGACCTCGAAGAGTACAGCCACTACGGTACGACTGCCCGCCTCTACGCGGGTGCGACGGGGCTTCCGTTCATCCCGCTCAAGACGTTCGCTGGCTCCGACCTGCCGAAGGTCAACGACAACATCAGACCGGTCGAATCTCCGTTCAGCGACGAGACGGTGTACGCCGTGCCACCACTCAATCCTGATGTGACCGTCGTCCGCGCACAGCGTGCAGACGAATCTGGGAACGCCCACCTCTGGGGGATTCCCGGCGAGCAAAAAGAGGCCGCCCTCGCTGCGAAGACGGTCATTCTGAGCGTCGAAGAACTCGTAGACGAATCGGTGATTCGCTCGGACCCAAATCGGACGCTCATCACGGCCGACGACGTTGATTTCGTGGTTGAAGAACCGTTCGCCTCCCATCCCTCGTACGCCCAAGGCTACTACGACCGCGACAACGAGGCCTACATCGAGTGGGACGACATCTCGAAAACCCACGAGTCGCTCACCGAGTGGCTCGATGAGTGGGTGTACGGCGTCGAAGACAGAGCCGAGTACGTGCGCAAACTCTCGACCGACCGCGTGCTCTCGCTCGGAGCGGGCAACAACTACGGCGTGCCAATCAACATGGGTGGAAACTAATGGACTACACAGACACGGAACTGATGATGACGGCGGCGGCGCGACAGCTAGAAGACGGCGACTCGGTGCTCGTCGGCATCGGCGTGCCGAATCTTGCGTGTAACCTCGCAAAGCGAACCCACGCCCCTGACCTGCAGATGGTGTACGAATCAGGAACCATCGACTCGAATCCTGATTCGCTCCCGCTTTCGATTGGCGACCCCGTTCTCGCGGCAGGCGCAGCGAGCATCGAGTCGCTCATGGGTGGGTTTAGCTACTACCTCCAAGCCGGACGCATCGACGTGGGCTTTCTCGGCGGGGCGCAAATCGACCGCCGGGGCAACATCAACTCGACAGTCATCGGCGACTACGACGACCCGAAGGTGCGCCTACCCGGAAGCGGCGGGGCCTGCGAGATTGCGAGCAACGTCGAACGCACGCTCATCATCACGCCCCACCAGCGCCAGCGCTTCCCTGAAGAAGTGGACTTCATCACGAGTCCGGGCTACATCGAAGGCGGCCGCGAAGCACACGGCCTGCGCGGCGGCCCGGAAGCCGTCATCACCGACAAGGCCGTCATGGGCTTCGAAGACGGCGAGATGGTGGTCGAATCGCTCCACCCCGGCGTCACCCGCGAAGCCGTCCAAGAAGCCACGGGCTGGGAACTGCAGTTTGGAGACGACGTGAGCGAAACAGAGCCACCGACTGCCGAAGAACTCAGGCTCATCAGAGAGGAGCTAGACCCGGATGGGGTCTACCTCTAAATCGGGCGGAATTTCGCGCCGTAACGGACGATGCCTTCTTGTTCGAACATCTTTCTGACCACCGCTTCTACGCGGTCGCCGCGGGCGAACTCGTGGGGGTCGCAGTCGGTCAACATGCCCGGCACTCTGACGCCCTCGTCGAGTTCGACGAGCACCGCGCCGATTGCGTCTTCGGCTTCGAGCAGTGCTTCGAATTCGGGAGGTGCGCCGCCTTCGATGACGGTGTGGGCGACAATCGTGCCCGTACCTTCCGGTTCGATGCGCTCGAACGCCGCGACCGAGGCGCACGTCGCACACGCACCTTCGGGCGGGAAATTGAACGCTTCACAGTCGGGACACTGACCCACGACGAGTCGGTATCGGCTATCAAGTTGCTGCCACCAGGTTGGAATGCTTACGTAGGCTCCCATCAGTTCTCACCCTCCACGTCGAGGTAACCGCGTTTTCGCAAATACTGTGCATACGAGATATCGACCGCCTCTCGCGCCCAATCACCGTCGAGGCGACCAGTAAACGTGAGTGCGTCTGCGCCCGCGCCGTCACCGTAGCTGAGGACGGTTACCTCATCTTCGCCGTCGTTCCACGCCGCGAGCAACGAGAAGAGTGCGCTCGCCGCGCCGAGGTCACCGAGCGTCCGGGCAGCGTGGTACGGCGTAACGTCTCCCGATAACGTGCGTGCGCCGCGAGACGGTAGACTTCCGTCAGGTGCGGTGAGCGCAACCGCGTCGGCGACTGATTCGAGATTGCTCGCCGCGCCCGCGATGGCTTTGATGTAGGCGTCGCGCTCGTAGCCAGTCGCGTTGTACGCTTCGCTCGAACTCGCTCCGCGTTGGCGAAAGCGCGTGCCGGGATACTCGCGGGCGTAGCTCGCAACGTCGGTGACCGACACGTCGCCGGGTGCGGCCACGAACGCAACTGCGCCTGCGCCTGCGGCGTGGTCGAGGCCGTCGTTCGGGGCGGCCTGCGGGGAGTCCGCCGCAACGGCGAGCGCTGGACCGTCCGCTCTGAGCGCGCTGAGGAGGGCGCGCGTTCCGGCGCGTGTCGATTGCGTGTGCACCGAAATTTCGACATCCCGAGAGAGACCGAGAATCTCTGCGACCTGTACACCAACGTCGCCCTCGTCAACCGGCGGCGTCGTGGTTGCGAAGGCCAATGCCGTGAGGTCGTCGCGGCTGTGTGCCGAGTCTGCGAGCGCCTTGCGGGCGGCTTCGACGGCCATCGTGACTGTGTCCTCGTCGCCCGAGAGCACGCGCTTTTCTGCGACGCCGCGGGCGCTGAAGCCGCCGAGGGCGTCGCCGATGGTCTCTGCCGTAATTTGGTAGCGAGGGATGTACGCGCCGACGCTTTCGACGTTCATGCCCATCCCTCCTCGAAGACGTGGACGGCGACGGAACCGCCGGAGCCACCGACGTTGTGGGTGAGGCCCCTTGAGAGGCCGTCCACCTGTCGGTCACCCGCCTCACCGCGGAGCTGTTTGTAGATTTCGACCACCTGACCCGTGCCGGTCGCGCCAATCGGATGTCCCTTGCTCTTGAGGCCACCAGAGAGGTTTACTGGGCGCTCCCCGTCCGGCATCGTCGCACCGGATTCGATGTACGGTCCGGCTTCTCCCTCTTCACAGAAGCCAAGGCCTTCGTAGGCCAGCAGTTCGGCAATCGAGAAGCAGTCGTGGACTTCTGCGAAGTCGATGTCTTCTGGCGAACAGTCTGCTTCCTCGTAGGCTTGTTCCGCGGCCTTTTCGGTCGCGGGAATGCCCGTGAGCGTCGGTCGCTGGAACAGTCCAACCCGCCCGCTCGCCTGCCCGCTGCCGGTCACGCGAATCGGGTTGTCGGTGAGTTCTTCTGCGACCTCGCGGCTGGCGAGGAGAACTGCGCTCGCGCCATCCGAGGTGGGACAGCAGTCGTAGAGATTCAGCGGGTCTGCGACCGTCGTCCCCTCGATAGCGTCTTCGAGCGAGCACTCGAAACCGAGGTGCGCGTGTGGATTTTTCGCGCCATTCGAGTGATTCTTGTAGGCGACGTGAGAGAGTTGTTCGCGCGTCGTTCCGTGTTCGCCCATGTGCGCGTCTGCCATCTGGGCGTAGACGCCCGCGAACGTCGTCCCGGCCATGCGCTCCCACTCGGTCTCGCCGGAGACGCCGAGCCAGAAGCGCGTGCGGTCGCTGCTCATGTCGTTCATCACTTCGACCCCGCCCGCGAGCGCCGTGTCCGCGGCTCCTGCGCGGATGGCGAGGATGGCCTGTCGAAGCGCCACGCCGCTCGCCGCACACGCGTTCTCGATGCGCGTACACGAGGTTCCATCGAGGCCCACGTGTTCGGTGACGCTCGGACCGACCAACCCGAGTTGGCGACCGCCAACGCCGAGCGTCCCGATGTACGCCTCGTCGATACGTCGTCTGTCTAGCTCACCGTCGGTCGAGTCGAGCGCATGCTCGAACGCCGTCTTGAACAGTGAGCGATAGGACTCAGTTGGAAACGAGCCGAAGTCTGACTGGCCCGCACCAACGAGATACACCTCTCGCATACCTGAAGGTCATCGGGGAGTGTGTAAACTGTTTCCATTCGACAGGGAAAAGGAGGGGTTAGTGCTGTTTCTCGGCCACTGCGTTTGCCTGCCCAATCGTCGTCGAGGGCACGCGCAGTTGCACGAGGTAGAGGACAATCGCGGTGGCGACGAGGCCGACGCGAACCATGACGTTTGGATACACCATCGCCCCGACACCAAGCACGAGGAACACAGCACGCGTGACGAGGCCAATCGCGCGACTCGACAGCGGTCGTTCGTAGTAGTTGAGGCCGTGGGTAATCGCGATGGCTCCAAGGATGGCGAGCGTTCCGGAGACGATGGTTTCAGGCGTGAACCCACCGAGGACGAGTTCGGGGTTGTAGATGAACGCGAAGGGCAACACGAACAGCGGTGTTGAGAGCTTCAGCGCCTCCAAACTCGTCTTCCAGAAGTTCGACTCGGCGATGCCGGTCACCACCACCACCGCAATCGCAATCGGTGGCGTGATGCCAGATAAAATCGCCGAATAGAACACGAAGTAGTGCGCCGCGAGGTTCGGCACGCCGAAGTCGCTCACGAGCGTCGGCGCGATGAGCAACGCGACAATCGTGTACGCGGCGACCGTTGGCATTCCAAGCCCGAGGATGATGCAGATAATCATCGCCATGACGACGCCGATTGCCATGACACCACCCGAAATCCCAATGAGTGCGAGCGAGAACTTACTTGGCATGCCCGTTGCCATCAGCAGGTCAACGATACCGTTTACGGCAGCGATGATGATGGCGATTGGCGCAATCGAGATGGCTCCGTAGCGAAGTCCGCGAATCGTCGCGGCCGCATTCTCTTTGACCGTCTCGCCGACGGACTCTTGCTCGCGGAAAATGCTCAGCGCGATGGGAATCCCACCGCCGGTGAGCACCATCGTCACGCAGGTGATGAGCGCAGAGGTCATCACGGTGAACTGTGCAATGCCGAGGGCGTACATGAGCACCGCGAACGGAATTCCGAAGCGTGCGGCTTCCACCAGCGGGTGGAAGCCCTCGTTCAGTTCGTCTATCTGTGACTCTATGTCGAGGTCGGCAGCGGTGAGCTGGCGGACGCTCATGTAGTGGACACCGATGGAGACCGAGACGAAGAAGATGAGCGCGGGAATGATGCCCGCGATGACGACTTGGATGTAGGTAATCCCGAGCAGCGACGCCATCACGAATGCGGCCGCGCCCATGACTGGTGGCATGATTTGTCCGCCAGAGGAGGCAACGGCTTCGATGCCGCCTGCAGTCTCCGATTTCATGCCGCTGCGCTTCATCAGCGGGATGGTAAACGAACCGGTCATCGCGGCGTTCGCCGTCTGTGCGCCGTTAATCGAGCCGATGATGAGGCTCGAAATGACCGCAGACTGCGCGACGCCGGATTTGACGAACGTTGCCGCACGGAACGCGATGCGCATGATGATGTCGAACGCACCGAAGGCGCGAAGCAGTCCTGCGTACAGCAAGAACAGCGCGACCCATGCGGCGACGATTTGCGTAATCGAGCCGAAAAAGCCGTCGTACTCAAGCACGAGCAGGTTGACGATGCGGTCTAAGCTGAACCCGCCGTGTTTGAGCAGTCCGGGGAACAGATACCCGAAGGCGGCGTAAATTAGCGCGAGGACGATGACGGCAAGGAACGCTCTGCCGAACGCGCGGTAGGTCAGATAGAGGATGACGACGGTGAACACCGCCGCCAGTGAGTACTCGTGGGGGAGCGCGTAGCCCGTCCGAATCGTCGAGAGGACGTCGTAGTTTACATACACATACGCAGTCGTCACGACTGAGACGATCCCCGAGACACCGAGAAGGAGCAAGTCGAGGTATGCTCCGTCTTCGAGTGCCAGCAGTTCAGAGACGAGATAGACGAGGATACCGCCGCCGAGGAACAGCACACCGTACTGGGCCCGTGGGATCGCTTGCGTATACGCATAGCTGATGACTACAACCCAGAGCGCCACCGACAGCACGGTGAGTGCGTTGTTCCCGATGTGCTCTCGGGAGCGGGTTAGTGGAGAGCGAAGCGGTGAGTGTTCCGACATGAGAACGCCTCAGGCTTGCGGTTCGCCACGCGTCCAGTCGTCGTTCCACGCGTCGTTCTCTTTGAGGAAGTCCGCCACGCCCGGATGCACCGGTGCGTCTGGCAGATAGCCGTCGGTCATGTTCTCGAACTTCGAGTGGTCGAGGTACGACGGCTGGCCCTCACGGACTTGTTCGTAGTGGTCGTGGCTGAGTTTGGCGAGTTCGTAGCCAACGTCCACGGACATGTCCTTTGCAAAGTGGAACTGGAACGCAGACGGCCACGTTCCCATCGTGTCAGAGCCGACGTCCTGCTCCCAGCCGTAGGTATCGACTTCTTGGAAGCTCGTCCCTGCCGTCTTGTTGATGCCTTCTTTGAACTGATCAGTGACTTCGATGGAGTGGAGATTCGCCCGGGCGTCGACTTCGGTTGCCCAGCCGGGGAGGTTCACGTAGTTCGCGCCGTAGGCGACGATGGCGTCGACACGGCCTTCTTCGATTGCCCCCGCGATGTCGCCCGTGTCCGCGTCCACGACGTTCGGCTCGATGTCTTCCCAGACACCGGCGTTCTTGAGCACGGCTTCGGTCATCTGACGCAGACCCCAACTTGGGGGGAGCGGCCAGACGTTTTTCCCGATGAGGTCGTCGGTCGTCTCAATGCCCGAGCCTTCCACTGCCATCCAGTGGAGGTGGAGCGTCGCAATCATGAACCCCTGATATGGGAGACTTTCGACCGGTTGCTCTTCGAACGGTGGCTGGTCTGCCATCGCCTGAGCCAGTACGAAGTTGCCCGCGGTGAACGCGTCTAAGTTGCCCTGGTCGTACTGTCGAATGCTCGCTGGGTCGCCACCCGTCTCTTGGGTGTTCCAGCTTATCGTCTCGGATTCTTCGCTCACGACGCGCTGGAACGCTTGACTTGCCTGTCCCGTCGTCGTACTGCTGCCCGGAACGCCAACGGCGAGCGAGGTCGAACCCCCGCCGCCGTTTCCATCGCCCTCGCCCGAGCTACTGCCACCAATACTACCCAGACAACCAGCCAGTCCAAGTGCACTTACGCCTGCCAGACTCTTCAGCGCATTGCGCCTGCTAATGTCAGCCATAGTCTAAACGTCTCATCGTGCCACATAAGTGTTCCCCTTCATTATTCGGGAAGGTTTGAAACGTCCAGTTTCTAGTCAGATTTCGTCATCCACTCACTCGCTTGTGGCTCGTAGGGGTCGGTCGGAATCTCGATGAGCGTTGTGCCCTCGCTCGTGCGTGCGCGGTCGAGTTCCGCCTGAATCTCCGTCGACGTTTCTGCACGCCGTCCGGTCAGTCCCATCGACTCCGCAAGTGCGACGAAATCAATCGGGGCGTCGCCCCAGCCGTACGCCCCGTCAGAAAGGCCGTAGCTTCGGGCCGCCTCCTCGCTGATAATCGCATAATCGTGGTTCGTGAACACGACCACCGTCACGTCGATGGCTTCTGCGGCAAGGGTGTGCAGTTCGTGAATGCACATCATCAGCCCACCGTCGCCGTTCAGCGAAACCACATCGCGTTCTGGGTTGGCCACCTTTGCGCCGATGGCGGAGGGGAGGCCGGTTCCCATCGTCGCCCACGACCCGGGGTTGACGTAGCTCCGGGCATCGTACGCCGGAAACGAGACGAGCGTCCAGATACGGAAGCCACCGGCGTCCGCGGTGACGATTGCGTCGCGGGGGATGCCGTCGCGGATGGACTGGAGGGCTTCGACGGAGGTGAGTACATCCGAGTCGTTCACCAGCGCGTCGAATCGCTCTTGGTCTGCCGCGCGTGCGGCGGTGGCGCGTTCTGCGCCATCGCCGTGCTTCGCTGGGAGCGCGTCCACGAGCGCCCGAAGGGTCCGGTCTGCGTCTCCGACGATACCGACCGCCGGGTCGTAGCCCGTCCCGATGTCGTCTGCGTGGTAGGTGACGTGAATCAGCTTCTCGGGGAAGTCGTGTTTCCACTTCCCGGTCGCTACGGCGTCGAAGTCCGTTCCGACGGCGAGCAGCGTGTCGGCTGATTCGAGCACGGCTGCGACTTCTGGACTCGTCCCGCCACAGAGCACACCCGCAGAGAGGTTGTGGTCTTCGGGGAAGGTTCCTTTCCCCTTGTACGTCGTGACGACAGGTGCGTCGATGTGCGCGGCAAGCTCTTTGAGTGACGTAGACGCCCCACTCGCTCTGATGCCACCGCCGGCGAGAATGGCTGGGCGCTCAGCCTCTGCGAGGAGAGAAACCGCGTCGTCGAGTGACGGATTCTCGCGGTCGGTGGTGGTTTCCGTCACTTCATCGGCCGTCGCTTGGGTCACATCCATCGGCAGGAAGTTTTTCGGGATGCCGACGCGGACGGGACCTTTCGGATGCGAGGTCGCTTCTTCGAGGGCGCGTTCGACCACCGCGACCGCGCTCTGTGGCGTCTCGACTAGCAGGTTCGCTTTGACCACGTTGTCGTAGGTGTCCGGTGGCGTTTCGTGAATGCCGTCGCCACCGCGCACCTCGGGTTCAGTCTCGACGGCGATGTGCACGAGCGGCGTGCAGTCGTTGAGCGCGTTCTTGAGTCCGTTCATCGCGTTCATGTCGCCCGGGCCGGGAATCACGACGGTCGCGGCGGGGCGGCCAGTCGTCTCGGCGTAGCCCCACGCCTGATGGCTGACCGCGGTTTCGTGGCGCGCGACCACGTAGCGGATGCCGTTTTCGGCCATCGCCTGATTCAGCGGTAGGGTTTGCTTTCCGGGGATTCCGAACACGGCATCGATACCGCCTGCAGCGAGCGTTTTGACGACGGCGTCACCGACGCGCATCTACGGCACCCTCGTGTGGTCGGCGGGCGTGCGTCGCGGTTGTCTCGTGTGTTGCATCATCCCGCCGATTTCCGCAAATGCCTATTAAGTGTTGCTCCGTGGGAGCGAGTGCCATGAGTTATATCGGAGGAGCCTACACATGGGTTGTATGCAACCGCTTGACGACCTCGTGGTCGTCGACGCGACGCAGGCACTCGTGGGGCCGCTGGCGTCTCAGACGCTTGGCGACCTCGGCGCGGACGTCATCAAAATCGAGCGGCCTGGTCACGGCGACCTCACCCGGACGTACTCCCCAGCCTACGGCGACGAACTCTCTGCGTACTTCGTCAGCCTCAATCGCAACAAACGCAGCCTGACCCTCGACCTCACCTCGGCCGAGGGCCAAGAAATCCTCCACGACCTCGTCTCGGAGGCGGACGTGTTCATCCAGAACTTCGCCCCCGGCAAGGACGAGGAGTTCGCCGCCGATTACGACACCCTCAACGAACTCACCGAGGACCTGATCTACTGTGACGTCTCCGGCTACGGCAACGACAGCCCGTACGCAGACGAAAAGGCGTTCGACATCATCCTCCAAGGCGAGTCGGGCATGATGAGCATCACCGGCACGGAAGACCAGCCGGCGCGGGTCGGCATCTCCATCTGTGACATCTCGTGTGCGATGACCGCCATCTACTCAATCATGACCGCGCTGTATCACCGCGAACGGGCGGGCGAGGGTCAATATATCGACCTCGCGTTACTCGACACGAGCTTTCAGTTCCTCCTCTATCACGTCACGAACTACTTCGCCACCGGCGAGAACCCCCAACGGATGGGCACGCGCCACCCGAGCCTGATGCCGTATCAAGCGTTTGAGACTGCAGACGCTTACATCATCGTCGGCGTCATCAGCGAACGCCACTGGCCAGGCTTTTGCAAAGCAATCGGCCACGAAGAGTGGATCGACCTGCCCGAATACGCCACCTTCGCAGACCGCGTCGAAAACCGCGGCGAACTCGATGCGATTCTCGACGACATCTTCGCAGAACTCACGACCGAAGAGTGGCTCTCCATCCTCGGTGAAGAAGACGTGCCGTGTACGCCTGTCAATTCGGTGGGCGACCTTATCGACGACCCACACATCGAAGCCAAGGACATGGTCGCAGAGATGGAACACCCCGACCTCGGCACGTTCAAGTCACCGGCGAACCCGGTCAACTTCTCGTCGCTCGACACAGACGCGGCCGAGGCCCCGCCGCGTCTTGGCGAACACACGGATGAAGTACTCTCAGACCTCGGTTACGACGACGCCGCGCGCGAACAGCTGCGCGCAGACGGAGTTATCTGAGTGGGAGCACTCCCGTCCGTATTCTCTGGAGAACTCCTCGCGCTCGGCGCGGCACTCATCTCGTCGGTCGGCTACGTGAGCGCCCGACGGGGCCTCGCAGACGCGTCCGCCGAAGTGTTGGTGACGGCCACCACGCTCGTGAGCGTCGTTCTCTTACTCCCGTTCGTTTTTCTGTCGGGCATTCCCACCCTCTCACCGGAGGCGGTTGGCGTGTTCATCGCAAGTGGGATTCTGGGGTCGGGGCTTGGCCGGTTCATGCTGTCTCACGTTATCGGTAAAATCGGTGCGGGCGTGACCCACGCCGTAAAGAGTGCGAGCCCGGTGACTGCAGCCGTGTTTTCCGTGCTCTTTCTCGGTGAAACGCTTTCGCCACCGCTCGCCGTTGGCATCGTCATCGTCGTTCTCGGACTCATCTTGCTGACTCGTAGGCCGCAAGCCGAACCCACCGAACCGACCGCAGACACCACCACGACGGCGATTCTAGCGCTTGTGATCGTTCTCTGGTTCGGCGTCACGCCCGTCATCAGAAAGTTCGGGCTTTCAGTGCTTGGAACGCCCCTCTTACCGGCGCTCACCCTCAACTTCGCCGCCGGGTTGCTCGTCGGCGTGGTCATCTCACTGTACACTGATTCGAGTCAACTGCGACGGGCCGTCTCTGGGAAGGCACGAAACTACCTGCTTCTCACCGGAGTGTGTTGGACCGTCGCCATCGGCGCGTACTTCACCGCGCTCTCGCGGGCGGACGCCGTCGTCGTGGTTCCGATTTTCAATTCGAGCCCGCTGTTCACCGTCGCGCTCAGTATTTTCCTCCTCGGTGAGCGCGAAGCGGCCCGCCCGAGTACGCTCATCGGTGCAGTCGTCACCGTCGTCGGCGTGGTGCTCATCACGCTCGGCTGAGGGCTCGTTCTGCTTCGTATCGTACAGAGCCGGCTCGGTGGGCTGTCGTTGTTGAAATCGTCGAAGGCAACCCATTGGTGACCGTAGCGACCCAATACGAAACGATTCAGCGACTTTCGGTGCATGAACCCGAGAATATTCACTCACTCGAATCGAATTGACCTGTTCGTTTCGCATGAGTAAATTATTTGTGTCGGTGCGTGTGACCAGCACACATGACCGACGCCCCGCCAAACACATCGGCTCGCCACCCGACAACAGCGACGATTAAGAGTCTGGATACGACCTTTGCCATCATCGACGCGGTAAAGCAGTTAGAAGCCGCGCGTGTCACGGACATCGCCACCCACGCGGGCGTCTCAAAGAGCACCGCACACAAACATCTGGCAACGCTCGTCGCCCACGAATACGTGACAAAGACGGGCAACGAGTACCGACTCGGCTTCCGATTTCTCGACCTCGGTGGCCACACTCGCTCACGATTTCCCGGGGCGCACATTATCAAGCCAAAACTCCAAGAGCTGGCTGCCAAAACGGGCGAGGTTTCGCAGTACATGACCGAAGAGTACGGGCAATCGGTCGTCCTCTACAGAGAAGAAGGACAGAACGGCGTTCCCTCGAAAACGCGGCCGGGGACTCGGATGTACATCCACCAAACCGCTTCGGGGAAGGCGATTCTCTCACAGCTACCGCGAGAGCGCGTGGAGGCCATCGTGGATAAGTGGGGGCTCCCGAAAGCCACGAGTTCGACCATCACGGACCGCGAAGCCCTGTTTGAAGAACTCACAGCGATTCGTGAACGCGGGATTTCCTACAGCTATGGCGAAAGCACGAAAGGTTTGTACGCGGTGGCGGCCCCGATGACTGACCCTGATGAAACAGTGCTTGGGGCGTGCGTTGTCTCAGGTCCTAGCCACCGCATGAAAGGAGAGCCGATGGAAGAAACATTTCCACAGCTATTGTTGAGCATTGTCAATGAAATAGAGCTGAACATCGCTCATTCATAGAATTTCGTCATGGTGAACGATTCCTGAACGATGGTGGCGAGTACCACGAAAATAGCCGTACTGCACGACATACATAACAGGCGTACTGTTGTTAGCCAACTGGTGGCTGAAAACGGGGAAAAATTCGAGGCGTTAGATTTCGGTGATGCGCTGGTAGTCGTCGCTGACGGCGGCCGCGTCCTCTGGGAGCAACGCGACGACGAGGTACTCTGAGTAGTCGTCTAAGTATTCGAGAAGCGACGCGATACGTTCTGAGTCGATGGCTTCGAGCGAGTCAAGCAACATGAACGAGACGGTCTCGTGAACGTCGTGGGCGAGATAGCCAGCGAGGGCGAACACGAGGCCTGTCACCTCCCGCTCGCTTTCGCTCAGGTGGTCAACCGTGTCTTCGTAGGTTGCACCGGAGGCCGTGCTCCGGATGACGTGCAACTCGAACACGCTTTTTTGGACTTTCCGTCGCCCCTCGCGCACTTCACGTTCGATACGTTCGAGCCAGATACGTTCGATATTGGCGTAATCGAGCATCGAGAGCACTGTGTCCATGTGCTCGTTGAAGCCTTCGATTGCCTCTTCTTCGATGCGCTCGATTTTCGTCCGTAGCTCTTCGATGTCGGCTTGCACCGATTCGCGGGTCGAAACGAGGCTGTCGCGCTCTCTGATGCGCGATTCGAGCGTCGAAATCTGGTCTTCGACACGCTCTAAGTCGTTTTCGAGCTTGCCGAGTTCGTACTCCAGCTGGTTGGCTTCGCGATGAACCTCGATAATCTCGCTGTAGGAGTCGTCTTCTACGTCATCGACCGTTTCTTCTATCTGCTCGATTTCTTCGGTCAGCGCCTCACGCCGCTCTCTCAGCGTTTCGATGCTCTCGTTTCGGTCTTCGATTTCGTCTTCGATTTCCGCGAGGCGACGTTCGACCCGCTCGCGTTGCTGTTGTTTTTGCTGGAGGGAGCTCCGTTCTGCTTTCAATTCGTCTAAATCCGACTGAATCTCGTTTGTCGCGCTGATCTTCTGTCGATTTAAATCTTTGAGCTGGCTCACCGTCGACGTTATCTGGTCGGTTTCGACCGCACTGCCACAGGTCCAACACGTCGTTGCGTCGGCTTCGAGCAGCTTGTCGGTGAGCGACCCATCACCGTCACGCTCTGCGCTCAGCGCGTCGAGCAGTTCGCGGTTCGTCCCGTTGAGCATCTCCTCGTTGAATCGGATGATGCTCTGGAGTTCCGTCAGCTCGCTTTCGATGGTCTGTTTTTTTCCGCGCAATCGTTCGATATCTGACTCGATGTCGTTGATTTCACCGACCGGCGCGTCCGGCAGGGATTGTGACTCGTCTTCGAGTTCGTGTTGCTCTTGCTTGAGCGCAGAGAGGCTTTCTTGTTCTGTCTCAAGGTCGTAGCGGACGTCATCGAGCGAGGAGCGCTTCCCGCGAAGTTTGTCGAGCGTTTCTTCGAACTTTTCTTTCTCCTCACGCGACTCTTCTACGTCTGCATCTATCGTCTCAATCTCTTGTTCTTTGGCTTCGAGTGCTTCCTTTTTCTCCTCGATTTGGGCTTCGAGGCGCGTGCGTTCGCTTTCGAGCTCTGGCAGCTTTCCTTTGAGCGAGTCGATTTCTGCAAGTTCGTCTTCGAGCGACTTGCGCTCTGCAACGAGCCGAGAGATTTCGGCTTGAATCTCCTCTGTATCGACCGGGCGCATGATGAGTTCGCGGAGGTCTTCACCGAGGGCGACGGCTCTGCGCGCCTCGTTCGATTCGAGCAAGAACGCAAACAGGTCTGCGAGCGTGGGATTTTCGAGATGTGGGGTTCCATCACCACTCACCACACCGTTGTGACGCGAGAGTGTACGCGTGTAGGTTTCATCCCCAATCGTGAGTTCGACGTAGGCCTCATCTGCGTCGCCCTTGACGGAGACGTTATCGCTCCCGCAAACGGCCATGATGGCCTGTAAGAGCGACGTGCGGTTGGTCGCGTTTCGACCAGCAAGAATGGTGACCCCGGGCGAGAATGTGACATCGGTTTCAGAAATCCCACCGATATTTTCAACGTGAATACTCGCTTTTTCCTTCGTTTGTTGTTCAACGCTCATTCTTATAACACACTGAACGGCGAGTTATCTTAAGTCTTGAGGGTACTTTGAGCGAGAGACTGCCCCCTTGGGATGCTGTTTGGCACACTCGATGTGACACGTCTCTGCTCTCCTCTCAAGAACGCGACCGCCGGGGCGTTTCAGTCGGTCGTTTCACAGTCACATGCACCGTCGTCTAAAAGTTCTGCGACTTCGTACTGGCCGCCACAGTCCTCACAGAACACGCGAACGCTGACCATCACGCGAAACTCACCCAGCGAGAGTCTGTCGGTGTTACGGAGTTGGGCAAGTTTACTCTGGGTGACCGTTTCTGTGCGCCCACGGAGCTTTTGGATGTTCTGTGATTCCCGTTCGAGGCGATCGCCATGGTCCCGGTCATATTCGACACCGCGAACTTTCGTGAGATATGTCCGCACGGCCTGATACGAGACGAAATCACGGGTGAGGTCGTCAATTGGCACCTGTTGGCGCTTGAGGCGGCGTTCAATGCGGAGTTTATCCCCGCTGCTCGTGTCGTCGTTGGTCAAGACCTGATACGCTGTCGCAACTTCGTCATCGACGGGTTGCATTCCCGCGTCAGTCATCGCTTGCTTGAGCATCGCCCGATTTGCACGGTCTGCTAAATCCCGCAGACTCCAATGGTCGTCGCCCGTCGCCGTCCACAGTGCGGCAAGTTCCTCTCCCATGTCGTCGAGTCCGTACTTCGCGAGCTTGCGATGAACCTTACTCCGCCGACCTGCTCGCGTGCCGTCTTCCGACTCGTTCGTGTTTGCCATCCGTAACTACTCTCTGTTCGCAACCCTCATGAGCATTTCCATCACAACAGTACTTCTGTTACACATCAACGACTTCTGGAACTATTGCGGCGATTCACGAACTAAATGTGTATGTGCAGCGGTTTTTCACAATTTTGTATGCTGTTCGCCAGTACTGAACTAGAATACCATTCGAACATTACAATTAATGGGTTGGCGATACGAGAATGTCACGTTTCTGCGCCCTTAGCGCGGATAGGCCAGGTTCAGTTCGATTTCGTTCGCCAACCCGAGCAGAAAGTCTGGAATCTCCTGTTCGAAATACTGGCCTTTGAGACGGTGAGACGGGCCGGACACGCTCATCGCCCCGATTACGCCACCATCTGGGTCTCTCACGGGAACTCCCACGGCGTTCAGCCGCTCTAAATTCTCCTCGCGGTTGAACGCGCACCCCTGTTCTTTGATCGTCCCCAGCTCTGTCAAGAGCTCCTCGCGATCGGTGATCGTATAGCTGGTCACTGGTGGTAGCCCCCACGTTTCGATGATGTCGTGTACTCGTGATTCGGGCAGGTGGGCCAGTATCGCTTTGCCCGCGGCAGTGGAGTGAAGGAAGATGCGCTTTCCGACGCCAGAATCGGTTCGGACCGCGTGCGTTCCCGTCTCCCGAAACAGGTAGACACCTTTGCCGTTTTCCTCGACAATGAACTGAGCGCGCTCTTCGAAGTGTGACGCTAGATTCTCGGTGTGCCGTTGAAACAGCCGATACTTCGGGTGGTTGTCCCGAATTTCCTCGCCTAGTTTGAGAAAACGCCAGCTCAGCCGGTATTTCTCCCCCTCACGGACGACGTAGTCGAGATTCTTCAGGGTCGTGAGATGGTTGTGGACGGTGCTCTTTGCGAGCTCAAGCTCCGTGGCGATGTCGGTCACCCCGGTCTGTTGGCTCTCTGCGAGCAGTTCCATGATGGCGAACGCCGTTTCTACCGATTTGATGTTATCGGTTGTAGTGGGCGTTTTGGGCATATATATGGAAAACCATACCACACATGGACAAAAGGTTTCCGCCCTGACTGTGCCAAATTAACACGCTGGCTGCACCAAATCGCCTACCTTCGTGTTCGGCAGTACTGAACGGAATGTGGATGGATAACGCTATGCATATCTCCGATTTTTTCGAACAAATTCCGCAAATATTGAGATTGATAGAACGGTGCCACCATTCTACATCGGAACTGAGGATGCTGTTCGTACATAGTGTGGGCCCACATCAGACAGCGGTCTGTTCGGCATCGCTGAACACTCTTGCTTGTCGGTGTTCGATGCGACGCAAATGTTGAACTCAGTACGAACGTGGCAATCCGAGCACTTTCGTCCCAACATAGTTGAGGACGAGTTCTTGGGTAATCGGGACGAGGCGGGTCAGTCTGGCTTCCCGGAAGTAGCGTTCGACGTTGTACTCGCGGGCGACGCCAAAGCCGCCGTGACACTGTACCGCCGCGTCGGCGGCCTCGAATGCGGCATCTGCGGCGAGGAACTTCGCCATGTTCGCCTGAGCACCGATTTCTCGGCCCGAGGCCTTCTCCGCGATGTTCGCAGCGCTGTAGGTCAACTGTTTGGCCGCCTGGACGCGCGCGTAGGCTTCTGCGAGCGGGTGTTGAATCGCTTGATTCGAGCCGATTGGTCGGTCGAACACCACGCGTTCGCGAGCGTAGGAAACGCCGCGGTCGATTGCGAGTTCGCCAAGCCCGAGACACTCTGCGGCGATAACCAGCCGCTCTTCGTTCAGGCCGTCTAAGAGGTGATAGAAGCCCTTGTCTTCCTCCCCGATGAGGTTCTCCGCCGGAACGCGAAGCCCCTCGAACCAGAGTTCGAAAGCGTGGACGGCGTTGCTCGCAGTTTTGTCGATTTCTTTCATCTCTAACTGCCCCGCCGCTTCTGCCTCCGAGATGTCGACCAGAAACAGCGAGATGCCGCGAGTGCGTTTTTCAACCTCGGCTTTCGGCGTCGTCCGGGCGACGACGACGAGGTAATCGCTCGCATCGACGCGAGAAATCCAAATTTTCTGGCCGTTGATGACATACTCGTCTCCCTCTTTCACGGCCGTCGTCTCGATAGAGGTCGAATCAGACCCAGCGTTCGGCTCCGTCAACCCGAGCGATTGAATCGCCTTCTCACCCGCGGCGACTTTGGGCAAGAGGTCGGTTTTCATCGCCTCGCTGCCGTATTTCACGAGCGGGACGCTGTTGTAAATCCCGCCGTGGATGGCCTGTGCTGCGGCAAACCCGCCGCCGCTCGCGGCAATCTCCTCCATCATTACCACGGTTTCCGGTGTCCCCATCCCGACGCCGCCGTACTCCTCGGGGATGAGAATGCCGAACCAACCGCCCGCAGCCAACTCGTCGACGAACGCCTGTGGATACTCGTTGTTCGCGTCTTTTGCACGCCAGTACTCGTCGTCGAACTCGCTGCAGATGTCGCGTATGCTGTCTCGTACCAATCGCTGTTGCTCCGATAACTCGACCGTATCGGTCGGAATGTCCACCATCGGACGTTGCTTTGTGTGGGCATCAATAAATCTATGCACTTTGCTACCTTGCCCCGAGGGTTGCGTAGAATCTGGCTCGACACAAACGCTTAACCCCTATTCGCACTGACTATGCATAACAATCGCACGGCCGAGTGGCGAACAGTGGCTAAACTCGTCCGCCCACCGCCGCGACAGAGAGACACTAATGACACGCAATCTACAACGCAAGACGGGACAGCTACCGAGCGGGTCGCCTGCGGCGGCAGCGGCGAGTATCAGCGATGACGCCACGGTCGTTGTGAGTGGGTTTGGCCGCGCTGGGTATCCGAAAGCGGTCCCCCTCGCCCTTGCAGAAAGCGGCCGTGACCTCGCACTCACCCTGATCAGCGGGGGGAGTGTGGGCGACGAAATCGACACCGCCCTCGTGGAGGCGGGCGCGATTGCCCGCCGGTTTCCGTATCAGGCGACCGCAAGCGCTCGCGCCGCAGTCAACGACGGAACAATCGCCTTTCACGACCGACACATCTCCAAACTCGGGGATGAGGTGTTGTTAGGGCACTTTGGCGACCCGGACGTCGCCATCGTCGAAGCCGTCGCCGTCGGCGAAGACTGGTTCATTCCAACCACCTCCATCGGCCACACGCTCTCGTACGTTCGCAGTGCGAAGAAACTCATCGTCGAACTCAACCACGCCCAGCCCCTCTCTCTGGCTGCGCTTCACGACGTGTACGAACGAGAGTTGCCCCCGAACCGCGAACCCATCCCGATTGACGGCCCCGGCGACCGAATCGGTGCGGCGAAGATTTCGTTCGACCCGGGAAAACTCGACTTCGTTGTTGAGACAGACCGCCCGGACAAACCCTACCAGTTTCGCGCGCCAAACGACGTAGATCGCGACATCGCCGCGAATCTGGCCGGATTCCTCGAAACCGAAATCGAAGTGAATCCCCTGTACGAATCCGACGTAAATCTGCAGTTCGGCGTGGGGAGTCTCGGTAATGCACTCATGGCGTCGTTCAAGAGCTTCGACTTCGGCGAACGCACCGTCTCGTACTTCGGCGAGGTCATCCAAGATGGCTTGCTCGATATGATTGACGAAGACAGCCTCGCCTCTGCGAGCGCAGCGTCGCTCGCACTGAGTGCCGACGGCCAGAAACGGCTGTTCGAGGACATCGACCGATACGCGAAGTCGGTCATCGTCAGAAATGCGGATATCTCGAACAGCCCGACGCTCATTGACCGTTTCGGCGTCATCGGCGTGAACAGCGCGCTCGAAGTCGATATCTTCGGCAACGCAAACTCGACGCACCTTGGCGGCCGACACATGATAAACGGTATCGGCGGCAGCGGCGACTTCAGCCGCAACAGCACGCTCGCGGTCATTGCGCTCTCCTCGACGGCGAAAGACGGCGCGATTTCGAGAATCGTCCCCGCCGTCCCACACGTAGACCACACCGAACACGACCTTTCGGTGATTGTAACAGAACAGGGCGTGGCTGACCTGCGCGGGCTCTCGCCGCGCGAGCGGGCAGACGCACTTATCGAAAACTGCGCACATCCCGACTACCGCGACGCACTCCGTGAGTATCTCACACAGGCGACGGCCGACGGCGGCCACATTCCGCTCGACACCGAAACGGCATTCGACTGGACGGGCTAAGCACTGTCACGATGGAAAACCTCCTATAGCAGGCCAGCGTGGGTAGGAGTGACACAGATGACAGAGGACAGCGCACACGCACGGCGACTGGTAGCTGGATGGCAGGGACGGTATTACGAAGATTTCGAAGTTGGCGACATTTACAAGCACCCCTACGGCCGCACAGTAACGGAGACGGACAACATCTGGTTCACGAACATCACGATGAACCTGAACCCGATGCACTTCAACGAGGCGTACGCCTCACAGACCGAGTTCGGCGAGATTCTCGTAGACGGCACGTTCGTCATCGCACTCGCGGTGGGCATGAGCGTCATCGACATCTCCGCGAACGCGACGGCGAACCTCGGGTACGACGACATCCGGCATCACGGCCCGGTGTACCACGGCGATACCCTGTTCGCAGAGAGCGAAGTGCTCACAAAACGCGAGAGCAAATCGCGCGACCACGTCGGGATGGTCACCGTCGAACTTCGCGCCTACAATCAGGACGGCGACCTCGTCCTTTCGCTCGAACGCACGCCGATGGTGCTCAAACGCGAGTACGCACAGCCAAGCGCCGCGAAGCCGACGGGCTGGCCAGACGGCATCGGGACCCAGCCAGCAGACCTCGAAGACGAGTAACGCGGCGCACGAACGATTTATTGCTCTTGGCTCAATTGTCAACACAGCGCATGGGCAACCGCCCGTGACTGGCAAGCACATGAAAATCAAAGCCATCAATCCGAACACGACCCTCGAAATGACCGAAAACATCGGTCGGGTCGCAAACCGCTACACTGCAGACACGACCGAAGTCGTCGCCGTCTCGCCCGAGCGCGGGCCAGTGAGCATCGAATCGTACTACGACGACTACCTCGCTGTGCCCGGACTGGTCGAAGAAATCCTGAACGACACGGACGAAGAGTTCGACGCGTTCATCGTCGCTTGCTGGGGCGACCCCGGTATCGAAGCCTGCAGAGAAGTGACCGAAAAGCCGGTCGTCGGCATCGCAGAGGCCTCGATGTACGTCGCGAACATGCTCGGTGCGACGTTCTCGGTGGCGACCATCCTCCCGCGGGCGAAACACTTCATCGAAGCCGCCGTCAAAAAGACCGGCCTCGAATCGCAGTGTGCCTCCGTCCGGTGTACCGACCTCACTGTCATCGAGACCGAGACGGCGCGCGAGGCCACCGTCGAAGGCCTCCTCGAAGTGAGCTGGCAGGCAATCGAAGAAGACGGCGCAGAAGCTATCTGCCTCGGCTGTGCCGGGATGGGTGGCTTAGACGAGGCGCTCGAAGCCGAACTTCCGGTTCCCGTGGTCGATAGCGTCGGCGCGGCCG
The DNA here is from genome assembly GCF_036689885.1 of Haladaptatus sp. CMSO5. NCBI lineage: Archaea > Methanobacteriati > Methanobacteriota > Halobacteria > Halobacteriales > Haladaptataceae > Haladaptatus > Haladaptatus sp. CMSO5. The sequence continues at coordinate 221,002 of NZ_JBAHVW010000002.1, forward strand.
CCGTGCTCGCAGAGTCGCTCGTGCAACTCGGCAAGTCCACGAGCAAGGTCATGACGTACAAACCACCCGAGCCAAAACTCATCAAAGGCTACGGCGAGTTGTACCAACAAGGCAACTAATCGATACACTGCTTTTGGGTTGCGTGCGCCGCTAAACCTATTTAGGAGTATGCGAGTCATTAACTGTGAAACAAAGAGAGATAGACCCCATTACCCTCTCGGTCGTCCAGGGCGCACTGGAGACGGCCCAGCGGGAGATGACGACGACGATGATGCACACCGCCCGGTCGAGCGTGCTCAACATCGCCCGCGACTACTCGAACGCGCTGTTCGACGCCAAAGGCCAGATGCTCATTCAAGGGCAGGACATTCCCATCCACCTCGGCAGTCTGATGCCCGCGACGAAAGGAATCATCGAGCGGTTCGCAGATGACGTAAAACCCGGCGACGTGATGTACCACAATGACCCGGCGCACAAGGGCAGTCACATTCTTGATTGCTGTATGTACAAGCCGGTGTTCGTAGACGACGAACTCATGTATTGGACCGTCTCGAAGGGCCACGTCACGGACATTGGTGGGCCAGTTCCGAGTGGCTACAATCCCGAGGCGACCGAAATTTACGCAGAAGGCCTCCGGATTCCGCCCATCAAGCTCTGGGACGGTGGCGAACTCAGAACTGACGTGCGCGACTTATTGCTTGCAAACGTGCGGTCGTCAGAAGACTGGAAGGGCGACCTGAACGCCCAACTCGGTGCGGTTCAAATCGGTGAACGCCACCTCGTCCAACTCGTCGAGCGCTACGGCGCAGACACCGTAAACGCCTGCTTCGACCAGCTACTCGACCGCGCCGAAGAACAGATGCGCGAAGAGATGATGACGATTCCTGACGGCACCTACACCGGGACGGTGCCGCTCGAAGACTCGGGCCACGGTCTTGGCGAAATAGACATCACGGCACACGTCACCATCGACGGCGACGAGGCGCATGTCAAACTCGAATCGCCACCACAGCTACCGTACTACATCAACTCGTATGAGGCGAACTCGGTCAGCGGCATCTACCTCGGATTCATGATGTTCATGCAACTCGACCCACCGTACAACGAGGGGCTCTACCGGCCCATCACCGCGGACGTGGGCGAACCGGGTACGATGACGAACGCGCAGTCACCGGCACCGCACGTCAACTGTACGACGACGCCGAGTGAGACCATCACAGACGCCGTCCGTACCGCGCTCGAACATGCGGTTCCTGACCGAGCAGTTGCTTCGTGGGGTCACACGAGCGGCGTGAACATTGCGGGCACGAAACCCGATAGCGGAAAACCGTACACGACAATGGTGCTCGCGTCGATTATCAGCGGTGCGGGCGCGTCGAACGACGACGACGGCTGGCACTCTCGGGGCCCGCTCTGTTGTTTCGGCGCGCTGTCGAGCGGTGACGTCGAGATTATGGAGCACATGTACCCGTTCATCCTTCACCAGTACGGGCTGCGCCCGGACAGTGGCGGTGCGGGCCACCACCGCGGTGGCTGTGGCACCATCTGGGAGGTCGAACCCCGCGACCACGAGATGCAGGTCATCATGTGGGGCGAAGGGCGGAAAAACGAGACGCCGAACGCACTCGGTTCCTACAACACGCTCACCGAGCCGAAACTCGGGCGGGTTGAGCATCTGCACGCCGACGGCGACGTAGACGAGTATCGTGAGAACACCATCATCGAAGTTTCTCCGGGCGAGCGCGCAATCAACTACAACCCCGGCGGCGGCGGTGTGGGCGACCCGAAGACCCGCCCAGTCGAGATGGTGGAAGAAGACCTGCGAAACGGGATTGTCACGCCACTCGGTGCGACCGAAGAGTACGGTGTCGCGGTGAACGACGACGGGACGATTGATATGGAAAAGACAGCAACGCTGCGCGCGAGCGCGGAGGGTGAGAACTGATGTACCGACTCGGTATCGACAGCGGCGGGACGTTCACGGACTTCGTCCTCGCGGGCGACGGCACGCTGAACGTCTACAAGACGCCCTCGACGCCCGACGACCCATCGCGTGCGGTGATGGACGGCATCGAACTGATTGCAGACGACCTCGACACCGACGTGTCGGGGCTGCTCAAATCTATCAACATCATCATCCACGGGACGACCGTGGCGACCAACGCGCTCATCGAGCACACTGGCGCGAAAACCGGCCTCATCTGTACGGCGGGCCACGAGGATTCGCTCGAAATCCGCCTCGGCCACAAAGAGGACGGCCACCGCTACGACACGGCCTACCCGATGGCCGAAATGCTCGTCCCACGCCATCTCCGAATGCCCGTCCGCGGGCGCATGCTCTCTGGCGGCGAGGAACACGAACCGCTGAACGAAGACGACGTGTACGCGGCAATCGAACACTTCCGCGAGGAAGACGTAGACGCCGTCGCCGTCTCGCTCGTCTGGTCGTTCGAAAACCCCGCTCACGAAGAGCGGGTGCGCGAGATTCTCGCAGAGGAACTCCCCGACGTGTACACCTCGCTTTCAGTGGATGTCCTCCCGCAAATCAGAGAGTACACCCGGACGAGTACGACCGTCGTCAACGCCTACGTGAAGCCAACGCTCGACCAGTACGTCGCACGCGTCGACGAGTACCTTGAGGACCACGGCTTCACCGGCCAGATTCGCTACATCCAGGCGAACGGCGGCATCGC
>NZ_JBAHVW010000003.1:0-152605 GCF_036689885.1 Haladaptatus sp. CMSO5
TACCGACAGTGGGCACAGTCGTTGCGCTCATCATTAGCATGGTACTGCTCGCGAGAGCGGTTCAGGATCTGCCGATTGGAACCGCGTACGCTGTCTGGACGGGCATTGGAGCTGTCGGAACTGCTTCGCTCGGCATCGTGCTATTCGACGAGCCAGCAACGAGTGCTCGCCTCCTATTTATCTCAGTGATTATCTTCGGGATCGTCGGCCTCCACCTCGTTTCCGGAGGTCACTAGGACGATCCCCCTGAATGGATTGACCTAGTCACCAGTCGTACTCTTGATGAATCTGGTGACCTTCCTCATTCAACAGGGGCCCGACAACGTCACTAACACCATCCAGGATTTCTGCGGACCGGACTGTTGGCTCAACCCCTGTAAACGCCGTGAGTTCATCACTTCCGACACTATATACGACGCGCTCGAACCCAGCTGTCACCATTCCGCCAGCACACATCGGACAGGGTTCAGTGCTCGTATACATCACCATCGCAGCTCGCTCATCAGCGCTGTATTCTTGGCATGAACGGTACGCGAGATGGAGTTCGGGGTGACGCCGGATATCGTCGTCCGTAATCTCGCGATTCGAATCGCTCATGATGACTGTATCGTCGCGGACGAGCACGGAGCCGAACGGTTTGTCGCCACGAGCGGTAGCCTCGCGCGCAAGCTTGAAAGTTTCGCGCATATGTGCGTCGTGATCGAACTCATCGAATTCGGGAGCTGTCATAGTTGGATGGTTGTCTTTCCGGATGAAGTACTTGTTCGGAACGGCAATTCAAGTGTCGTTTGGCTAGGTTGGATGCTGCTCAGAGACGGTGCTCGAGGTCGCGGGCTTCTGCAAGAATCGATGACCGTTCGAAATACAGTAGCTCTGTGGTGATGACCGCAACTGCAATGGCGAGTACTGTGACGAACACCGCTGGTTCGGCCGTTGCGAGATGGTACAGGAGGCCCACGATAGCCCCACTCGCTCCCAGGCAACCGATCGCCGGGAGCAGGGCCGTTACGAACGACTCTCGTTCGAGAAACGCCAACAGACTGAGGCCGCCGAAGATGCTGATGAACGACAGTGACGCGAACGAACTGATTGCGTTGAGGCTTCCCAAACTGCTGAGCAGCGCTGTCAGTACGCCGAGTACGAGCAGTGGCCGGACTGGCTCGTCGCTATTGCTACCATGGAGTTCGTTTGGGAGCAAATCGTCCGCGACAAGCATCTTCGAGAGACGCGAGGCACTGAACAACGTCGCGTTGAGCGCACTCCCGGTCGAAAACAACGCCGCTACGGAAATCAGCAGAAAGCCGAATTGGCCGAGGAACGGTTCGGCGGCGACTGCGAGGGCCGTTTCAGAGTTCTGCTGGATGACCTGTGTACTCACCAGATTTGTCGTCACGACGGCGACGATGACGTAGAGTGCGGTTGCGCCCACGATCGAGCCGTAAATCGCCTTCCTGATGGTTTGTTGGGGGTTTTCAATGCTGTTTTGATCAAAGAGGAGGAGTTCCCAGCCTTCGAACGCGACAAATCCGATGGCAGCAGCCAGCAATGCGCTCACTTCCAGGTTTCCGAGCCCAGACCGAATCATTCCCTGCTGAAATCCATAGTAGAGCCCGCCGAGACCGAACACAAGCAGAATGAGCACCTTGAGACCGACGAGTACGTCTTCGGTTCGTCCTGACGCGTGTGCCCCCGCGAGATTGAGACTGACAAACACGATGATAGCGAGCAGCGTGATAAGTGAGCGAAGTGGAAGCCCGACGACCGATTCGACACCCACCAATTCAGCGAAATACCCGCCGAAGGCGTAGGCGTACAGCGACATCGTTCCCACGTACCCTGCAATGAACGTCCAGCCGGTCATGCCAGCGAGCGTCGTACTCCCGGTAAACTGCTCGACGTAGGCGATCGGATTCAACTGCCCGTCGGCCTGTGCGTTGAGCCGCAGCGCAGAGTAACCAGCGCAAAATGCAATGACGCCAGAAGCGACGAACGCCAGCCATGCGGCAGGCCCGGCTTCGACAGCGACAACACCAAGTACCGCGAAAATCCCACCTCCAACCATCCCACCGATCGCCATTGCGAGTGCTTCGCCTAACGAGATCTGATCGGATGACATCCTGTCATGAGAGTCACGCTCATGGTATAAATTCAATTTCCCATGCAGTCGCTTGACCACGACACGAACCGGATGTCAGCGTGACGATTCCAACCAGAACTTCGACGCTTGCCTTGAGATTTCTCGTTTCGATCTCCATCCGCATAGATAGGGGGAATTGTTCGAGCGTTTGATGGAGCGGTGGAGTGAACTCTGAATGAGATGAAGGCTGTTCGCATTCACGAGTTCGGTTCGCTGGATGTTCTCAGGTACGAGGATGCTTCCCGTCCGGATCCGATCGATGATGACGTTCTTGTTCGAGTTCACGCAGCGGGTGTCAATCCAGTCGACTGGCGGATTCGTCAGGGAATGCAGCTGGTATCGATGCTGCCGGAGAATCCCTTTCCCCTCATTCTCGGGATGGACGTGTCTGGCATCGTTGAGGAAGTCGGAGCGTCAGTCACTGAATTCGAGACGGGCGATGCCGTGTTCGGTGTCAATGGCTTCCCGGAGTTAGGTTCCTATGCAGAGTATTCGGCCACACCTGCCGAGCAACTAGCCCCGAAACCTGAATCACTCGACCACGAGGAGGCAGCTGGCGTGCCGGTCGTCACGCAGACCGCCTGGCAAGCGCTATTCGAGTATGCTGATTGTACGGCCGACCGGCGGGTTCTCATCCACGGCGCAGCCGGTGGTGTTGGACACATGGCCGTCCAATTGGCGAAATGGAAGGGGGCCGACGTAATCGCCACGGCGTCGGGGTACAGTGAAGACTATCTCCGAGAATTGGGCGTCGATGAGTTCGTTAACTACCGCGAAGAGCGCTTCGAATCAGTGATTGAGGATGTCGATATCGTGGTAGATACAGTCGGGGGTGAAATCCCCGCACGCTCAGTGGACGTACTCAAGAAAGAGGGAGTATTCGTCTCAGTTGTTGGACAACCATCCGACGCTCTCACCACCAACCACGATATCGACGTGGAAGTGGTAAGTGGGCGTTCGAATTCACCATCGCTCCTAACCACCATTAGCGAACTGATTGACGCTGGGGAGGTGCGGCCCACTATCAGTGCTGAATTCCCACTCGAAAATGCAGCTCAGGCACACGAAATAGGTGAGACAGAGCACGTCCAAGGGAAACTCGTTCTCAGCATTGCCTGATTCGTCGTATCGTATATCGAATTGAGATCCATCGGCTCCATCGGTGGAAGCTGCTACTTCACTCAATCAGTACATGGAATAGAAGTAGTATATCATCTAACACCGATTCAGCGTGACCACCTCTTAGTAGCGGATGACTTACGGGGCGCACTTCCCGAGAAACTAATAGAACGAATGGAATGGATACGTAAACTCCGGAACTCGCCAGCAGCAGCCGTGATTTTCGCGAGCACGCTCGTCGCTGTCATGGGTGTCTCACTTATCAGTCCTGCACTTCCAGCGGTCCAGGAGGCATGGGACATTTCGGAGGCACAAGCCAGCCTGTTGTTGTCGGCGTTCACGCTCCCCGGCATATTTCTCACCCTCCCGATTGGATTGCTGACCGACCGAATCGGTCGGAAACCGATTTTAATTCCCGCGCTTGTCGTCTTCGGACTCAGTGGGGGCGGCATCATCTTCACTTCCGATTTCACCCTGATCTTGGTACTGAGAGCGATTCAGGGAGCGGCGAGCAGTGCAATCGCGATGCTTACGGTCACACTCCTCGGGGACCTCTATTCCGGTGAACAACGAAGAGTGTTGATCGGGACCAATGCGGCGATTCTCGCGGTGGGTGCTGCTGGCTATCCGCTACTCGGCGGTGCGCTCGCAACAGTCGCTTGGTCGGCTCCCTTTGCGTGTTTTCTCCTCGCGCTGCTCGTGGCTGTTCCCGGCATTACCTTACTCGAGGAGCCACACCGGGACGAAAATACTTCAAATTCGAGTATCCGTGCGTTCCTCACTGGGCCTACACCGATGACTCCCTTCGTCGTGCTCTATCTGGCAATCTTCGGGATCTTCGTCATCCTCTATGGCGCGCAACTCACCGCTGTTCCGTTCCTGCTCGCCAACGAATATCACCTCTCTTCAGCCGGAATCGGCCTTCTCGTAGGATTGCCTGCGGTCACGATGGGTCTGACTGCAATGCAAGGTGACCGTGTACTTCGGTCGCTCACGAGCTTCCAATCGATTGCACTCGGATTCGTCAGTTACGGGGTCGGACTCGTCATCGTTGCCGTCGCGGACTCTATTTATGTGGTCGCTGGCGCACTCTTACTGTTTGGTCTCGGCCAGGGCCTCGCAGAACCGATTACGGATACTGCACTCAACGAACGAGCACCGGACGACTTTCGCGGGAGTATCATGAGTGTTCGAACGAGCGTGCTTCGACTCGGCACGACGGTCGGCCCGCCGCTTAGTGTCGGGGCTGCAGCCGTCTTCGGCTATCAACGAACACTATTGGTTTCCGGCGCCGGTGCCTTTGTCATTGGAATAACTTGGTTCACGGTCAATCGTTTGTAATCTCTCTCACACCTACTCGTTCACCTGTAGACGAGAAACTCTATTCCAACCCTGAACGGTGTTGTTTGGAAATGTAGTATTGGGAGACTTCTATTACTACTTTCACGTCGGTACCCACTGAATCTGATTCATTTCGTATCTTATGGTGGTCGAAGAAGAAATGCACTGAATCCCGCAACGACCGCCAATACACCGCCTACAAGGAACGTCATCGACCAGGATGTCATCGTGATGAGGACGCCAGCGAGTACACCGCCGGCGACGCCCCCGCCGACTTTCCCGAGATAGACCAGCGCATAGTTGGTCGATGAGTGTGCTTGGCCGTAGTAGTCGCCGACGATGCTCGGAAAGAGGGCGAACTGCGGGCTCCAGAAGAACGTCGCAATGATGACGGCGAGGATGAATCCCAGACCGGAGCCAATCTGTCCGAACCAGACGAGCAAGAACAAGCCAACTCCTGTCAAGATTGATGAAATAGCGATCGCCCACTTACGATTGATCCAGTCGGAAACGCCGCCCACTACGATACGACTGATCCCGCCGACAAGAGCGAGTACAGTTGCTGAGGCAGTTCCGACAATCGCTGTGAGTCCAAACTGCTGAGCGAACGAAACGACCTTTGCAGTCAACATCAGCCCCGCCGTGTTCACGAAGGCGAACATGCCCAGTAAGGTCCAAAACTGCCACGTTCGTATCATCTCACGCCAGGTGAACCCTCCGTTCTCCGTCGTTACTGGCTCTTCAGTTGTCGTAGCCGTGGTCGATGTCTCTTGGCTCCAGCCAGTTGGTGGGTCACGGAGGACGATCGCGCCACAAATAACGCCGACTCCGATGAGGGCACCCATGTTTCTGAGGACGCTAAAATACGCCCCTGGTGTCGCATTGGCACGGACGTAGGGAATGAACACGGCACTCCCAGCAGCAAATGCCATGGTCCCGATCCCTGTCGTGAGTCCTCGATAATCGGGGAACCACTTCAGCGCGGAATTGACTGCGACTGTATATACGATGCCGACACCCACTGCGCCGAGCGAGTACAACACATATATCTGCCAGATGGCAGTCGCGTACGCGAGTCCGAGGTAGCCGCCGCCGGCGAGAACGCCGCCAAGAAAACTAATTCGACGAGGACCGTGAGTATCTCGCCACCATCCGACCGGGAATTGAGAGAGTGATTGAAAAGCAACGAACAGCGTAAAAACGAGTCCGAGTGCTGGGAGTGGGATGGACAAGTCCGTTGCTAGTGGTCCCTCAATGGAGGACCAGACGTACTGGTATGGGCTAACTAGCGCCATCATGACGGCTGCTGCGACGATTTGCCACCATCGAGAAAATCCAAGAATTTCTTGTGCACGCTCAGGAAGTCCACTCATCTGGTTGACGCTCCATTTCTAACCTCTTGGATAGTGAGATCGGCTAATTGCTCGAAATCTACCGCTTCCGGTGTGATATCGACCTCCAGCCCATTGGCACGTATCGCACGTGCCGTCGGAGCACCGATTGCTCCGATAACCGCTTCCTCTAGTCCACGTTTCAGTCCCGTCACATCGGCTTGCTCTGTCGCAATCTCGAAAAAGTGGTCGACCGTTCTCGGTGACGTGAATAGTATCCCATCCAATTGACCGTCAATTGCGAGCGAGACGGATCGACCAGCTGTTTCCGGTCTTCCCAACCGATACAGCTGTGTCTCATGGACATCTGCACTGGCGGACTCCAGTCCGTGGATCAATACTTTGCTGCCGTGTGCGCTACGAGCGATCTCAACAGTCGCTCCGCTGATCTCAGTAGCGAGTTCGTCGACGAGACCGGCAGACGTGAACGTCGACGGCACAACATCTACTGCCACGCCGGAGTCTCGTAATGCCGAAGCGGTCTGCTGGCCGACGGCACATACCGTTGCCCTGCCAGGCTGCCAATCCTGATCGACAGCTATCTGAACCCCGGTCCGGCTCGTGAAGACGTAATAGTCTGCCGCCGCTGGCATCGCCCCGGTTGGACGGACACTGAGCATGGGATCTGCTACTGGCGAAACTCCACGCGAACGGAGATACTCGACTGCCTCGTCGATACGATTATCATCGGGCCGAAGGACAGCTACTGTTGGCTTGCTCATGTTTTGAAAGATGGTCGTACTGGAATTGATGTGCGGCGGTCTGCGAAATCCGTCATTTTCGGGGTTCTACATCGGTCCGAGTGCTACAAGCCATGACAAAACTGGACCGGCCGTGACTCGGATCGTGGCTGCGCCGAATCCAAAGGCGATGAGACTCATCAAGAGAACAAACTCGGCGTTGGCATCCTTCACACTCGTAAGAAGTGTGAGTAACGTGAGAGACCCAGAGAGGAGACAGATGAATCCCCCGATAACAAAGCTCAGAATCATGAACACGGGGTCTGAGAAACTCAGTAGTGGGAATGGAGGCGTATAGATGCCGGCTACATGGAGAACGATGCCGATACAGAGATACCCGACGAAGCCGACCACTGTCACTGCGCTCCCAACTGATGACAGCCGAAACACTCGATAAAGCTCTCGCTCAAGCGGCGTCGATGGATGCCACGCTTGCAGAGCAGAGGGGTGGGGCATCTGGCTACGGCCAGAGCCCTCGTGCTTCGTGTGCCTCCGCAATGCGGGACAGTGCGACGATGTAGGCTGCATCACGCCAGGTAACGTCACGTTGCTCGAATTCTACTCGAACCGCATCCCACGCGGCCTGCATCTCTGCTTTGAGTTCATCGTTAACCCGCTCGAGCGACCACGCTCTCCGATTGATGTCTTGGAGCCACTCGAAGTAGCTGACCGTGACACCGCCAGCGTTGGCGAGAATGTCGGGCACCACTGCAAGGTCTCGCTCGGCGAGAATCGAATCAGCTGTGGACGTCGTCGGGCCGTTCGCACCTTCGACGACGAAATCTGCTGCAATCGCCTCAGCGTTCTCCTTAGTGATCACATTCCCCAGTGCTGCTGGGATGAGCACGTCGACATCGAGAGTGAGCAGTTCCTCGTTCGAGATTACATTGTCGGCGTACTTCGTGACAGCTTCCGGTTCCTCGTCGTGTGACGGGACTGAGGCTGTATCGATCCCGTCTGGCTCGTACATCGCTCCATTCACGTCACTGATCGCGACGATGGTCGCCCCCCAGTCGTCGAGGAGCCGGGCCGCATTCGCCCCGACGCTCCCGTAGCCTTGAACTGCAACCGTCGTATCTTCGAGCTGGCGGTCGTAGTACTCGCAGATCAGTTGCGTGATGATCGCAACGCTTCGTCCGGGAGCCTCTTCACGCCCTTCACTCCCGCCGACGACCGGCGGCTTTCCGGTGACAACTCCTGGTGTCGTCTCGCCCTCCTGCATCGAGTACGCGTCCATCAGCCACGCCATCGTCTGTGGATCCGTTCCCATGTCGGGAGCAGGAATATCCTGATTCGGGCCAATTACGTCGCGTATCTCCTGTGCGAACCGTCGAGTGAGCCGCTCTTTCTCCGCTGGACTCAACTCCTTTGGGTTGACGGCAACACCGCCCTTCGCACCACCGAATGGGAGATCCATGACGGCACACTTCCAAGTCATCCACATGCCGAGCCCGACACACTCGTCTCTGGTCACATCGGGATGGTATCGAAGCCCTCCTTTAAACGGCCCTCTGACACTATCGTGTTGCGCTCGGTAGCCAGTAAACACCTCAACCGCGCCGTCGTCCCGTTTGATTGGAACTGTTACTTCGTGGACCTTCTTTGGATGCTTGAGCCGTTCGACGATGTTTGGGTCGATATCTAGATGATTCGCGGCATGATACAGCTGCCGGCGAGCCGTTTCGAGCGCCGATTCCGATTCGGTCGATTCCGACGTCCCTCCATCTGGCTCCCGGTGAGTATTGTCAGTTTGGGATGCCATGGTTATTCGAGCGGCATCTGCCGATTTCGCATCGGACCACTACAGTCGGGACATTGGCCGGGACTTTTCTCTGCGATGATGATGTTGCCACACTGAAAGCACTCATACGGGGTTTCCTCGTCCGGTTGGGGTTCGACATCTCTCATAGTGAGTTCAAGAGTGCCGACAGGGAATCCAGGGCACTCTACGCAGGTGTAATAAGTGTATAAGGGAATATCTGGCAGTTAATTAACAAACTCTACTCGCAGGTGGTGGTTAGTTGTTTAACCCCCCGGAAACCCCCGCGACAGAGAGGTTGTTCTCCTCGAAGAGCGTTGTGAACAATTTCCGCTGAACAGTGCGAGCGTGCTTATAGAATGCAGGCGGAGAGATTCCAAGTGTTTTCGCAACCTCCTCACCCGTACTCTCGCGCGGTGATTCGAAGAAGCCACTATAGTACGCTGTCTGAATTACTTCGAGTTGTCGCTCTGTCAGCTTATTGAGAAACTTCGAGTAGAGGTCGCGCTCTATCGACTGATCGAGCGTTTGTTTCGAGCGGAGTTCGACGGTGGAGAACGTCTCTCGGACGAGTTGTGTGATTGTTCGAACGTCGATACTATCTGGGATGTCGATGACGAGTGTTGTCGAGGTGGGATTAGCAGTTGCCTCGCGGAAAACGGCCCCATGATCGGCGAGTTCTAAGGCGAGAAACGGTTGTGTGAGCCGTAACCGGAGAACGCCACCCTCACCATCTGCACTGATTTGCTGGACGTCGTCGAGTGCGACCAAGTGTGAGGCAGCTTCAGCGACATCCTCTAGAGACGCGTCTTCGACCGTGACGAACACATAACTCCCCTCAGTCGATTGCTGAACACCACCTTGATACGAGAGAGTACACGCCGCGTCCTTCGCAAGTCGTGAAAGGATGAACGCCGAGTCGTCAATGGCGAACTCGACGCGAGTCATCGATGTTGTGAGCAGAGCGTTCTTCCGTTCAATCGCACTGAGTGCCGACGCGATGGTTTTGCCGAGTTCGGCCAAGACAGCTTTCGCTGTGTCGTCAAACGCATCTTGTGTCGGTGCATAGACCGTCAATACGCCGTGCGTGAGGTCGTTGTATACGAGCGGGATACTCAATACGGAGAGATAGTCGCGGGCGAGAGCGTCCTTTCGCCATGCTTCGTCGCGAAGGCCAGCAGCGACGTTTGAGACCATCGTCACGTCGCCAGTCGCCGCGGTTTGTCCGGCGGGGTCTGTCCCTGAGGCTGCAACGGTGAATGGTTGGCTATCCAGATACCCCTGGTCGGTTCCTGCCCAGGCTCGAGGATCGACAGTGTCGGACGTTGGATCGATCGTCCCGATCCAGGCGAATCTGAACCGGTCGTCGGCAGTCAACAGCTCACAAACGGTATGGTCGATTTCCTCGCGTGTCTCAGCTTGGACGAGGGCTTGATCGATTTCTCGAATTGTCTCGTTGATACGATTCAGAGCAGTCAATTGCTCGTTTTGTGCTTGGAGTGTTCGGTCTTGCTCCCGGAGTCGTGATTCCCTCGTGATACGATCGAGAGCCGCCTCAGCGGTTGCGGCGAGTAAATCAGCCAGTTCTCGGGTCACGTCATCGAAGACCCCCACTTCGTTTGAGCCAGCGATGAACACGCCATGGTTGCCAAGTGGAATGTAGGTCGCACTTCGGAGGTCTGTCGCCCTGTTTTCAAGCCGATCTGCGTCGTGGACATCGTCGAAAAACAGTGATTCGTCCTCGACGAAACTGTAACTCGGGAGGGTTTCGCCGTTCGCATGCACGGTCGGGAGCGGTCCATTCAGCTCTTTCAGCCTCGCGGAGTGTGCTGCTGGGCGGAGTTCGTTCGCATCAGCATCGAAGAGATAGACGGCGCTCGCATCGAGATTGAGCACGCCAGGCGTATCATCAACGACGTGCTGTGCAATTTCCTGATGCGTTTCGGCGTACAAGAAATCCCGGGCGGTCTCGTGGAGGGTTGCCAGCGCTTCTTCTCGTTGCTTGCGCTTTGTAATGTCTCGACAGCTAAAGAGGAGTGTCCCATCCTGAATCGAGACCTCACGAACGTTAACTAACAGCGTGTGTTCACGGCCAGCTTTGTCCGTCGCTGTGGTCTCGATGTTCTTGAGGACACCCTCCTCGGCGAGTTCGTCCCGGTCGAAAAGATCCTCACCGAGGAGCTCTTGGACGGGTCCTCGGTCACGAATCTCCGCAGCCGTATACCCGAAGATGAAGTGGACGTTGGGGCAGACGTAGGTGTATTCCCCGATTTCGTCCGTGATGAGGACAGTATCGGTCATATTGTTGAGCGTCACGCGATGGAGTTCCTCGGACTGACGGAGATTTCGTTCGAGATCGACACGTTCGGTGATATCGACGCCTTCTACGACGATCGAGACGAGATTCCCCCGTTCGTTTTCGACGGGACGCACTGAGAGATCGATCACGCGCGGGTCGTCGGAATGCGGCGGCTGTGAGACGACCACATTCCCGAACGCACCGTCGAGTGCGTTCTCTACAATCTGGTGGACCTCCGCCTCTGTTACCTCGGTCTGTGACCACCACGGAAGTGTCCAGAATGGCTTGCCGACGATGGCTTCGACATCCTCGTCTATCATTTCCCGTGCTGTCTGATTTACTCGAGTGAGGGCACCATTCGGATCGAGTACCCACGTCGCCGTCCGTGAATCGTTGAAGATAGCATCGAACTGTCTGGCTCGGTCTCGCTGTGTAGCTGATCGCTGTGCGGACCGGACTGCTCGTTCAGTTCGATCCAGCAGATCATCCACCAGCTGGTCAGTCGACTCTGTTAGTGCAACGTAATCAGTAACTCCGGCCCCGATGGCCTCACTGGCAACGGCTTCACTTCCAGAAGCCGTGCCAACTATCACAGGGAGTGCAGTGGTTTCGGTCCGGACCTCTCTGAGCAGCTCAAGACCGGTTGTCTCCTCTGATGCGTACTCACTGATGAGGCAGTCTATGGTCTCCCTCCGGAAGATTTCAAGCGCTTCCGCTTTGGTCTGTACCCTCTGCACAGTTGCATCAGTCCGTGTATTGAGCTCCGTAGCGAACTGAGTGACCCACTCACTTGTCCCAACGAGCAAGACGGTCGACGAATCGAGGATGCCTTGAGAACGCGCCATTATTTGACATCTCGGTGCTGACGGGAATACAGCCGGTTATCGATTCTGGCCCACCACTGCTGAATTGGATCGAGACCAAAGTTCATTGCTAGTTTAGTATCTAACCCGTAGGTGGCAAAGAGGTTTGCTATGTAACCTCCAGAAGCATTATGCGTGATACGTAACGTAGAGACGTCACTCTCGGGAAGCGGTACGGTTGAAAGCCTTCCCGACTTCCGTGTCTCACCTACTGACCATTCCATCGATTAATGACTATCCAAACCAGCACCACCAATTCAGACGATGTCTCCATTGATGAACCACAACAGAAGAGCCAGTCGACGTGGGGGCTCGTCGTTGGAGCGAGTCTCATCTCGACAGGGCTAGCTGCATATGAAATCGTCCCGGCGAGTGTCACCCCTATTATTCGTGACTCGCTGCATATCGGCCCGACGATCGCAGGGTTTCTCGTCGGGATCATGTTCGGCACTGCGGTGATTGCAAGTCTTCCTGCTGGAGCGGTTCTCGACCGGACGGATTCAAGGACTGCGATGGCATTCGCCGTTCTCACACTATTTGTTGCCGGAACATGGGGTTGGATTGCTGGGCGACGTGGAGATTACCGATCTGTGATTGCATCGCGAGCACTTGGTGGTGTCGCCTACGTCGTCGTCTGGAACGCTGGCATTGATATTGTCAGTCGGGCTGCGAACAGTGAAAACCGAGCGACAGCTGTCGGTATCTTTACCGCAAGTGGCCCGATCGGGTTTGCGCTTGGCCAAGGGACCGGACCACTGATTGCGGAGCGATTTGGATGGCCTGCAATCTTTCTCGCATTTACGGGGCTCACGTTAGTTGGCTTAATCGTGTTCTGGCCGGCGAGTCGCGGCCTTGGATCGAGCCGGGGAGAAGCGCCTTCGATTCAGGAATTCGGTGCGGTCCTCCGTAATCGGAGTGTTTGGTCCGTTGGGCTACTCGGATTTCTGGGGTATTCGCTATACCTGTTCGTGAATAGCTGGGGATCGTCCTATCTCACGGCAGAACTCGGACTCTCACTTGCAGTGAGTGGCCTCCTGGTAGCGTTGTTCCCAGCGATCGGTGTCGTCTCCCGAATCAGTAGTGGGCTCATCTCTGACCGAATCTTCGGCGGTCAACGCCAACCCATTGTCTTGGGGTCCTTTGGGGTTGCTGCTCCGCTGGTGCTAGCCTTTACTCGATTTCGGTCACTCCCACTACTTGTAGCTCTCCTGCTCCTCACTGGATTTGCGGTCCAGCTAACGCTGGGCTTGTCCTTCACATACGTCCGGGAGGTCGTCGATCCGCGGGTTGCGGCGACAGCGGTCGCATTCCAGACGAGTATCGGGTTGGCGGGCGCTTTCCTTGCACCGATTGCGGGCGGCGTTGTTGTTGATGTGGCTGGATTCGACACGGCGTTCATCCTCGCTGGAATCCTCGCTCTCTGCGGGATAGTAGTCGCATGGCGAGCACCTGAACCAGCGCAATCGTAACAAAATTCCAGCCCGAACGGTGTCAATACCCGATAGCCCGACCACATTCCCGATCCTCGCTGAGTCTCGCTTGAGTCGCCTGTCCCGTTCAAGAACTACCTGTTGAATTCACTCCCGTGCGGTCTGGAATACTTGAGCGTACTCCACCGTCACTACCAAAGCGTTCGACACTTAGCAGTTCAACAATTCATTCAGTCTGACATCGACGGCGTACCTGCTACGGATTTGGCACCTAAAGATGTCCATCTCAGCACCCTTGCTTAAACGCAACTACTTTCCTGTAGTCGTTGTAGATGAGGGATGGTAGTATTGAGCGCTAAGCACAGCGATTAGTGAAAAGAAGGCTGTGAGATAGCGGCAGCGAACCCCAGTTTGAGTATACGGGGCCCGAAACAGGCACTCAGAGGGGACAACGGTTACCTTATAGAGAGATATGAAACACAGCGCGACACCAATTCCAAAGACGAATCTGAACATTACTGTTTCGGGTATTCGCTCGGTAAGTCCCAGCAGGAATGCGAGGACCATCACTGTGGCCATGGCTAGTAGCAAATATGGGTTTTGATGCCAC
Organism: Haladaptatus sp. CMSO5; assembly: GCF_036689885.1. Classification (NCBI taxonomy): domain Archaea; kingdom Methanobacteriati; phylum Methanobacteriota; class Halobacteria; order Halobacteriales; family Haladaptataceae; genus Haladaptatus; species Haladaptatus sp. CMSO5. Next base: position 13,690 of record NZ_JBAHVW010000003.1, read on the forward strand.
CCTGTAAAGGACTGAGAAAGAGGAATCCGAGAGACGATAAGTGCCTCCAGCAACAGCACACTGAGCGAACTAACCACCCCAAAAAGTAGAAACCAATTTTTCAATCTCATGAGGTTCTGAAATTCGGGTTGAGATTACTCGTTGTGATCTACTGCCTCGAACTCGACATCCTGTTCTTCGCCAGCTAAGGCAACGTGGCCATAGTTGATGAGACCAACAAAGACAGCCCCGCCGACGATATTCCCGGCTGTCGTCCAGAGGATAAAGTGTCCGTAGTCGCCCAGAGTGATGCCTTGGCCCAACAATATCGCAGAGAGTATCTCTGTCGTCCCGAGGATGCTGTGATGGAAGGGACCAGTTCCGATAACCGCCGTTCCAATGAGGACGAAGAGGATACGACCGACAGTATCTCGACTGGCTGCAGACAGCCACGTCACTAATCCCATCAGCCAACCGGCAATTACGCCACTGAGGAATATCACCCACCACGCGTAGGGGAGCAATGCGGATGCTAACGTACCAAACGCTTCTGCGTTGATGATCCCCATCTGTGGACCAACGAGAGCAATGAGTCCAGCAAACAGCGCACAACCCACGAGATTCGAAACATATGTTACGCTCCAGACTCGGCCGAGCTCTCCGAGGGTCGCCCGATCATCAAGAACTGGCAGAATCGCCATCGTCGAATGAGCGGTGAACAGCTCCGTCTGTCCGATAACGACGAATAAGAACGCGATCGAGGAGACAGCACCGAGCGTGGCTTGTTGGATGAGTTTTGACTCAAATCCACCAGAATAGGTCAAAGCCATCGCCATCAGTAAGGCACCGAAGCTGAGGTTGAGTCCGGCCGATAACCCCGAGAGAAACACCCCCTTTGGAGGACGATTAATCTCCTTGAGGGCGTTTTCCATCTCCCGCTCGAGAATATTTCGATATGAGAGTGAGGCTCCCGATGGTTCGTTGTCAGACTCAGAACTCATTATCTGTTAATATGAATTCTGGTGGGTGGATGTTAAAGAGGGCGCTCTTGGCTCAGGAGGCGGGTATCGCACGTCAGTTGACTGTGTTTTACCCCGTCAACTGACGAGAGATAATTTATCTGATAACCCATCAACCAACGTTAGTTCAGCACTACCTACGAGGAACTAAGAATGCAGATTTCGGGTTATAACAAATTGACACTCAAAATATAATTCGACAAAGACAAGGGGCCGTCGGCGGGACATAAACTGTACGAAGATGACTACGACAAGTTCCCGGAGTAGACAGCGGACGCAATACCGCATAGCCAAAGGCGTTGATGAAGATGTAGGCGCATATCGTAGACGACCGACAACCACTACTGAGTAATGACTGAAACGGGACAACTCGCGGACGAACACGACGTTACAGGGACGCCAAAACGTGGCCTGATCATGTCCACGCTGGTCTTCTACGCGGGCCTCACCACCATCGTCTTCTACGGTGCTGCAGGGCCCATACTAGAAGAACACTTGGCACTCGCCGGCGTGCTCCACGGGCTCCTACTGGGTTCCCCACACCTCAGTAAAGCGATTCTTCGGATTCCCTTCGGTGCATGGGTGGACGAAGTCGGCGGACGGAAGCCGCTTCTCATCCTCATGGTCTCAACGATCATCGGGACGGCAGGGCTAGTGATCACACTATTCTTGACCTACCCGGAGAACTTCGACATGAGTCTCTACCCTGTCCTGGTGTTTTTCGGATTCTTGGCGGGTGCAGGCGGTGCGACGTTCTCGGCCGGAATCACCCAAACATCCTACTGGTATCCTAGCGATAAACAGGGATTCGCACTCGGCGCGTTCGCCGGCGTCGGCAACATCGGTCCGGGGATGGTCGTCTACGTCCTCCCCGTCCTCATCGGTATCTGGGGACTGACCATGGCCTACTCGACCTGGCTAGTGTTCCTGCTGGTCATTACCGCAATCTACGCCGTGTACGCGGTCGATCCGTACTACTTCCAGCTCCGCAAAAAGGGTAAAACGCCGGAGGAATCACAAGAAATCGCTGACGAACTGGGACAAGACATCTTCCCGTCGGGGGGCACGTGGGACTCGCTGAAGACATCCGCGAGAAACCGCCGAACGTGGGTCCTCGTCTTCCTGTATACTGTGTCCTTCGGCGGCGGGTTCACGTCCCTGTCAGCCTGGTTCCCCACTTACTGGGCAGAGTTCCACGAACTCACTCTCACAACAGCTGGCCTGCTGGCAGGTATCTTCATCGTCTACGGGTCTCTAATCCGAGTTCCCGCAGGCAGTATCAGCGACAGATTCGGCGGCGAACTCGTTGCCATCATTAGCTTCGGTGTGATGGCTATCGGCGGTGCAATCATGACCTTCTTTACTGGATTCTGGCCGGCAATCCTCGGCATGATGATCCTCGGAACAGGGATGGGATTCGCCAACGCGGCCGTATTCGAGCTGGTACCGACGTTCGTTCCCGAGGCCGTTGGTGGGGCCTCTGGCTGGATCAGTGGTATCGGGGGCGGTGGCACCCTCGTTATCCTCCCACTGATGGGGCTCTTCGTTGATATTTACGGCCACATCGGATACGCGCGAGGGTTTGCCGTCTTCGTCGTCTTAAGTGGGCTCTGTGTCATCGTTGCAGCCGCCCTCAAATGGCTGATCTCGGAGCCCGAAGAGACTGCTGACGAAGCTGCTCTCCACTAAACGCTCCCCATCCATCCACCTCACAAAGGGAGGTCGATACTATTGGAGTCCGTATCTTACTCTTCAGGGTCTCGATGGACAGTTAACACTGGGATCTCGGAGTGACGCACAACGTTTTCGGTTACGCTCCCAAGGAGGGCTCGTTTGACCCCAGTGCGTCCGTGGGTCCCCATGACGATGACATCGATATCGTTGTCTTCTGCGTAGCTGAGAATATCATCATGGGGGTTCCCTCGACGAACAGCAGCCGTCGTCTCGATACCCCGTTCTCTGGCCTGTTCCACGATCGCTTTCGTTGCTTGGTGGCCTCGCTCCTCAAGTGCATCTAAGAGATCATCAAGGCCAGAGAAGCCCTCCCCCATGCCGGAGACAGTCGTGGGTTGGTCAACAATATAAAGTACGTGAAGCATTGCCCCATGCGTTTCCGCAAGCCCAACTGCCATCTCAACCGCGGGTCGGGCTGGATCACTACCATCTGTCGGGATGAGGATTCGGTCGAACATTCTCTGAGTTGTCCCTAGAGACGAGTAGTTGATGAAACGGTATAACGTTGGTCACAACTACCGCGAACCGACCAGCGCCAATCGATGAGTACAGGAACGAAAATGGTTGCCGCCAACTAATCCCAGCTGTAGTCACTCACCAGCATCCTTTCGCACAGTGAGTACAGACGCAGCGGCATGCCGAACGACTTTCTCGGCGACGCTTCCCAGGAGATGTCGGTCAAGCCCACTTCGACCGTGCGTCCCCATAACGATGATATCAATATTGTTGGCGTCGACGTACTCAAGAATCGTCTCCGCTGGTTCACCTCGCTGAACAGTCCCGGTAACAGACGAGATAGACGCCTGTTGTGCTCGGTCGGTCGCATCATCAACTACGTCTTCGCCTTCTTCTTCGAGGCGGTCAAACGACGCATCCGAGCCACGGACGTTCAATACTGGTTCTGTTTCGTCAACGACGTATAGAGCGTGAAAGGCTGCATCATACTTATTCGCGAGGTCTATCGCTTGTTCGACTGCCCTGTCGGCTGTTTCGCTTCCATCCGTCGGGAGTAAGACTCGTTCGTGCATGCGGTAGTCGTTCGTTGCAGACGTCGAAAACACCTTTGACGAGTCAGCACCCACTCGCCAACTGCTAATTCAAGCACCGAAGCATTATCTCCAACACCCCGGAAGAGACCCGCTGTTCACGATTCGCGCTGGTAAGGGAGATCCCAAATAGGAAGTCGCTTTCCGAATAGTTCGTGAGTCCCAGCGACGATCAACACAGCCACGAAGAACACAATAGCGGCCGTGAGATCGTTAATGAATCCGAGCGCGATGATGAGCGTCGTCGCGTACGCTGGTGGATGCACCCAATCGGTGGCGAACATACCAGCGGTCGTGAGAATAGCAGCCAGAAACGTCGAGAGAACCTGGCGGAGCCCAAGGAGAGACCGCGGTGGAATCGGGTCCCCGACGATAGGATGACCGACGAGAAGCTGGAACGCGATAATCGCCGAAATTGCGCCAATGGACTGTCCTCCGATAATTCGCTGTGGATAGTTCATATCATCGTCAGGCAGCGTCGCAAAGAGAAATATCGAGGGGCCTAGACTCGGAAGTAGAAATCCAAGCCCGGTAAACCATGAGAGAACCCCGAGAATAGCGAAGTGGAATGCAATGTACGTACTTACATCGATACCTATCGACGGTCGTTGCATGAGTGTCTCTGGAAACGAGTGGAGGGCAGGTAAGAATCTTGGATAAGGATTGCCGACCTCATCACCAACCCATTCGCTCTGATACGAGAACCTCGTCTAGTTCGATGCGGAGCCAGTCTCTCGGTAGAAAAGGAAGCCGTAACACACTCCACTATCGAGATAAAATACAGTCACAATATGAACGATCGCGTGCTATGGGCCGGCGGGCACGGAACACTGTTGCTCTTAGTGATCGCTGGGATCGCCTTCGTCTCGGGGTACTGGGCGATTCTCCCCGCCCTCGGCCCCGCTGCCTATCTCCTCGTTCTCGATGCCCACAGTTCGGATAACGCACCGACAATGGTCGCTATCAGTTTCATCGCCGCACTAGTAGTCGGTTGGCTTACCTACACAGCGATTGCAAAGGGGATTGCACCCACGACTGTTGAACCTATGTCTGAACCGGGTCTCCGCGTGGTTGGGAGCGCGCTAGTTACGTTTGCCGTTACAACCGGGATTTACTATCGCCTGAACACCCACCAGCCGATGGCATATGTAGCGGCGTTTACCGCAGCAATTGGAGCGCTTCCAACTATCCAGTCATTAGTTGTTGCATCCATCACTGTCCTACTCATGGCTGGTGTCCAAGCTGTTCGCCGTCGCTATGGTCCCAAATTCGGCGACTCGTCCAGACCGATTGACGAACAATCGTTTGAGATTTGATCGAGGCATTTTCAGAGGATATATCTCAGGCCAGTCAATGAGGATAGCAGAATCCCATCAAAGAGGTAACTCTGCACTCCCACCGGCCCTACTTTATCAGTCTCTATCACCGATTCGAGTGCCCTGAAGCGGTCTTAGTCGACAAATCGTATCGGCAAGATCGTGAAGAGCTGAGTTCAGTTCAAATGCGGTCTGATAAGCAAGTCTCCGTGATATTTAACACTCCTTCTCAACCAAGAAGCGGGCATGACCCAAGAAGATGAAGTAACCGATCGACGAAAATCCACGACCTACCGGAACGTTCTCAGGAGTCTTGATAGCATCCGGTCGGCGGCTGGCTCAGTGTTGGGTGCGTCTCTCGAACGTCTACGAGTTCACATCGATGAATGGCCACGCCGATATATTGAACAGCAAGCTGCGTTGTACGAGAATAACTACAGAAGGTAGTTCTTCCTTTTCACTAGAAAACCACGTGGTAATTTGGTAAGACTAACAGATCGAGAGTGATCGAATCCCAGCTGGTACCTGTCCTGCATCGATCCATGCCCCATCCGAATCGCGGCTGATGAGGCGGCTATCGTTCGTGCCAGCCAATACGGTCCCGTCAACGGCCGTCCACGCGAGGATTACTTCCTCTGGCGAACCCGGATACGGGACCGTCTCGAACGTCTCGCCGGTGTCTGTCGACTCGACCAGTATCGCATCAGCACCATTCTCACCGCTCCACGTTCCCGGTGAGCTGCGAGCAGCGGCCGCGTAGAGCCGGCCGTCGAGCGTGAATGCTTCGCGGAAGTACCGATGATCAAGGTCCGTCAAACGGAACCCGATGGAGGAACGCCACGTACGCTGCTTGCCGGGCGTCAGAGTGTGTCTCTGTAGTACTGTTGCTAACTGGGTCTGCGCTGTCGTGAGTGGCCATGAGGAGTCTTCTGCGGGACTCCGTCGTCCGCAGGGCTCTCTGGGGCAAGATAGACCTCGCTAGTATCAACCAACGAAAGTAGAAACTGGGGCTACGTGTTGGTCAATCTCCGAAAAGGCACTGCATGACTGCCTCGTCACCTGTGAGCGTCTGTTGGTCGGCGTCAGTATCCGCAAAGAGCGTCGACTGATTTCCTGTTGAGGACTGCGTTGCTTCTGGCCGGTCGTCGACGCCGAACTCACTAGCCTCGGGGCGATCGAGCCGCAAGTCTTGGTCGCGATGATCGACGTCTGCACCGAAGTCCTCGAGCGAGGTCTCGACGCTCGTCTCGGCCAGTTCGAGCTGGCCGTTCTCACTGAACGCAGTCTGTCGCTGAATCTCAATCTCGGGTCGGTCGCTCATCTATTTCGAAGCCTCCACCCCTGACGGCGCCGACAAACAGCCCGCGAGCGTCCATTTAGGTGTCTTCTGACCGAAGCTCGCTGGCTCGGTCATCGAGCCGGCGAAGAATTTGGACGCGTTGCCCGTGGGCGTTCTCATAGGCAACGCACGCTCGCAGCGTCTCCATATCGTGAATCGTCACGATCCCTGCGTTGATGAGGCGCGAGTTTGGCGGTTCGAGTCGCTGTGCTGGCGACAGCCCGTTCGAATCTCGTTCTTGCTCTTCTGAGTTGCTCACTGATGATCGCCTCCGCTCTTACAGAGGCGAAATAGACCGCACCTGCTCGCTACTCGTCGTCTTCCCCCGGTTGGATCTGGCGGGCGTCTTCGGCGAGGTCGTGAATGTACTTCCGAAGGGTTTCCATGTCCTCTCGGGCGTCCTCGAGCGTCTTACCTTTCGCTTTCGCGATTACCTCGTCCTGATCTCTGGTGCCGGTTCCACGTTTGAGCTTCACAGTGAGTGAGACGCCGACATCGCTTCGTTCGACGTACTCAGTTGGTGCCTGTCGCTCACTGTTCTCGGTCGATTCTACGTTCGTACGGGACTGCTGGGTGGGTTCTGTCATGGATTGCTCTCTGACTGTTAGTTGACAGACGGTGCGACTGGTTCGTCGACTGTCTCACGAAGAGCTGCATCTATCTCGTGTCCGGTGAGTCGCCAGCAGCCGTCGGATCCTGAACACTCCAGCTGGCTCACCACCTCGGTCTTGAAGGACATGTACTCCGCCAGTGCCACTTCCTCATCGTCGGTGTGATCGAGCAGAAGCGCGAGCGCGAGTTGGGCTGGACCGCTACCACAGTATCCAACCTCGAATCCACTCGGACTGTGGTTCGCCAACTTGAGACTCCGATTAGGCGTGAGCTGTTCTTGGTCGGGCTGTTTCTCGACGATGACGCGGCCTCGGCGACGGTAGCCGACGTAGACGACGTCACCGTTATCTGAGGCGTCTCTCTGTTCGTGCGAGTGCCGGTCGGTGATTCCACTCATCGTTTTGTTCGTGGGATGCTCGTTTGAGCACCCCGCACCCCTTCTCGGGGGTGAAAAACTGCTCACAGTCACTAAACTAGATGGTCAACGGAACGACGGTCAACTGTCTCGCTCTCTCTCGTAGCCGGTATCGCCGTTCGTTGGATTGGCATGGGCGAACTACAAGCCCAACTCTGGTTTATGGGCAGACTGGGAGCCCGCAACAGCTGGTATAACCATTGGACTTGTAGTTCGTCTCGTCGAGATACTATCCTACTACAGATGGCTTCGTCTCAATCGAGAATCGTCGTAATAGCTACCCTGCTTGAGAGATGTCTCAAGGTTTCTACCCACATTGGAATGCGAGGAGCTCTCATTATTGGAAGCTGATTTGCCCTCTATATCACCACGGGTATCATTGGGACTCTATTAGGCTGGTTTAGCACTCCATTCGCCTTTCTTTCGCTTAACTCGGATCCCTTCTTCGTTATTGGAAGCGCGCTTATTGGGCTGTTTATCGTCCAAAGTTCGAGCTCATTACTCCTCTATCACTTTCTCGTCGGCTTTGAGGATGAGAAGTCGCAATTTGCTGTGCTGATGGGCTTTATCAGCCTCGGGTTCGGTGGATCGCTCCTCCGTGTGACTCTTCCTACGGCAATTCAGATCTCTACGATTTATCTCTGATTTTACCCTTGATTGCCGGACTGATTCCGAGGCTTCCTGACCGCCACCAGCCATAGAAGACGACAAAGATGGCCGCTGAAATCTGGAACCCTGTTTGGAGAACTCCTGCTTGTCCGATCAGCCACTCTGGCCCCTGGACGGCCAAGGGAGCGATGGAGACAGATGGGTCTCGATCGAGGGGGAAGACGTATCCTGATACGAAATTGAATCCCGCGTGAATACCGACCGAGAGTGCAAGTTGCCCTGTTATCAGATACGCAAGACCCAGTAATAATCCCGCCCCAAGGTAGTGAAACCCGACGAGGAGTGTCGGTGCCGGATGCACTACTGCAAACAGGAATGCCGAGATTCCCCATGCTGAAGCAATCGTAACTGGCGAAGAGACCCATCGCAGGTCAAGGCCCTCGATGGCGTTCGTCAGGATATACCCTCGATAGACGAGCTCTTCAACAAGTGCGATACAGACAGTGACCACGATCGCTAATCCAATATTAGCTAACGTACTGGCCGTCAAGGTGAACGTAGATTCGTGAACTGCGAGCCATCCCACAGAAAGTCCTAGGAGTACGGCAGCTGTTGGAATTGCACTCCCGATTAGAGCACCAACAACACTATCTGTCAACCAGTACCGATCAATTCGCAGACCAAAGCGGTAAACTGGTCTCTTATCGAGAAACAGAGCCGCCGCAAACAGCAGCCCGACCGTACAGAGTACCAACAGCAAGCGGAGCCCAGCAGTTCGCAAGAGTCCCGTTCCAGACGGATCGATAAGCGCCGGGATTGAGAGGGAGACGACTGCATAGACCATCCAGAAGAGATAGACTCGAACAACCGAACGTGGTCGTTGCTCGGTCTCGTTCCATGCGAGGAGTCGAAGGCGACGAAGATATTCGCGCAAATATGGATGCATGATACTCTGAATGTGGCAGTGCCTGAATCAACTCATCAGCTCGTTGAATTTCTGAATACCGGTATCCGTCCCAGCGATAATGAGCTCGTCGTCCGATTCGATACGGAACTCGGGGCCAACATCCGTAATCACCTCATCATTACGTTCAACGCCAACGACCGTACACCCTGTCTTTGAGCGGACTAATGCCTCTCCGAGAGTCTGTCCGGTCAGCTTTGGTGCGGGGGTACGGATCACTTCGACTTGCTGATCCAGCGAAAGTACGTCCTCGTCTTCGAGGATGGTTGAGGCGATCATTCGACCGCTCACAGTCGCTAGTGATAACACGTAGTCTGCGCCGGCGCGATACATCTTCTGGATACTCTGGGCCTCTTCAACGCGAGCGATGACCTCCGTCTGTGGACTGAGGTCACGAATCACGAGTGTGGCGAACTCAGACGCTGTGTCGTCAGGTAGCGTCAAAATCACCGACCGAGCATCACTGATCTCCGCTTCTTTTAGTGTCTCGGGGTCAGTCGCATCCCCGACAACGTCAACATCCTCCATCTCCGTCTGATCAACGACTGTGTACGGGAGATTCGCTTCGGAAAGCGCATCAGTAATCGTCCGACCGACTTGTCCATATCCCACTACAATCGTCTCGCCGTGGTCAAACCGTCTGATCTCTGAGAGCGTGAGATCTTTCAATCGCTCGAGCTGGTCCTCACGACCGGTGACGAGCAGTACGGTCCCGTTCGTAAGCGTCGCCGTTGGCGAAGGTGGACTCTCAAATTCACCTCGGAACCAGGCTCCGATAACGTTGACACCGGCTCGCTCTCGAATGCCGCTCTCGGCTAACGTCGTCCCGATTAATCGACTACCACGATGAATCGGCAGTTCAGCGATTTCGATGTCTCCCCCGATTTCGATTGACCCATTCAAATCGCTGGTCACCGAGGTTGTGACTTTCGAGGCGAGGCTCTTGCCAAGAAGTGGGCGTGGTGAAAGAACCTCATCAGCACCGGCGAGCCGGTGATAGGCCGTACGATTCGGTTCTTCGACGACGCTGACAATTGGTATTTCCTCAGCGACTTCCTGGGCCGTCAAGACGATGCTCGCATCGACTTGATCGGAGACGTCAGCGACGAGTGCCCGCGCTTCAGGAAGCCCTGCTTGTTCGAGTCCGTCGACTGACTCTGGATCCTCGTGGATAATCTTGTACTCGCTCTCGTAGAGATCTGTTGCTCGCTCCCGGTCTGGCTCAACGATGACGTACTCTACATCCCATGATTCGAGTTCAGCGATGAGGGCATCGGTTCGAGGAGTAAACGAACAGATCACGACGTGGTCAGAGAGTCCGTTCTCGATCGATTTCGGAACAGTTGTTGAGAGCACATCTTCCAGGAGAGGAAACACCAATACGGGAAGCGCCATGAAAATCAAGGCCACGCCTGTGAGGTCCATCACGATGACGAACGCGTTCATTTCCGGACTCTGCCATGGGGCATCCGATCCGAAGCCAGTAGTCGTGAACGTCTCAACGACGACCTGTAACGAGTGAAGGAATGAGAGACTCTCTCCTTCATAGATACGCATCCCGTGATGATAGAGGACAGCGTACACGAGAATGAGCCCAGTCAAGAGAACCGAATAATAGACGGTTCGTCGCTGCCACTTATCCATAACTGAGCAGAGTCACTCAACCACACTAAACCATGTGGAGAAGGATAGCCTTCAGTGGCTCTTACTCTTCGAGCGACGTAGTGAGTGTATATCCCGCATCGGAAAGCGCGGCTACGATGTGGGACTCGTGTTCGGGTTCTATCTCACCTTGTAAGCGAATGGTAGCGTTCTGGATATCCTCGAAGGCGAAGTGATACGAGACAATCGCGAACTCACCCTGTTCGTCAGTTCCCATGACCTCGACGACGACCTCATCAGCCCATTCGTATGTTTTTGTATCAGTTACTTCCTCCATCGACGCTCTCTATTAGAGTTCGTGGGTTCGGTATAAGAGAATCTCGGCAGTCCGTCCACTCGCAAGAATAACTTCACAAACGGGATCTGAACTCTCTGATTTGGATTCAGTGAATCGAGACCACACAATAGAACTGAGGAAACCCTACTCTTCTCAGGGTTACAGGAGCTGGCGGCCACATTCCTCACAATTCTCTAGCCGGGGGGTCCACCTTCGCACCACAGCCAGGACATACGAGATCTACATCGGAAAAGAGGAGGGTATTGTTCCTAAAGCGCTGATAGTATTTCTTCCAATCAACCATATCTCTCTCGTCATCTAGGTTCTTATGGGTCTTTTGGGACACCGATGGAGGTTATCACTCAAACCCTCCGTGACCGTTTCCGGGCGAAATTCACCTCACGCCTCTTTCTCAAGAAGAATAGCGGGGTTTATAGAATTCACCCGTCTTCGTCCGAGCATGGTCATTTACGAAGCGGATGTTCCGGGCGTCGGAAAACGCTATGAGGTAGAAACTGGCGATACTGAACGATTCGTAGTCGTCGTCCACCACGATGGCAAACGAGAGATTTTCCGTCGTGATCACCCAGATGCCGATGCTGAGAAACTCTTCGAGTTCCCGGCTGGTGTGTCGCGAGAGATTGTAACTGCACTTCAGGGTGTAGACTTCCAACCGCTCGATCTCGATGATGTCGATATGCCACTCGGAAACGCAATCATGGAGTGGGTCGAAATCCCCGATGACTCTCCACTCACCGGCGAGACCATCCAGGCAGCACAGCTCCGCCAGAAGACTGGCGCAACCGTTGCTGCCATCCAACGAGGAGATGATACCCTAGCTAGCCCGAAAGCGGACACCGTTCTCCAGCCAGGTGATATCCTCGTTGTTATCGGAACTCGGCCCGAACAGAAATCGTTCGAATCCCTGATCAAGACTGGGTCTACAGAGACATCGAACTAATTTCTCTCATGGCTGGAGCACTACTCTTAGAGGTCGGTATCGCGCTCATTACGCTTGCTCTCGTTGGGGCGCTCGCCCACCGGTTCCGGCAGTCAGTCATCCCTGGCTACATCGCCGCTGGCATCCTCGTTGGGCCGTACGTCCCAACAGAGATCGGCGGCATCTCGCTTCGACTGGTCGGGAATAGCGAATTCGTCAGCACTGTTGGCGAACTGGGGATTATTCTCCTCCTGTTCTTCTTGGGATTGGAGTTTAATGTGGGAACATTGGTCGCAAATAAGACCCGGCTCGCAAAGCTCGGAGGGCTCGATCTCGTTCTCAATGGGATCATGGGGGTCCTCATCGGGTACGTGTTCGGCTTTGGAGTGACCGGTATCATCCTTATCACGGGAATTGTCTACATCTCGTCGAGCGCGATTATAACAAAGTCGCTTACAGATGCTGGGTGGCTCGCGAACCCCGAGAGTGACGTTATTCTGAGCACGCTCGTTGTTGAGGACATTGTCATCGCCGTCTATCTCGCGGTTGTTTCTGCACTTGTGCTGGGTGGGGGGACATTCGCTGAAGCAACGATGACGGTCGTCCAGGCGTTCGTCTTCTTGGCCGCGCTTGCCGCTGTTGCCTATCTCGGAACAGACTACATCGAACGGATCTTCGACGTCGGGCCGGACGAATTGTTTGTCCTTCGTATCGTCGGGGTTGCAGTGCTGATTGGTGCAATCGCCCTCTCGATTGGTGTGAGCGAAGCGGTGGCTGCCTTCTTTGTCGGCACTGCCTTCAGTGAAACTGACCTCATCGAACGAATCGAACATCTCGTTACGCCACTTCGAGATATTTTCGCAGCAGTGTTCTTCTTCTCAATTGGGTTGTCTACCGACCTCCGAGTGGTCGCTGGTGTAGCGCTTCTGTTACTCGTTGCCGTCATTCTGACAACTGGAACGAAACTGATCAGTGGCTATGCGAGCGGAAGAGTGTATGGGCTGAGCACCCTCCGATCAACCCGTGTCGGAATGGGATTAGTTGCTCGTGGCGAGTTCTCACTCATCATCGCGACGCTAGCGAGTACGAGTGCAATTCCCGTGATTAGGAACACAGTTCCTGCATTCGCTGTTGGATACGTCCTTGTGATGAGTCTTCTTGGAACACTGTTGATTGAGTATGAGGATACCATATCTTCCGTGCTTGGCATCTCTCCATAAGGATTCTATATCGAAGTCCACGGTCACCTCCTCATGACACCCTCTCCTGCACCAGAAGAATTAGGACATCTGCTGGGTCTGAGAATTGCTCAGAGGTGGTATCTGATGTAAAATCATTACGCCAAGTGTGAGGCCTCCTCGGACTCGTCAACGTCGTCGAACTCGCCGCGCTCGACAGGTTCCCAGTCCTCGTCCGGTTTTGGACTCCGCCAGTCGACCTTGTAAGCGCCCGGTGCGCCGAGAATCTTCACCCGCGCCGACCCATCAGGCAGGTCGCGGCGCAGTTTCTCGTCGACGTGGAGATTCCAGGTCGTGGCAGTATCGAAGCAGACGAGCACGGCCTCCTCGTAGCCACGATCCTCTTGCGACTCTTGGAGTTCCACCTGCGTGTTGCAGTGCTTGCAGAACACGCCCTCGAAGGGGATGTGGCTGAACACCTCGTGCCCGCAGACCGGACACCAGAGGAACTCGAACAGTGCTTCGCTGTAGCGGTCGATGACGTCCAGACTCATTTGTGGATCTGGCCCGTGTGACTCGGGCCACCCCTCCTGCCCCAGAAAAACCCTCTCGCTGGACGTCTTGTGACCTCAGCGTTCAGCGCCGTAGACGATCTTCGAGCGAGCTTCGTAGCCACAGTCGGGACAGTCGAACCATCGCTGTACCTTCGCTCCGTCAGCTGCCTTCTCACCGACGAGAACGTCGTCGTTCGGGCACTCAGGGCAGCTCAACTCGGGGAGTGGTCTGTCTCGAAGAGCGTCTCGAAGGACTGTCGCCTGCTTCGTCTCGAAGCCACGCGACCAGACCGGGAAGCCGTCGACGAGGATTGCTGCCCGCCACTTGTACCGGTAGGAGCCCGGTGCACGATGGAGAACGGCTCGGGCTCCAGTCTCGGTGTTTCGATACGCGAGCGACGGGGTGCGACTCTCTCGTGTCCAGTTGGTGATTCGAGGCATCAGAAGTGGACGTCGGCGGGCACGATCCGGAGAGTTCTGGTAAAGGGAGTACGGCTTTATCTCCGAGTCTCGTTCGTAATTTTTGACATCAGAAATAATAACAACACTACCAGTTCCATCACCTCAACCGAGACACTCTCCCCACTAATACCTGAAAATTACGATATTTGAATAGATGACCAAAAAGTTCATGTTGTGATAAATTCAAAAAATAATATATGGAATTATCCCGTCGCACATTCCTTGGATCTACTGCCGGACTTATTGCAATTAGTTCCGGGTGTGTTTCCCAATTCACTTCCTCTACAAACGACGACGAATACGCTCGATTAATCGTTGTTAACGGAACTGATAAGAGCATTACGGCAAATATCAAAATTACTCCCTCTAAGTCCGGTAATGATGCTCCAATTTTTGAAGAGCAATTGATTATCTCTCCAGAAGAAGATGAACGGTTTGACGGAATTCTTGAAAGAGGTATTGAGTATACGTTTATTGTTGAAACAAATCTTGGATTGAAAGAAACAGATACATTTACGGCCTGCCGGCAAGGTGATAGTGGGTGTTATATCGAAATATTCCTCTCAGAAAATGAGATCAGCATGCGTAAAATATTCTCATAATGTGCTTAGTCTAAACCCCAATAATCCATATAATACCGGATGTCGGTTACTGAACAACTATGGAAATCACCTCGACGGGTTCTATAGTCGCTGGTTCCACCCGAGCAAGTCTCGTTCCCTCGGTTCCCCATAACAGTGTGTTCAGCGACCCCCCAAATTTCATGTCGAGGATGTCGGCCACCGTATAAATGACCTACCTCATGAGTTTCTAAGTCTGCAGAAAGTGTGAATGAGCTATACGCTACACAATCATCTGCATCAATGCTACCTGCAGCAAACCATATACGCGAATCAAATGGCGTTGGTCCACCGCCCGGAGCAAGTCCGGCAGTAGCACCGGGGAAATTACGGGAATCTCTTACGAGTATAGCATCGTACGTGTGCAACTCAGATTGATAATTGGTGTCCATATAATCCACAGCTTGCCTCCTTGCATCACTAATATCAGATGGTGAGTTGAGTACAACTGGAGAGGAATAATCGGACGTGGCGAACATCTGGTATTTTCCTGTGGAATCCTTAATGTAGCTGTTCCAGTTCGTTTCGATATGGGTTGCCACATCCGACAGTTGCCCGCTTGAGTATCCGTCATTTTTATACTCTTGAGTCGGGAGCACGAGTAAATTGGTCATTTATTTACCTCCGTTAACTACTTGAATCCCGTAGACGTTTTGGTCTGGATACTCTGTAATTTCGAGTGACCTGTGTGTCGCGCTTCCAGTGACTGAGGTGGAGACAGATTCGTCGGTGAAGTTCTTCTTCATAATGTCTAATGATTTAATTGAGGTGGGCGTTTTTGGGAATAGCGTTTGAGACGGATGCGCAAGAATGGTTTTCTGACCGTAGTTACGCACATGTGCTTCAACTCCCAAGTCTGTACGAGTAGTTTGAGCACTTTCTCCGGCAGGAATACGCTTAGTGTCGCCGTCCACCGACAGCTCAATGTCGGCTCCAGCATACTTGATTGAAACTGGCGGAGCGTCGATCTCATCTAATTGGGTGTGATAGGCTGGATTTAGTGGGAGGACTGGGAGATTTCGAATAACTTTGTTACGGGAAACAGCCTCGATTCCAGTTGTCGTTTCAAGAACTACATCTGCGTGTTGGAGTTGTTGAGACGCAGAATCGTACGAGGATATCACGAGAGTTTGCGAATCCTCAACATTTCCATGCAGCGGCTGAACTTGCGGAAAATCAGTACATGTTGACAAGAGTCTACCCTGATACGCTTTGTCATCTGCTCGCATCTCTAGTTTAACAAATTCAATATTTTTGATGAGGAGGTTCTCACTTGCCCCCGCCTGAAGTACCAGTGGCAACTTTCCAACTGTGTTACTCCCAATGGCTAGACCCAATCCTGCGAGAACGCTTCGTCTTGTTGTAATGTCCATACAATATAATATTAAAAATTTAAATATATAATAATTTCTATTTTGATGTTTAAAATATTATTTGGTAAGGATGCCTAGGTAGATGACTGTTAGCATAACTAAAACTCGTTTGAAGCATGGGTCTAAGAATAGAAAATAGACCAGTGAATAGGATAATCCCGATATCTATCGGCATCTGTGATGTTGTCTACGAATTACGTACAATTGCTGTCGTTGACAACGGAAGTCACACCTACTCTGAGAAAACGGAGAGGTTACTGCACTCTTATTAATTCGTCAATAATGAACGTCGGCGGGGACGATCCAGAGGTCCTCACTCTCTTCGAGGAGCCGATCCAGGTGCTCGCGATGCCGGATACCGGTCGCGTGCTGGTCGTACAGAAACACCGACGGCCCGTCGTAGGCACCGACTTGGTGGAACGCGTGCCGAGCGAGGTCCTCATCGCGCATGATCTCTTCGTCGGAGAGCTCCTCGATGGCTTCCTTCACGCGTTCGAGATTGCGCTCGAACTCTTCTTTCGTCGCCTCCCACCCACGCTCGAGCAGGTCCTGGCCGTCGTCGGAGTCGACAGGAACCGCAGTCGGAAGCTCGCCCCACCGCGCTTTGCCCGCAACGGACGTGTCCTCCTCCTCGAAAGTCACGTAGTAGTCAAAGACGGCGCCGGCGTGCGGGTCCGCGCCGACCAGTCGGTCGAACACCGTCTTTCCGGTGGCTAACGCGTCGTCGTGTGTCGATGCATCTACCAGGGTGTAAATGACCATATGCATCTCAGATCCCTTGTTGCGCCGACGTTCCGGGCATTTTCTCGCGCTCCGGACTGCGCCGGCACCCATCGCCGGCGCTCAAAAACGAACTCGATACTCCCGATTTCAGGAATCCTCCACCCGCTCGACGGTGATTGTCAGATCCCCCGACTCGTAATCGGCCTCGAAGTCGACGGTAAACGCGTCCGATTCGGAGGCGGCCTGATAGGCTCGATGGAGTTTGAGTGAACCAGTCGCCTTGAAGTGGAAGAACGCAGCTGCGGTGTAGGGCTTGCTCTGGGTTTCGATTTGTGTCTCGACCGAGGCAGGGAGCGCGATCTGTGGCGTGTCGGTGTCGATACTCGCTGCGAACGCCTTCGCCTCCTCGACAGTTGCTTTCGAATGCGCTGGTGTCTGGCCGGTCAGCACGTTCACTGGCGTCTCTGTGTCGTCTGTGAATAGGACGTCTTCGAAGGTCTGTGTCCCGAGAACCGCGCCGGGGTCCAACTCGCAATCGTGGAACGGATCGTCGGCTAGTTCCTCAGTCATGGAATCATGAGCCCATGAGGGCTCAGTCCTTCCAGCCCTCGAAAAACAGCAGCTGCCTCGAAGCAGGTTGTCCTACGAGTGGCTGAACGACAGCTACCGCTCAATCGGCTCGAGGGGCCTGAGGTCCGCGTGGAAGACCTCTCCGTCGCGAACGACGTACCGCTTCGCCAGGACCGGGAAGCGACATTTCGTGAACCCAGCTGTCTGGATGTCGAGTTCTTCGTCTGACTCGAGATAGTCGGCAAGCGTCCGGAGGAACTCGTGGGTCACGATGCCGCCATCGTAGTCCGGAAGCCCGTTCTCTAAGGCTTCGTAGATCTCGAAATCATCGTAACCCCAAATGGTGAGTTCGCCTTCTTCAGTGACCTCCCAATTGAGCGTCCCGAAGCAGTGGTTCTCGCAGAGCTCGCGGACTGCCCGAGGATTCGATACGATTGCGCCGGTCGACGTCGTCGCAGCTTGGAGTGTTGCCATTGGTTGTACTCAAGGGCGTTTTCCTGCCCTCGCACCTCTTTTGGGGGTGACAAACCCGGCTTGGAGAGACGCGGGATCGCTGTTTCGCGGCTGTGGATATCCTCAGGAGTCGATAGTGGCGTCAGCTTCTTCCGAAGCACCGGGTCGGGTGAGTAGTCCCACCTGTTTCAGAAGCGTCGTCGCTTCAGCGATTCGTTTTCGGTCGGGGGCATCCAGTTGCTCGATATCGATGCTGTTGAGGTTACTCAGAGCGCGATGCAGTCGATATCCAGGTGTGTCTCGTGGGTCCATAATGCGCGCCTCACCGACTCCCGGCGCAGAAAAATGAGCCGAGGTCGTTGAGGTCTGCCGCCAGGTCCTGATCCAGTCTTAACCAACAACGTCCGGTATATGCAAGTTACGTTGGTTAAGGTGTTGTTCTGCCGGATATCCTACCGGGGATTCGGTCCGTGACGAGGTGACTGACACACCTGGCACTCCCACATCGGCTGGCCAGACCACTCGTCATCTGGGATAGACTCGAACTCCTGGAATTGATGCACAGTCTTCCGATCGCACTTGCGACACTCAAGACGTGTTTTCGAGGGAGTACTGGGTTGACGATCCTCTGAGTGCTCGTCGTCGACGGCTCGCTGGAGTGCAATCGCTGGCACCAACCAGACGTCGCTATCGGCCCTCTCGAGTAGGGCTGTAAGTCGATCTTCCTCACGAACGTCGCGTCCTCCCTCCTCGTAGAGGAACGTCGTGTGCGCCCCCTCACGCTGCGACCGTGTCGACTCTGTCCCTCCCGTCCGCTCACGAGCGACTGTGAGTAGCTGTTCACCGCGCTCGGAGGTAACTCGAACTGCTTCGGGTAGCGAGGGCCACTTGTCGGCCAGCTGTGTGGCGGGCTCCGTATCAAGGTCGTAGATCAGTTGGCAGCCGTCGACCGCTGGATCCCTGTCAGCCTTGGTGAGGAGCGTGGCCGCAGCAGCACCCTTCGCGACGGCAGCGTAGAATGTCGACGCCTCGACGAGCAGATGGACGACATGGAGTAGTGTCCATTCAGTATCCGGGGTGCGACTATCGTCGGTGGTTCCATCGAGATGGTTCGAGAGGCAGAACCGACACTTGGTACGGCTCGCAGGAATCGACGCCCCGCACGAGGAACATTCGCTCCGTGTCGATCTCGTTCGATCTGGATACGAATCCGGCCCCTCTCTTCGCTGTCCCTCTGATCGCCCAGCCTTCCCTCGTCCAGAAAGCTCGTCGTCGGGAACGCGAGTCGCTTCACCAAGTGGTCGTAGTTCCTCAAAATCAGATTGACGTCCATTCATAGAGTCGTCTGGCAGCACCTTCCCTCGTCTCTGTATTTAAATCTCAGCCACCAACGCCGAACTCGAATCGGCACAAAACTCGCAGACAGCGTCTTCAGATCGCCAATTCGTTCAGCGTGTCTCGATGCGACCGGATGGTCGTTGCAGTAACGCTCGCCACCTCAGCGACTTTCTCCTGCGTCAGCCATTGTCCTTCTTCGCAACCCGCCTTGTACAGACAGGCGGCTGCGAACGCCGACGGTTTGACGCCCGACGCTGCTCCTGTCGATTCCGACTGTTCAGCCAATCTCCGAGCTCGCTGTCGGATGTCCGCTGGAACATCCATTTCTGACGCGAGGCGGGGAATGAAATCGCTCGGTCGAACAGGCTGGGCCGGTAGTCCGAGTTCTGTATTCAGCGTCTTGTAGGCACTTTTGACTCTCGATTGTTCGACGCGTGCTGTGTCGACGACGTCGTCGAGTAACCATGTGTGGCCGTTACAGCGACTGGCCCCGTAGATGCTTGCTGCCGCTATCGCCTCGATTGATCGGCCTCGAAGCAGGTCTTCGTTCTGAGCGCTCCGGAATAGCTGACACGCCTGGTCACGGACCGAATCTGTACGCTCGAGGGCGCTGGCGATTCTTCGTACTTCACCCAGCCCGTGTGCGAGGTTTCGCTCGGCTTTCGACTGGAACCGACCACGATTCTGTTCCCGGCGCATTCGGGACAGTCGCTGGCGCTTTTGCCCAGAGAGTTCGTTTCCGTTCGCATCTTTCCGGCGACCGATCTCCGTCGACAGTCCTCGGTCGTGACGTGCTGCAGTCAGTGGAGCGCCTGTCCGCTTTCGCTGGTCCTGATCGTGAGTTCTCCATTCCGGACCGCGGTCGATTCGTTGTTCGTCAATAACGAGTCCACAGTCCTCGCAGATGGTTTCAACGCTGTTCGTTCTCACCTGGCCCGTACACTCTGGACACGGCGTGGTTCCGTCGTTCGATACGTCCTCGTCGAATCCGCTCTCGTAGATGTCTCTCGTCGCCATTGGTAGTTCGCGAGGTGTCTTGTCTGCACCCCGCACCCCTTACAGGGGAGATAAACACCCCTCGAGCGGGCTGGTGGGGATCGATTGACGTATTGAATCACTTCGGGAGGTTCTTTCGACCGATTCGCACGAAGTCCCCGAATGGGAGCTACCGGATAGTTGGTCGCAATCGCACGTGTCTGGCTTTGCTTAGAGAACTCGAAAACTCGTTCCAGGTGTTCCGGAAGCAGATTCAGCGACGGCTTGACTGAGAGCTCTGTATTTTCCCTTAGATTGATATTTGTGTTCTACGGATTGCTCGGTAATGCCTCACGACCTCAACGTCAGTCTCAATTACAACAAAGACGTTCAGGACATCGTTAGCGAGATCGAATCCGGGAAACTTGTTCTACCAGACTTTCAGAGAGATTTTGTCTGGCCTACCAAACAGATCGGAAAACTGCTCGAAAGCATCCTGAACGGGTATTACATCGATACTCTGCTCACACTACCGGTATCCGGAGATCCCGATAACATACCATTCCCACCAAGAGATGTTGCCGGTGTGCCTTCTTCCCAGACAGCGAACAACATGGAAATGGTTCTCGATGGACAGCAACGAATTTCCAGCATTTATTACGCCCTGACCGCACCGGACCTGCCACTGGATAACACCACGTACCCCCAGCTCTTCTGCCTGAAATTCAGTAAGATTGTCAACGGCGAATTCGACGAAGATACAATTACCTGGAGAAGAAGAGACTGGGACTCCTCCCAGAGACTAATCGACAACGATTACGAACTCCAAATGGAACGGGACCTAATCCCGTTCACTGTCTTCCGAAGCAAAGATGCATTCGAGGAGTGGCGCTGGGGCCTAGAAGACTACGCACAAAGCCACGATTCCGTTACCAGAGAAGACATTCAGCAATTTGAACGAAATACGGGTACATTCCGCGGCTACGACATCCCGATTATCGAACTAGACCCGGACACACCTGACACGGTCGTGGTTCAAACCTTCGAACGGATCAACACTCAAGGCCTTGATTTAGGAGTGTTCGACATTTTGACAGCACGTCTTTACCCTTCACCGCATAATATCAACCTGAGAGACCTGTGGGACGAATCGATAGACCAGTACCCCCGCATTGAAACCTACTCTGACAACTCCGGTTCGAAAACGGCGCGGGAACGCATCCTAAAAACACTGGCCCTGTACCGCGGCACCGAATGTAAGGATGCCAGCCTTCGTGAACTCAAGCCCGACAACTTCGAATCCGACTGGAAAAGCGCAGCCTCAATAATTGATCGAGCACTGGAGAAAGCAAAATCCACTGAAGTGGGCGGGCTCGGTGTCACAGAAAAATATGGATTCCCCTACGGTTCAATACTACCCACAATTGCAAATCTGATATACCTCGCAGAAGAGGGCGGCACCTACCCGAATCAAGAAGCATTAGAGAAAATCAGGCAATGGTACTGGGTAAGCACCTTCTCAAGAAGGTACAGTGGAAGCTCCGACACTATCTCATACCAGGACTACAACGAAGTCAAAGACTGGATTAAAGGCAGCCGCAGCGAGCCACCAGAAGCCATCCAAGAAGGAAGGAACCTGATACCGATTGAACTCAGCTTGGACACCACAACCCGCGGTGGCCCCTACGACGGCGTGATGAGCCTGCTGGTTCTGAACGGGGCTAAAGACTTCGGCACCTTCGAAAGCATCAACGTCCACCAAGTCGACGACCACCACATCTTCCCCAACGCCCAGCTCAAAAATGGTCTGAACGGGAACTCCTACGACAAGACAGAGCGGAACAAGATACTGAACCGTACCATCATCCAGTACCGCAACAACCGGTTCAAATACGGTGATGATCTTCCCAGCGTCTACATCCCCGACATGATAGAAGAACACCCACGGGGTGAACAGGGGGTCCGCGAACTTCTACAAGGCCACTTCATCAACGACGAAGCCTTCCAAGCACTCCTGAACGACGACTACGAAGCGTTCTGTGAATCCCGAAAACAAGCCATCAGACAAACCATCGAAGACAAAACGAAGATGGACCTCGACTGGTCCGTCACCGAAGCCAGACTTCAATAACTGAATCTCGGTTCTCGGATTAGTTCTGTTCCTCTATCAGATCAGCAATCTCTCGTAGCGACGCCGCAGTATCTCTCAATGTGTCTCGATAAATATCCCTAAATCCGGTTGAGTCCTCTGGGTATCCCATTGTTTGGACTGCTCGACTCCAACCGCCAGTTACCCTCCGATGGCTATCTTCCTGTCTAAAATCATGTACCGCATTAATTGGTGTTAGTATCTCATTGGCTTTGTCGGTGTCCGATAACTCTCTTACGAACTCCCACAAAGCCGACTTTTCTCCTTCTATATCATCCTCATCTACGTCATCCGGCAATTGAGCTTCCAAGTTCCCTTTATCAAGGTTCTCCACTACAACCTCATCGACTTTCGACATCACATCCAACAACGCTTCACGCTCATTTCGCGGCAAGGTCATCAACCGCTCAGCATCAAGCTCCTCACCAGTTTCTCTGTAAAGACGTCGACCGTAGGCTTCTTCGAAAGCAGCATCAAGCTCGGTCACCGCGTTAATCACCGCTTGTGCAGGAGACTCTGAGTCAACGAATTCTGCCTTAATATAATTAGTAATCATCTCCTCGGGGATTTCACCTCGGGGAGATGTGTTGTGCTGGTACCAGTGAGGGATCTCCTCATCGGGTATCTTTGCTAGATCATCGACAATAATCACAATCAGGTCTTCATCATTCCGATACGCTCGGAGCGACATCTTGTCCAACCACTCGATTTGTAGACCTTGTCTGGACCATTCGGAAACCGAGCCCCGGCTATCAGACTTGTACTTTTCCAGTACTTCCGGATCAAAGAATGTCCAACCGAAGAAGTTCAGAGCCTCATCTACGTCTTCAGCGCCGATCGCGGGTCTTCGATATCCTGCTTCCGCAAACCCGTCTTCCCTCATCGCCTCCTGCTTTGTGAATCGGTATCCTTGCTTCGTTTCAAATTTCAGGTTCTCTCTTGATTCCCGAAGCGTTTCTTCATGGCTGTAAGGAATATCGGAGGGATGAATAGGGCAAAACCAGTGTAGTTCGTAGCCCGGCATCGTTCTTCGGACACCACGGGTTGCTTTACCGCCCAGTATTCCGAAACTTTCTCTATCTTCATCAGGGAGTTGGATATCTTCCTCTGTAGATTTCACATCCCTTGACTGGAAGTATGCAAGTACCAAGGCACTGCCTCGCTCCTGCAGATAATCCTTGAGGAAGGAAGCTCGCACTTCCAAACTCAGAATTGTATCATCGAGCCCCCAGTGGTCAGACTGCGAGGAAAGGTAATTCCACTTATCCGCGGGAAAACGGACCACTTTCTCGTCTGTATCGTACCTCTCGAAGTTCCGTTTCTCCCTTTCAATGAGTTTATGATATTCGACGAAACCGGTATCTACCAGAGGAGCGTCCTTTGTGAACTTCATCACGAAACGCTTGGCTTCTATACCGTCTATGCACTGCGTGAGATCCTCTTCCCAGTACTCCTCTCCTCTACGCGAGCCATACGCCATCGGGTAGAAATCGAATTTAGGAATCTCTCCATACGGTTCGATACCTAAAAACGCGTCTAAATCCTCCTGATCAATTAAGAAACAGTGAATCCTGAACCCCTGATCGACCACTTCTGATTCCAAATCTGTAGTTTTGTGGCCGGTTCTGTAGACCGTGATCCACCCATCGTCAATGGGATCAAATTGGTCTCTGTCTTCGAAGGCCAGCCACGAGTTTATATCTGGGACATCTCTTGAATCCTCGACCAGGTCGTACATTCTTCACATAGATGGTGTCAAAATAGCATCTTAAACGTTTTCAGCAGTTACGGGGTGAGATTGAAGATCTACAACAAACACCGACTTCTCAAGCACACGGATATCGAGTTCAATTGGAGAAGTAGACAGCACCAATATCGGGGACTGGAATTAAGCAGCGTTGGCTACTTCATTTATTTCAGCCTGTATCAACAAGTGGTGGCATGGCTTCGGTACGCGCAACCACGACGTTGAAGGGCCACCACGCGATACATGCGGAGCTGTTCCGTGATGAGGCGAGACGTGTTGAAGCACTATACGACTCCGTTGACCCCAACACCGGTTCATCCTCCATTCCCAACGACGACAAGACGAAGCATCGCGCCTTCTGCATGAACTCAATCGTCAGCACAGCTTGCTTCCTAGAGGCCACAGTCAATAGCCTGTACTGGGAGCTCTGGGACGACATCCGCCTAATAAATGATGGAAAAGACCCGATACACTACCCAGACAAAACGGAATTCCGTCAGAACATCGAGGAAGCAGAACTCAATCCTGAGCAGGGACAAAAGAAGCTCACGAACCGGTTAGACAATGCTGGGATTCTCGGGAAGTACAATATCTTCTTAGACGTCAACGGATTCGACGAATTCGAAAAAGACAGCACTCCCGCAGAACCTGTCGCTCGCATTCTAGACATCCGGAATGAACTCGTGCATTTTGAGCCGAGATGGATTGAAGGTGGTGAGAAGGACTACACCGAGAACGAGTACGGGATAGAAGAACAACTTGACGGTCGGTTTGACCTGAACCCGCTCATACCGAGTGGGAACGCATTCTTTCCCAGCCAATGCATGAGCTACGGCTGCGCTGAATGGGCACTTCGCGTATCAAAAGGATTCGTCCGGCAGTTTTCGATTAGGATTGACCTCCAGATCCACCCCGATCTTCCACTGCCATACTGAACCCGCGGGACACGAATATCGTCTTCCGGGCCCTTCCAAACCACAGTGGTCTATGTGAGGTTTGACTGAGACGCCAGCAACTCTTCCAATTTGTCCACTATCCCCTCTTCATCAACTTCACATAATCGTTCTTACGCAGAGAGCTGTTCTTCCTGTTCGCTCTGCTGTTCCAGATTCATCGGACGACCGCAATTCCGGCATTCGCTGTGTCTCCTCTGGTTGATGATGCCGTAGAATGGACAACCCACCGAGTCATCCCCTCCTTCTCTGGTGTTGAGGCTACATTCCTCACGGATCGCTTGGTTCATACACCGGTTAGTACACTTCGATAGAAGCAACCCTTCGTGGCCACGGCCGTGTCGGGGTTAGCACAGTCTTGAAGACAAATTGGTCACTTCCCCTACTATGGGGAGTTCGGAAAGTGGATTGAAGGAGCGGGTTAGAGAGTGTGTGGATGGTTTCGTTGAAACCGTTCGTGAGGAGCAAGATTTCGTCCCGAAACTCCGAATTGCCGCAGGAGATCGGATGGACAGGAAAGAGAAAATCATTGATGAGCCTTCCCGGATTATTACGTTCTATTCTTCACGCCAGCAGGAGTTCTTCGAAGAGACTGCAGAGTGGATGCACGAGACCGGAAACGGATTTGGTCTTAACGATCCTGCTGAACCTGATGACGAAGACGTTGTATTTCTCGGCGCACCGGAGGACTACGAGCCCCCTGAGGAGCCTAATCTATTCTCCTACGTTAACGCGCTTTTCAACTTCGCTGGCACAGTGATGGATTATTCGGGAGGTTACGTGGTCACGGATAGAGGGTTCGATCGAGCATACGAGGAACACTGGCTTCCGAAGTACGAGACGGGGCTGGAAACCTTCGAGATCATCATTCCACTTCACCTATTCAACATTCCACGAGACGACGAAGCAGTTATCGAATTATCGCCAGAATTTGAACTCCGTCGAAGACGTCACAATTTCTATCGAGTTGAATCACTCCGGATCTGCCCCATCACCGATTCAGAAAGGCTGGGTGTCCATACATCCTCAGCGGGTGGAGGGGAGCGGTTCAGTCTCAACCCTGTTGACGCCTGTGAGTACAAAATCCATGCAGAGATAGCGGCACGAGAACCTGAAGGCACTCTGTATGATCCAGGGGAAGAAATTGGAGAACGGTTAGCGACCGCACTACGGCTTTTTGACCCCGACCCAGAAACAGGAGACCTGATCGTGGGCACATCCTTCCGACAAGAACCCAGTTGGCTTGAATTCAGAGAGGGAATCCCCGACTTCACAGTAATCGGAGACGCACACAAAGACCGAACACAACGGCAAGAAGCATACCTTCTGTATCCAGACTCCGTTGATGAACTCACCGAGTTTTGGGGACACCACTGTCGACGAATTCGTCTTGATAGGGACGGTCAGTTCACGCGTTCAATTCAACGCTTTAACGAGATCTGGTCGAAGCGGTTCTACGAAGATCAGCTCCTTGACTGTCTAATCGGGCTTGAGGGGCTTCTTCTCCAAGGAGTTGGATCGGGGAGCTCGATTACCCTCCGACTCAAACTGCGTGGAGGCCAGATATTGCATGATAGGCTATCTTACGAACGGGAGTACATCCAGAAGTTCCTACAGGATATCTACTCACTCAGGGGGGATATTGTGCACGAGAATCAGTATCTTGCCGATGTTTTAGAGCGGAATAGCCGTTTGAAGGTACTAGACGAGAAGTTCGACCATCCGAAAGATGTAGTGGCTGAAGCGCGCCGCTTCATGGGCGCTTCTATCGTCGCTTATATGGACTTGACTGAGAAGACCGGACTAAGCATCGACGAGATCGGCGAGCTGATGGATGACGCGGCCCTTGGTGTGGACTCGTCTGAGTTATTCGGCTAACTCTTGGATTTATCTCGACGGTCTTGAGTCACGACGTCGTATTAGAACCGGATATCGTCGCCATTTCGACCTTGGGCTCCACACCTGTGTTGCCGGATCCGCTCTGGCAACCCGACTTTTCCGCAAACGGGACACTCTTGCAGGGGCGTCGGCGGTAAGTCCTCCCAGGCGTCCAGCGCGGCATCTAGCTGTGCCTTGACGACGGGAGATGTGGTCGCTCGTTTCGCTTCTTGAAGATGAATTCGAAGTCGTTCACGGGCTGTAAGAGTAATCTCCTTGGACATACTTCGGTGAGGGCACGCTATTGCTGTGCCCTCCGCCCTTCAGAGGGCAGAAAAACCCACTCTCTATGGTGATTACGGGACCATCGACGTTCACCAGTTGAATCCTCGAGAACACTGAGTCTGATGTACTCATTTTAGTCTCAAGGTGACCGGTTCGTATCCGGCCTAAGTGGCGAGACTCGTTCCCAGAGGCGATGATGCTGAACGCACACCGTCACGAGATTCTCAAGCCGGTTGGCCCGCTCGAAGTCCACATCGTCGTCCCTGTCCTCGAATGAACTAAGCGGCTGGATATGGTGAACGTGCAGCCCCTTCCCGAACGCCTCCCGATGGGCGGTCTGTGACCAGTCACACCCCGGCGTTTGACATACGTAGCTGTCTCGCTCAAGCGCCTTCGCCCGCTGTGCCTTCCAGTTCGGCCCGTAGTATCGTCGCTTATCCTTTGAGTCCGCTTTCCAGTTGCCGTTGGCAGGGCCTGATGGACGACCAACGGGCTCGTGGCCAGCAGCTCGAACTGCGGCCTGCCAGCCGTCCCATCGATCAAAATAGCACCGACAAGAAAACCGACCGTACTCGTCCATATCGGTCGCTGTCGGAACCTTCCCCAGTGCCTCAACGAGTGTTCGGATTTCATCGAGGAGGACATCGTCGGGGATCCCATGTTCGGAATGTGGCTCAAACCCAGCAGCTGCTAGTGCTTCATTCCAACTCCCAAACAAATTTTGCGCAAGGCTAACGGAGAAATCCCCTTGTTCACGGTACTCTGGCGATGTCGGTGGACGTCCAAGTTTTGTTGCGATTGTTCGGATGTCCTCTTTGACGTCCGCCGACGGAATGTCGTATCTGATGTTCGGCGATAATCCAATTTCCCGTAAAGCATTTCCCCAAGTATCGAACCGTTGCCTTACACAAGCCGCAGAATACGCACCTTGCTCGTCCATCATCTTCATTGTCGGTGGCTGCCCTGAGACGTTCGCCAGCCGCTGGAGTTCGGCTAGTAACTCTTCCTCACTGATCTTGATCTGATGCGCTCGTTTGTGACCGCCCTTTGCACCTGGTGTTTCGAACTCGGCTCCACAGGTCTCACACGTATACACTCGCTTCTCTGAATCCATCGAAAATCAGGACGCCGACGATACGTCAGCGCCTCGCCACTTCCGGCGCAGAAAAACTCTCTCTCTGGTCGGTCTTTCGATACGGGCCTCCGCGAATCCTTGACCTCCATAATAAGGTCGTGGCTGCGGGCGCAGCGCAGCGAGTACGGAGCGGAGGGTGGGGAGGTGGGGTCAGGGTCGGTCCGGCACGTAACAAAAAAAAAGAAGGTGTGACGACCGGCTATTCCCACCACTGACCGCGCTCGGGGAACATCACGGTGCTCCACCCGGTCAGAGCCACTGAGACGCGCCCGTTGTACCAGTTCTTCGCCGCGCCGTGAATGCGAACTCGTTCGCCTTCTTCGATCCAGGGCTGGTCACTCGCCACCCACGACGTCAGCTTCGTTTTCCCACTGTCGTCCTCGATGAGTCCGACTTGTTGAATGGCTGGTGAGTCACTATCCCAGAGCACCTCGACCTGACCCTCAATGCTCACTTCTTTGCGATTGACGTCCTCGAGCTTCCCGATGGGAACCACCGTCCCGGGTGCTGTCTGCAACTCCTCGAACACCCCGACGACCGCGCTCATCAGGTCTTTCCCACCGACCACGGCTTCACCCAGCCGCCGACCAATCGCCGCTCGCGACCAGCCATCCAGTTTCTTCGCTAGCCGCATCGACTGCTTGTTCACCACCGCTAACTGCTCTTGTGCGAGTTCTGCACGAGGATCGCCTCGTTCCGGGTCAGCCATCGGGTTCACGCTTGCCGCCCGCTTCTGGAACTCTGCACGCCGCTCAGCGCTCCGCTTCGCCGCGATGTCTCGCGTCCGCTTCTCTCGACCTTCCTGCGTCCCCAGCTCTGCTTGGGCACTGATGCGCTCCAGTTCAGCTTCCCGCGCCCGAATGCGCTCTTCCTGTTCGAGGGTCGCACCGTAGATCCGCTCGTCACTGGTGTCGACCATCCCATCTGGGTGGTTCGCATCGACCTTTGCCTGCACCTCCATCTGCACTGTTGCCTGGAATTCCGGCGTCTCGTCGACGACCTCGAAGCCGTCTTCGTCAACCGCCGATTTGTCCGCTTGTTCGAATGCCAGTTCATCGACCGAAACCTCATTACCAAAGACGTTCTTACTCGACATTGGAGTTCAGCTCCTGAAGGCGCTCACGCGCCCGACACCGCGATGCCCTTACATCGCGGTTCTTCGACGACACCGACCGACAGAACCATCTGCGCGCTCTCGCTCGCGCCTTCGCGAGCGCCCCCTGGGGCGCGAGCGAGAGCGCGCCATAGGGAGGCCACCCAACCAGCACCGCGCGCCGTCCTGCCGAGCGTAGCGAGGCAGGGCTTGGAAGACTCACTCCGTTCGTCTTCCAGCGACCCGCCCGGAGCGAGTGTCCAGCGTTAAGCCGTTTCTCGTGTCCGGCCCGGACTGCGGGTCTGTGTCCAGGGCGACGGTCGTGAGCACGGCGAGTCGTGGTGTGGCTCGCCGTGCGGAACGGCCCAAAGCGCTGGAACGCGAAAGCCCGCGAGGGGCGCAACCGAAAACGCGCTTAATGCTGGCGTCGAGACCAGATTCACTTTAGCCCGGAACGCGGTCGAGTGACGGAGGAACAAGACCGCGACAGCCCGGAATGGTCGGTCGCGAGCGAAGCGAGACGCGACCGCAGAGAGCGTCTCGATGCGAACGGTAAGCAGCGCGAACCGTGAGCAAGCGGAGGGCGGTAGCGGCGAGCAGGGCGAGCCATTACGAATACATCTGCTAGCTGATTAAAATCTTTGTCTTAGTAACAAATCCCGGCGTCCGACTCGGTAAACGTATTGACGAAGTGAGGCCCCCGAAGGCGGCTACGTCGGTACGCAATTCGCGTATCTCGGGAATTATTCGGCTGTAACACTACAGGACGGATGCCACGAGGTGACGACCATCATCGCTAACGAGAGCCGGTCAATGGTTGACAAAGAGCAGATCGAACGGCAGCTCCGATACGCGATGGCTGAGTACGATGTTGGACACCGTTACAGCAAGACAACAATATTCGTAACGCCGGGAAATGTAGACCCAACCTTCAGTGGTCGAGCATACGATGGGGACGCGTGGGCCTCCAGTCGACTTGGGCAATTGAACACGACCCATATCGTACTTCACGAGTATTTGCATACGAGACACGCCTTCGGTGGTGCTTCGCTGGGGGAGATGAGCTGGTTCAATGAGGGGACAACGGAGTATATGACGCTACGACTAATGCTGGGTGCCGAGACGCTTACCCCGCGAGAGTATAACCGCCGTTTGGAGAGAATCGCAGGGAGTCGTGCTGTCCTATCTGACCGGTCAACGTGGACCGATCGCCGTGTACCATACAAACGGGGGGCGTTGTTTAATGCCCATTTGGACCAGCGTATTCGAAACGCCACAGACGGCGAGAGCACGCTCGAAGATGTTGTCGCTGCCGCGAACGCTCAACGAGGGAACCGGTTCCTCCCATCTGAACGCACAGTATTCGATATTGTCGAAAATGGTTCTAATGCAGAGACAGCGGCGTGGGCGAACGATACTGTCGATAGCAGCCAGGCTTTCGGAATCTCCTCAATCCAACAAAAGACCACTCCTGAATGGGAGTACCGGCTCTCAATTGCTCACGAGAATATGAGCAAAAAACCCCTGTTCGGTGTCTTCTTCGGATTCCTGCTCGGAGTTCTGGTGATAGCAATTGCCAACGAATAACACGGTGAGTCTGAGGATGAAAGTCCAGAAAACTCGGAAAACAGCTAGTTAGTCGAGAAGTAAGTCCTATATCAGTGTACAAGTTAGCGACACGACCCTTTAATTTTTCATGGTGGATCCCTTCTGGCGTGGCTGGATCCCTAGGTCGAGGCTTTCATTCGGTATGCCCACGTCCTCGACAGAGCCGGACTTGTGTTGCAAAATACCGAACTGATTTATATATTAGTTCGCTAGTATGCAACAGTATGCTCACAGAAGGCGAGGTTCGCGCCCTTACAGCCCTCCACGGTGAGCAGATGGTCTCTCACCTTGCAACGAATCTCGATCGGAGTCTCAGCTACACCTCAGAACCCCAGCAACGACGTCGACGCAGGTCGGCGAGCGGGTTCGAAGAGTAACGTCAGGCGACGTGGAGACCGGTTCACCGCATCCTTGGCCTGGATCGCACACGCAGGATGCAGTAACCTCGGAGGAACACCCTCACGAACCATGCGCACCATCGGGACTCGCCGGGCCCCATCGACGGTATCCGCTGCAGTGATGTTCAGCCGGTGGTCTCGAACTGTACAATCTCCGGCTCGCCGCTGAGCATATCAGGGATGACTGTATCCTCGTATTGCAGGTAGTGTTCGGTCTCGAGGTGGGCTTCGACGGCCGCCGCGTCCTCGTACTGCTCGATGAATCGAAGGAGATTCGCGTCTTCGACGTCGACATTGGCCCGGTAGTCGATGACGCCCGGCTCCTGACGGCTCTTCTCAGCGATGACCCTCGTTGCTTCGAGCGCTTCGTCTCGATGGGATGGTTCAATGGGAAGGGTTGCATAGACAATCTGCATGGGCAACTCCACGGAGTGCAGTAGTATAAAATCACATCCTCACAGACCGGCATGGAGTCTACCGTCCACTGGCAGGACACTTAGCAGGGCATCGAGAATGTGGTCGAGACCGCGGACAGACATCCAGCGAGCACGAATAAGAGAGCGCTCAAATCGCGATATATTTCTGGACGACATCGGAGTCCATGAGATCCCCCGACTTCAAGTCGTCGACAACGGTGCCTTTTTCCATTACGTAAGCACGTTCGGATGTGTTCACAGTGAACTCTAGGTTCTGTTCGACGAAGAATATCGTCGTCCCAAGGCGGTCGCGAATATCCACCAACGTCTCCCCGATTTGAGAGACGATATTCGGCTGGACACCCTCCGACGGCTCATCAAGCAACAGCAGATCAGGGTTCCCGACGAGTGCTCGGCCGATTGCGAGCATCTGTTGCTCGCCGCCGCTCATCGTCCCTGCCTTCTGATTCTTTCGTTCTTCCAGCCGCGGGAAGAACTCGTACACCTCTTCATACCGATACTCAGTGGTATCATCGTTGACTTGCTCGCCGACCCGGAGGTTCTCCTTGACGGTCAGCCGTGGAAACACATCACGTCCCTGTGGGACGTAACCGATGCCGAGTCGGGCGCGGGCGTCTGCCCCCATGGGCGTGACGTCCTGGTCTTCGAAGGTTATCACCCCGTTCGTCGGTGTGAGGAGGCCAATTACGGTCTTCATCAGGGTCGTCTTTCCGACACCGTTGCGTCCGATTAGTGAGACGATAGACCCCTCGTTGACGTCGAATGAGACCTCTCGGAGGATGGGTGTTTGTCCGTACGAGACGTCGATGTCGGCTAGTGAGAGAATGCTCATCTGTGTATCACTCCTGTCCGAGGTAAATCCGCTGAACCTCTTCGTTGCTCTCTATCTCGCTCACCGTACCCTCCGCGAACACCTGACCGTTGTGAAGCACGGTGACGACCTCTGCGATCTGACGGACGAAGTTGATGTCGTGCTCAACGACCACGACAGTCATTCCTTGGTCAGCGAGGGTCTGAATGAGGTCACCGGTCTCTTCAGTCTCCTCGATGGTCATTCCCGCAGTCGGTTCGTCGAGGAGGAGGAGTTGTGGCTCGATAGCGGTGGCCATCGCGATCTCGAGCCATTGCTGTTGACCGTGCGAGAGATTATCGACCAGCACGTCTTCGTTCCCCTCAAGCCGCACCAGTGCGACCAGGTCCTCGACTTCCGAGCGAATACTGCTCCCATCGTGGTAACGCTGAACAGGAATACGGAGATTCTCCCGGACAGAGAGATTCGGGTAGACGCTGACGTCCTGGAATTTGATGCTCACACCACGGCGTGCGCGTTCGTGTGGCTCGAGATCAGTGATGTCGTCGCCCTGGTAGATGATGTGGCCGTTGGATGGCTGCAGACGCCCCGCAAGCATCTTGAAGAACGTGCTCTTTCCTGCCCCGTTCGGGCCGATAAGACAACGGATCTCCCCGTATGGGATGTTGCAGTCGACATCATCGACAGCAGTGAGACCACCGAACCGCTTGGTGAGCCCTTTTGTTTCCAGGATGTACTCTCCCTCTGCGGCGGCGGTCGCCGCGTCAGAGTCGGTGTCCGTGCTCATTGGTCACCCTCCGGGTTCTGCGCACGGCGTTCCCAGTAGCGTTGAATCGTCGGAACGACACCATCAGGGAGCAGGAGCACAGCGACGAGCAGGACGACGCCCAAGAATATCGTGGCGTACTCGCTGCCGGCAGCCGCGAGTTCGTTACTGAAGAACCGCAGCCCCAGGGTTCCGACGATGGCGCCGATGAGCGTCGTCCGACCACCGACGGTAATCCAGATCACCGGGAGCGCGGCGAACGCAAGCCCCATCACCGGCGGGCTAATGAAGTTGCCAGCGGATGCGTACAGTGCACCACCTAGTCCAGCGAGGCCGCCCGCGGCTGTGAAGACCTGGAGTTTCAGAAGCCGGATGTCGTATCCGAACATCTCGGTCCGGTCTTCGGACTCGCGCGTTGCGACCATCACGTAGCCATAGTTCGAATTGAGGACGTATCGGAGTGCCAGGTAAGTGAGAACGAAGAGAGTAAGGACGAAGAAGTACATGCCGTTGGCGCCTAGTTCAATCGTTGCCGAACCGGCTCCGAGAACGATCGACGGGATCCCTGTCATCCCATTGTACCCGCCGAGCTGTGCCTCACCGATCGCGTATTGCTGGCCAGCTGTCCGCGAGAACAGGAGTTCGAGGATGAGGGTCGTCGCCAGCGTAATGATGGCGACGTAGACGCCACTCACCCGTCCGTAGAACATGAAATAGCCGATAACAGCGGCGACCAAGGCTGGAAAAACGATCGCGACGAGCAGTGCCAGGTTCGTCCCTCCAGTAACGGGGAGCAGATTGATACCGATCACACCGAAGGA
Organism: Haladaptatus sp. CMSO5; assembly: GCF_036689885.1. Taxonomy (NCBI): domain Archaea; kingdom Methanobacteriati; phylum Methanobacteriota; class Halobacteria; order Halobacteriales; family Haladaptataceae; genus Haladaptatus; species Haladaptatus sp. CMSO5. The sequence continues at coordinate 47,929 of NZ_JBAHVW010000003.1, forward strand.
ATAGCCGCCGATACCAAAGAAGGCAGTCTGTCCGAAGCTGAAGATACCTGAGTATCCCCAGATGACACTGAGACTCAATGCGAGGAAGACCCAGACGAACAGCACCGTCGTCGTGAGGACGGCGTACTCATTCGTGGTGAACGGATAGATGAACGCCAGCGCCGTGAGTGCCCAGAACCCGGCCCAGAATCGGGTTGACGATCCGATTGTGTGCGGGCCTTCGAACCGCTCGAAAACCTGCAGTAATGTTTCCCCGTGTGCGAGTCCATCGGTTTCGTCGAGATTTGTGGTTTCGTCACTCATCGTTTCACTGTCGGATTTTCTCTCCGATATACTCCGAGAGCCCTTCGGGCATGAGACGGATGATGATTATCGCCGTCACGAGCAGCGCGACACGGCCGGCCAGAGCGCCGCCCCACTGTGAGGCACCGCCGTTGATGATCGACAGAGAGAGCGCGCTCGCCGGGACGCCGATCAGAACGTTCGCCCCACCGACGATGACCGTCACGAATGCTTCGATGATGTAGGATCCACCGAGGGTGGGTACCAGCGAGATAGTCGGCGCGAACAGCCCGCCGGCCAGTCCAGTGAGTACCGACCCCAGGAAGAACGTGATCATGTAGATTCGCGAGGTATCGATTCCGAGACTCCGAGCCATCTCCTCGTTCTGGATGGTCGCGCGAGCGTGCAGGCCGTATTCGGTGTAGTTGAACACAGCGTAGACAGCCCCTATGAGGGCAATCGAAAGCCCTGCGAGAACCCACTCGTAAATCGATGCCGAGTAGGTCCCCATGGTAACAGACCCGAAGGGGGTCTCGATGCCACTGGAACTCGGCCCGAAGGCGATGAGTGCCAGTTGTGTCAGCACGAGACTGAGCCCCCACGTCGCCACCATCGAGTCGACAGTCCGATCGTAGAGATGTCGGATGACGAGTCGTTCGACAACGACACCGAGGACACCCGTGGCTACGCCGCCGACGAGGACTGCGATAATCAGAGGGACACCCTGGTGGTAGGAGAGTGCAGTTGCATAGGCGCCGACCATGATGAACTCGCCGTGCGCCAAGTTGATGATGCCCATCATCCCGAAGATGATAGCGAGGCCCAGCGAGACGAGAACTAGTTTCCCTAGCCCGCTGGCAATAACTGTGATCAGATCGAGTACAGTTGACATTAATGCCATATCAGTTCGGTTGGAAGAATTCGCTCGTGGGGTCGTCCCATGTGCTCTCCGAAGCGAGACTGCACCGTTCCTGAAGCCAAGTGGGTTCGACGTTCTCGGTGGTCTCGAGGATCGAGATGCTGTGGTTCTCTTCGACCTTTGCGAGCGCTATGTTGTGGTTCAGGTGGTGGGTCGCTGGATCCAGCGTCGTCGTCCCCTGAGGTGCCTCCACGCTGATGCCCGATTCGAGGGCCTCGTTGACCGCCTGCTGGTCGGTCGTCTCGGCCTGCTCGACCGCTGCCTGGTACAGCAGACACGCCACATACGTACTCTCGGCGTGCTGGTTGATGTACTGAGTCTCGGGAAACATATCCCGGAACCGGCTGACGAAGTCCTGGTTCGCCTGGGACGGGAGTTCCTCGAGGTAGTTCCACGTCGAGTACATGTTCGCAAGCGTTGGAGGGGAGAGCGTCTTGTGCTCGTACGACGCTCCGACCTGGACTGTCGAGGCCATAGGTTTCTGGAGACCGGTGGACTCGGCCTGTTTGAAGTACGAGACGTGGTTGGTCCCGACCAAGAGGCTCATTATCCAGTCCGGATCTTCGTTCTGGACCCGGTCGATGGTCGAGCCAAAGTCAGAGACCGACAGTGGGATGAACTCCTCGCCCACGATCGACCCGCCGTTCTCCTCGACGTAGCGCTGGGCCCACAGCGCCGATATCTGCCCGAAGTTGTAGTCCGCAGCGAGGGTGTAGACGTTGCCGCCGAACTCCTCGACCATGTACTCGACGAGCGGTTTGAGCTGCTGGGTCGGCGTGGGACCCGTCATATAGACGTACTCGTCACAGACACCGCCCTCGTACAGCGCGGGGTAGAAGTACAGCTGTTTGTTCTCATCGATGATCGGCCGGATCGCCTCGCGTGACGCACTCGTGATGCCACCAACCAGCATGTCGACTTCCTCCTCTAAGATAAGCCGACGAGCGAGGTTCTGGTACTGCTGGTTGTCAGATTGCGGGTCGGGTTTGATCAGCTCTACATCCCGGCCCAGCAGACCACCATTGTTGTTCACCTCATCCTGCCAGAGTTCGGCCGCGCTCGTCATCGGAATCCCGTACGTGGAGATCGAGCCACTCCGGTCAGCCAATAACCCAATCTTGATTGCACCGTCGCCTCCTCCACCGAATCCGCCAACACAACCCGCCAAAGATAGGCTCGATCCGAGTGCACCGGCTTTGAGTACAGTCCGTCGGTTCAGCGACCGCCCGCGGTTCTGGTTGCAATTCTGCTTCTCTTTACCGCGACACGTGTCATCGTATGTCATTGTTTGGCAATATGGATAGCTAGTTGATAAAAGTTGTCTACTGAGAACATCAACACAGCAGGTTGCCAATAGAGATCCGCAGCAACATAATGACAAGAGTAGGCTGTATAATGAGCAGGTGAGTGGAGCGCAAGCGACGGCGCAGGTCAATTCCCAATCGGGAGGGGTCCTCTTCCGTCGTGAGCACGCACCGATTACACCGACGCCGTCACTCCTCGGCGTTCTCCTGGTACGTATAGGCCGCCTGGAAAACGCTCGCCTCGTCGAACCGCTCGCCGACGAACATGAGCCCCACGGGACGGCCCCCCGCCGTGCCGCAGGGCACGGAGATCGCCGGGTGGTGAGTGAGGTCGAAGGGGGCGGTGTTCTTCGCGATGCCGAGCGACCGACCGATGCGGTCGATCCGCGAGAGATCGGGGTCGACCTCGAACGGCTTGATGGGAATCGTTGGCATCGCGATGACGTCTGCCTCTTCGAGGATCTCGTCGTACGCGGCGCGCATCGTGAGGCTGATGTTCTGGCCCTTCCCATACAGGGCACTTCCCTGGTACTCCTGGTCGAGATATTCGATGGCGAGCCACGTCGCCTTGACCGAGTCAGGGAAGTCGCGTCCCTGGCTCTTGCGGAACTTGTCGTACGCCTTCGCGAGTCCGGTGTTGTACCAGCCGTCATACAGCGAGCCGAGGCCCCCCTGTTTGAGCACCTGGATACCACCGTAGCCGGCGATTGCGATCCAGAGCGCGAGCGAGTCGAGGTGGCGCGGGACGGACACCTCCGTGGTCTCGGCACCGAGTTCCTCGAGGGTTTCGATGGCTTCCCGTACCGTTGCGTTCACTTCCGGATCGCTCTCTTCGCGTTCGAAGCCCTCTTTTAGGACCGCGATGGTCATCCCCTCGGCGTCGTCGACGAGCGAGTCGGTATAGTCTTCGCCTTCCAGTCCAGCCGGTTGACGGGGATCGAGACCATCGGGACCGGCCATCACCTCGAGTGCTGTGGCCACGTCCTCGACGGATTCGGCCATCGGACCGGTGTGGTCGAGGGAGTTGTCGATCGGGAAGATCCCTGTGTACGGCACCAGCCCAGTCGTTGGTTTGAGACCGACGACGCCACAGCAGGACGCCGGGATGCGGATGGACCCACCCTGGTCGCCACCGATAGCGATGTCGACCTCGCCCGCAGCCGGTGCAGCACCGCTCCCGCTTGACGAACCTCCGGCGATGTACTCCGGGGCCCGTGGGTTGGTCACAGTTCCGAAGTCGGAGGTGTCGCTCGAGCCAGAGAAGGCGAAACTCTCCATGTTGAGCTTTCCTTCGATCGTTCCACCCGCGTCGAGTAGCCGTGTCACGATCGTCGCGTCGATGTCGGGGACGTAGCCCTCGAACAGTTGCGACCCATTTGTCATCTCCACACCAGCAAGAGAGATGTTGTCCTTCAGTCCGATGGTCTTGCCGGCGAGCGGCCCACTGTCTGCCCCCTCAACCGTGGCCTTCGTCACCCAGATATTATGAGGGTTCTCAGCTGGTTCCGGACGATGGATGTTACACCGATCCTCGTATTTGATATTGTGTGGCGCAAAGCGAGGCTCCGGTATCTCCTGCATTCGTTCCAAGACATCGAGCGTCCCAGCCACGAGTTCCGCATAGTCGTCGAGTTCCTCTTCATTCAGAGGGAAATGTGCCGATTTGGCAATCTCGCTAAGTTCCTCACGTGAAGGTCGTCTGATAGTCATGTTATACCATATCGTACCAATTAACCCTCAATCAAATAGCTTGGGGTCAGGAATATTCTGTCGGCATAAATGATGTGGGGACAATCATAAACGAATGTGGAAGTTAGAGGGGATATCCAGACCCGGCGAATGACGCGACATCGCGATGTGGTTGTGGTCTGTATCGCAGCTCCACCGCTGGGCTAATGTGATGAGGTCACTCCACCGCATCGAGTTCACGGAGTTTGCGACGTTGAATCTTCCCCGTCGTGGTCTGTGGGAGCGAGTCTACGAATTCGATTTCACGGGGATATTCGTACTTCGCCAAGTGGTCGCGCACAAGCGTCTCTATCTCGTTCCGGAGGGCATCGTCCCCCTGGATGCCTCCGACTGGTTGCACGAATGCTTTGATTATCTCTCCACGCGTTCGGTTTGGGACTCCGATGACGCCGACCTGTTCGACGTCTGGATGTTCGAGGATGGCACTTTCCACCTCTCCCGGTCCGACGCGGTAGCCACTCGTGATGATGACATCATCGTCGCGTGATTTGAACCAGAGATACCCCTCCTCATCACGCTTACCGAGATCGCCGGTCAGATGCCATTCGCCGACACGGACGTGCTCCGTCTTTTCGGGTTTGTTCCAGTACTCCTCGAAGATGACCGGGTCGTTGGCGTGCTTTGCTGCGATCATCCCGACTTCCCCCGTCGGCATCTCCTCACCGGTCTCTTGATCGATAATCGCGACGTCGTGCCCAGGAACTGGCTTTCCCATACTCCCCGCCTGTGCGGGGAACCACGCCTGACAGTTCGTTACGAGAAGATTCGCTTCGGTCTGTCCGTACAGTTCGTTGACGACAACACTCTCGAGTTCGCTGTCTGCCCACCCCAGTATCTCCGGTGTGAGCGGTTCCCCTCCTGAGCAGATCGCTTTGAGCGCGAGGTCGTACTGTTCTGTTGGGTCATTTACCTCCATCATCATACGAATCGCCGTGGGTGGGAGGAAGGTGTCAGTGATGACGAACTCCTCAAGGATCTCGAAGGCAGTGGTGCGATCGAACCCCCCCATCGGATAGCTCACGATCGGGCGTCCGTAATGCCACGCTGGGAACACCACGTCTCCGAGTGAGCCGATCCACGCCCAGTCCGCAGGCGTCCAGAAAACCGAGTCGTCCAGGTTTCGCTCGAAATACATGTAAAATGCCGGACAGTGACCGAGCCAGAGGCCGTGTGTGTGAAGGACGCCTTTCGGCGGACCGGTCGACCCACTCGTATAGAGGATGATGGCGGGGGTATCGGCATCGGTGTCGACTGCCTCGAATTCGGTGGAATATCCCTGAGAAAACGCTTCGAAATCGGAAACACTGTTTCCAGGGTCATCGACGTCGACGCTCACGAGTGTCTCGAGGTCGGGACAGGTATCGCGGATGTGGTTCATCGTATCAAGAACTGACTCGTCGACCACGGCCGCCTTCGCGCCGCTGTCTTTGAGGCGATACGCCATCGCGTCGTCGCCGAACAGGACCGAGAGAGGAAGTGAGATGGCACCGAGTTTCCAGCAGGCGAAGTGTGTCAGCGGATTCGCCGGTTTCTGTGGAACGACGACGGCGACACGGTCCCCTTGTTCAATGCCCGCGTCGGAAAGCGCGTTCGCGACTTGGTTGGATCGCTCATCGAGCTCACAGAAGGTGTAGGTCTCGCGCCTGCCGTCTGGGTAGGCCTGATAGAGTGCTGGTCGGTCGAGGTCAGCATGCTTTTTCAAACAGTCGTGAGCGATATTGTACCCATCCGGTATCTGCTCCCACGAGAAGGCATCTCTGGCATCCTCGTACGTGTCTTCGTCAAGTGTGATGTGCCATGTCATACCATCTGAAAGAGTAACCCCGAGCTAATAAATGGTATTTGTCGAATCCAGTGTGAACGAATAACGGCGCAGTGAAGCACCATAGAGTATCCGACACGAGTTCCTAATGGGCCGACACAACAGATGCGTCGGTCGACTAGGTCGGTAACAGTTCACGACCGAGCGGAAGGGGACGCAGCACTGCTGGAGCAGGCTAGGGAGACAACTGGTCAAGATCCATCCATTCGGTCGGTAAGTAGAGGAGAGATTGGAGCATCCCGCCAATAATTGTTCGATTTTCCTAAGTTATATTACAGCTCCATTCGCATGTCCTATGAGACACTATGGCATCCGAGTTCGAGTTAGTCGAGGCAACTGTTGACGAGATCCACGAGAGGATGGAGGCTGGCGAGGTGACAAGCCAAGAACTCGTCGAGGGATACCTCGGGCGAATCGAGGCCTACGACCGGAATGGGCCAGCGCTGAACAGCATCGTCACAACGAACGACGAGGCGATCGAGCGAGCAGCAGAGCTGGACGAAGAACGCGAGCAGAACGGACTCACCGGACCGCTGCATGGGATTCCGATATTGGTCAAAGATCAGGCCGAAACAGCAGGATTGAGAACCACCTTCGGGTCCGAAGCGTGTGCGGATTATGTGCCGGACACCGACGCAACGATCGTATCTCACCTCAAAGACGCTGGCGCAATCGTTCTCGCGAAAACAAACCTCCCTGACTTTGCGGCGGCGTATTTCGGGTATTCGTCGATCGCTGGACAGACGAAAAATCCGTACGACCGCTCACGTGATCCAGGCGGTTCCAGTGCTGGGACTGGCACAGCAGTCGCAGCGAATTTGGGGACGATTGGGGTTGGGGAGGATACCGGTGGCTCGATCCGGGTTCCGTCCGCGAATTGTAACCTGTTCGGTATCCGTGTCACAACTGGACTAGTGAGTCGAACCGGGCTGTCACCGATCGTCCCTCGACAGGATACGGCAGGGCCCATGGCCAGGACGGTCACTGATATGACCTACCTGCTGGATGTGCTTGTCGGATACGATCCAGCGGACGATTGGTCTGCTGCGAACGCACAGACGGATGTCGATTCCTACACGGAATATCTCAACGAGGATGGCCTCGATGGCCTCCGTATCGGTGTGTTACGAGAACGATTTGGGTCTAATGACAACCCCCGAGCAGCACCCGTCAACCGCATCGTCGATGGTGCGCTCGAGACGATGAGCGAGGCTGGCGCCGAACTCGTCGACCCTGTTTCGATTCCGAACACCGAGGCCCGGATCGAGGACACCGAGGTATACGAGTACTATGGGACGATCTACCTGAATGCGTTCCTCGCAGAGCGAGAGGATATTCCATACGATTCGGTCCGCGAGATATACGAAGCTGATGCGTATCACGCGGAGCTCGAACTCTTCCAGGCGATCGCCGAGCTGGACGTTGACCCGGAGAACGAACTCGACTTCTGGCGCAGTTCCCTCGGGCAGGAATCGTTCAGACGGGACATTCTAAACACCTTCGCGGCTGATGACCTCGATGCGATCGTATTCCCTGATGTCCAGGTAATCCCTCCTGAAATTTCAGAATTAGGTGACCGATATACAACGGCGAACTTTCCCACGAACACCCCGATCGGAGCACAGTCACAGTGCCCTGCGATTTCCGTCCCTGGTGGTCTCACCGATGAGGGTGTACCGGTGGGAGTAGAGCTTCTGGGAAAGCCATATCACGAGCATCAGCTTATCGAGATGGCATACGCCTATGAACAGATAGCAGACCCCCGGACTCCACCAGAGTTTACCGCTCCGTCGGAATAGCGAACGCTCCAGAGATTCCTCCGGTGGCGAGTCCGGCACCGATGGGAGGTACGAGCAAGCGGTGTTCGCCCCTGGCCTGCTCCCGACGCCGACCCGCCCTGAGCGAGCGGCCAGCGTTAAGCCGTTTCTCGCGTCCGGCCCGGACTGCGGGTCTGTGTCCAGGGCGACGGTCGTGTGCACGGCGAGTCGTGGTGTGACTCGCTGTTGGACATACTCGTTCTTGCGTGGCCCAGGATATAGTTCTTACTTCGAGGAATAGTTTCCTGACTTTCTGGGGGATGGAATCCACCGGCTCACAGGAATTTTGCCCTTACGCAAACTGAAGGTAGTGGAGGGGTGAGACAGTTACACATATTGTCGCCAATCAGTGTCGGGTGTGGAGGAGTATCCAGGAGGGCGACCGCCTCGGTGTCAGGGATCTTCAAGTAGCGAGCGAGCCCGTTGTACGTAGCTGTTCGCGCCCCAGCTACGGGCATCGCTGATCTCATCAAGGAGCAGCCGTGCATCGGCAGCAGATAGTTGTTCAGTTCTAACGAAAACCGAGAGCAGAGTCGGTGTCGTGACGAGCCGGGTATCAGCGATTGAGGCGTGAATCAAACCAAGCTGGTTGAACTCGTCACAGAGAAACAGCGCGGCATCGAGATTGTTCGCGAGGGTGACCGCCGCGTTTTCACCGTCATCAAGTGGAAACTCGGCATCGAGGTCGACCGACTGTGTTGTGAATGAATCCGCTCGATTAAGCACAGCGGACGCAGCGTGTCCATGGACGTCATCGTACGAGGCAATCTCTTGGAGTTCGTCGATGACCGCCGTTGGGACGATGACCTCGTATCTAGAGAGACAAAGTGCGAGTGGATCAGGATCGTCGCCAGTAACGATCCCGAGACTCACGAGGGCGGAGGCGTCTCCGATTAGCTGTGACATCTATACGTTGGCGACCTCGTCGACGAAGTCCTCGTCCAACTGTTGTTTCAACACGCGGAGGTTGGCCGCTTCTTCGGCTCCAACGAGCGCTTTGAGTTGCTCATACGTGATCTCGTCGTCGTAATAGGCGGCGGCGATTTCCTGGACGAGTGCGTCGTCGTGAGTGGCGTCTTGGAGGTATTCCCGAAGCGCGGTCACGAGGACGTTTGTTCGGTCTTCCCCGAGGACCGCGGCCAGTGCGTCGGCCCGGTCGATGAGCCGATGTGGGGCTCGAAACTGCACGCGCTTCTTATCAGTGCTCATTATGTGTACATTGTGAGCCAGCACACTTAGCCGTTTTCGTGTGTACGATGTGAGCCTTACCCCTCCACGCTGACTCGTTCGGGTTGGTAGAGTACTATAACCCAGACGATTCGAGCTACGTTTCTCTCGCCGCCACGACTTCTAACTTGGCTCACTAGACAACTGGACTCCAGAGGGTGGTTGTAGCTGGCTACTGTGTTCGGGCCAACAGAGATTTGCGTCGCTGTATACCAACACCATATCAATGTATGATTTGACCGGGTTCCAACGCGACCTCCTGTACGTGATTACTGGGAAAGAGAAACCCCATGGTCTCGCCATCAAAGACGAACTCGAAGCCTACTACGAACAAGAAATCCACCACGGCCGCCTGTATCCGAACCTCGACACGCTCGTCGAGAAAGGCCTCGTCGAAAAGGGCGAACTCGACCGTCGAACGAACTACTACACACTCACCCGTCGTGGCCGCCGCGAAATCGAAGCACGTGCAAAATGGACCCAGCAGTACAGAAATCCGTAACCAACTGACACCACATGATCCGTTGCTCGAGTGATTACGAGTCGTAATCTCGCGAACCAGCGGGCGGTCATCGACGTATGATACCTCTCAGCCACAGTGTAGATCAGCAGGACAGTTCTTTACGTGCATGCCGGGGCGACCAACCCAACACGAGTAAAAGCGTCCACAGGAGGGAACGATGCACAGTCGACCCGAGAAGGTGCGACTGTGGATGAACCCTCGATCGAGATTGATTCGCCAGTCACCGTTCTCAGACAGTTGGTCTGAGCGCGACCGATTCCACAATTGCATGTCATTGCTCCTACAGACGCGTGGCTTCCGGGCTGGTTGGAAGGGCTATCTCGTAGACCCTCGCGCTCGACATATCACGTCCTTCACTAAATTCATTGGCAAAAAGTATCTTAAGTCTACAAGTACTGGACGTATGTGACGTAGCACCTAAGAACTCGTTTTCAGAGTTCTGTTCCAGATCCTACGTCTCCCCACCCCACCCTACTTGCAGACCCCCACGTACAGAGGGGAGCCCGAATTAGTATGCACACCGTTCAACTGAGTCAACAAACTTTCAGAACTGTCCCCCCACGACTCCATCTCTGACATCCACTTGCTGTCCCGCAAAGAATCCTTGGAGACCCAACCCCAATACTCTCCTCTGAGGAGGACGAGCCTTGACGTAATGCGGAATTCGCGGACACCACTCAGCCCCAGGGAACAAGACGCCTTTGAACAGCTCGAAGCGTACGTCGAAACGGGAGGCAATGAGGTCGTCACGCGAGCGGTGGCTGTTGACTACCTCACTACAACTAGATTCGAGCGCGCTGACGCGCGTGACCTGCTCGAACAGCTCCTCCTGAAGGGGTACCTCTACGAAGTCGACGATGAGCTCCACACGCTCCTCCGTTCGTAGACACGTGTGTCCAACAGCACGAGTCCGGATTTCAGCCAGACGTTCGTTGCCCGTCACGAACCACGTCGCCGACGGCGATGAACTGCGTTCACTCCCGCCACGCTCGTCGAGACGAACTCAACACCGACGCCTTCGTGGATGAGTTCGACGAGTGTGCACTCGACAAATGAGACGATGGCAATCGGACTTCTGCCGTGCGGGAGCGTCAGTTCGAGATCTGCCCACGGGTGTTGACTGTATCACTCAGTTTGTTCGCCAGAGAGTCGTGATTGCTGTTGCTCGTGTTCGGATGACATGGTTGTTGAGTGAGTGCCTACGACAGCCCCCTCGCCCCTCCCGGGGGCGACAAACTCAACCGCGGATCACATCGCCAGACAATGAGTGAATTCTGATATATTGGCAAGAGGCGCTCGTCGTTTGATGGCCCCTCGGCCGGAGAGAGCCAGCGGCGTTTGCACCTGTGTACCCTAGCCTTCCTTTGGATGATTTTGGAGGTGCAGAGTGAACTGAAACAGGCTTAGATTTGGTAAGAGGTCCGTCGGGCTGTTCTCAGTCGTTACTAATGTCCTCGACGAGTTCAATGACCGGTAATTGGATAGAATTGTGTTCGACGGGGTGGTGAAAACCTCGAAATCCACTGTCTGAGGGTAACGTGGTGGTCGATATTGATACACCGTTGCTGACCATGAGCGTTCGCAACAATGTCGATATTCGTGTAGTCTCCACCAATTTTAACCAAAATCGGTAGTTCAGGGTCTAAAAACTGTGCGACGGAGGTCTCTAATGTCACCAGTTGAGCTATCTGGAATGACTGTGATTTAATGTAGGGATTCGGACACATCCCGCTATAGATACCGTCCGTAAGTATATGTCCAAGAGAAGAAATCCATGTTCGCGACCTATAGTTTCTTTCCGGTGATCTCTTTGTTCTTCGAATCTCCTGATGTGAACGGTGAATTGCCAGTGAGCCTTCGACCGATGCTTTGACCAGTTGAACCCAGACTCAGGTATCCATCCACTTTGCCGAGGATTTGTTTCGCGGTCACGGAAACTAGCCTCACTCTTACATCGGCAGCTTTCTTTGCCTGTTCAACTAGGTCAATTCTGTAATTTCCTTTGTCGGCATGAGCAACTGTGAAATTATTACTATCTACTTTTGCCCTAACAGTTTCTCCTTCCTGAAGGGTGGGGTAATCGATTAGCTCTGCCCGTACTGGGGGACCTACATCAAGGACTCTAAGTCGAGATTTTAATTCTCCAACTAAGCTTGTTGGTGAGAACTGGACCGGGACACCATCGATAGAAACTTGCGATGTTCCACGATCGACACGACAGTCAATTATCTCTCCGACATCTGGTAGTCCATGATACTCAGTAATCTGTCCGATAAACGGAATGCCTCCTTCAACGATTTCTAGAGATACTTTCCCATTGATTTCAGATTGCGATTCCAGTTCAATTGGAACGCCGTCAATAATCACGAAATCCTGCCCCTGACGCATTGTTACCATTTTGGAGGTCCCTACGTCAGGAAAACCGTGGTATTCGGTGATTCGGCCAGCACGCGGCACCTCACCGCCAGTCACTTCGATTGTTGCTTCTCCCGTGACCTCCGATTCAGACACTAATTGGATTGGGATTCCATCGAGAAATACAGTCTTTTGGCTACGTTCTACCGCAAGCCGATGGTAGGTGCCTACCTCCGGCACATTCTGGTACTCGGTAACTTTTCCAGTAACAGAATCTTCCACTTCCGTAAGCTCAACCGTCGCTGTTGTGGAAGCAGCTGACGGTTCATTCAATGCTACGGATTCTACTCCGATAGCCTCATCCCATGAAGCAATGGCTTCACTAGTCCCTCGGTTGACCATCATTTCGTATCGATCGCCGATTTGAAGCTGGTACACCGTATCCTCCAGATCACATTCGATACCTTGGGTTGAATATCCAGTCACACGAGCGACTCCAGGGCCACCCGCTGTGGGTTCCTTGTCCAGCCTGCACTCAAATGGTGCAAAATTATCGTCAGTAAACTCAGCGATCGAAGATCCACGTGTAAGTTGAACGTCAACGCTGTCGTTGACGTTAACACCTGGATCAAGTATTGATATAACATCTGCATAGGCAGTTGAGTTAGAAATTTGGAAAATCTGAACCTGTAAGGCAGCACCTGGATTGCGATGGGATAGGGGGAAAACGCAGTTGATATTGGCTGCTGCAGAGACGTCTGCAACAAGGGTATCCCCTGATGTGATGGTGTCGATAGTTACAGAGAGTTCATCGCCAGGGAGGACCAAACGCGGTCCCTTGGGTGAAACTTTCTCCGCTCGGATTTTCCCGTTCGATATGGTCGTGACCTCCGCGATGAAAGAATTAGTGAGAGCGCCGTCCTCGTGATGCGTTACAGAAATGGATTTAGCTTCAGGCCAACGTGACGCATTCACTTTGACTTGCCCTTTCGAAATCTGAATGGGTTCTGCTAGAAATAGATCACCAACATCGAGGAATTCAGATCCTGTCATACCCTGCTCACTCCAACTCGTCATAGTGTAAAAAGAGTCGCCCCGACGAAATATTGGCCCCTCGTGTGTCACGGAGAGACTAGCCAGCGCCTTGCGGGAAGGACTGTATGATCAATTTCGTCCCCTGATTTGTACACTGAAAACTTCAATACAGACTTCGTCAGCCCTAATCCTGATGATTGCCCCAAAAGGATTAGAATTCTTCCCCTGTAGAGCCGTCTCTATCCAGTTGGTCATACATTTCATCCGGGAAGGGAAGGCTCCCCCAGATCGAGTAGGGGCACTGCTCCTGGCCGATGCAGTACCGCTGCATATCGTCGTTGTCACAGTTCATCGGAAGCGGGGTGTCGCCTCCAATGGTGTTCGAGAACTCGTAGCGAATCTGGTAATCGGTGACCTGTTCATCGTACCAGGGCCACCGCGAGAAGACGTCCTTGAGGTCTGCGACAGTCGTCTCGAGGTCACTATCCTGGTACTGGGGAAGCCACATCACCATCCGGGCGAAGTTGTACAGGTCCTTTCGGACTGGCTTCTTCTCGTGGAGGCGTTCGACCATGTTCGCCATACAGGGGAGTTCGAACAGATCCTCGATTGACTCCACAGTGAGGGGCTGGACGCCACGAGAAGACTCCTGAATCCGATAGTGGTTCGTATTTCCGTGCTCCCGAATGGTCAAGCTCCGGTGGTCACGCTGGGATGCAAGGAGATTCCCGAGACTCCGAGGACTCGAGATGCGATTACACACGTCTCGCTTCCAGCCCGCTTCCGGATCATACGCCTCCACTGCCTCAAACAGCTCCTTCGCCGAATGGAACTCCCTCAATGAGACGTCCTCGTCTGGAGCGTCTCGAATCGCATCCCGGAGTACACGGAGGGTCCGTTCTCCGGGGTTCCAATCTCGCCAGATTCGTTCGTGGTGTCCCGTCTCGATGAAGCGGTCGATACGCTCTGTGATGGCCGACTCATTCGTCGTTAGCCACGTCAGCTGGTCTTCAGAGAGGTTCTCCTCCTGGACCCGCAGGAGCTTCTTGAACGCACGTCTGGCGTACTCGCGATACTTCGTGTCGAAATCACCGACGGGTACATAGAGGCAGTTGTTCTCGACGCGAGTGAGCAGTTCCCTGGCTTCTCCGGTCTCAGTATCGGCGTGAACGAGGCACTTCCTCGATGCTGCGGCCATCGGGATTTCGAGATACAACCCGTCACCGAACTCGGGCATCTCTTTGATCCCCGTACAAACGCGGCCGGGGTGTGGTCCGTCCTCTCCGGGGTCTTTCGCGTACAGTACCTCTGCGATATCCTGTTGGAGACTCCCATCACCGAATTCTCGAAGGAGGGAGGCGAGATTGTTGACGTAGAGCTCGCGAATATCGTAGAGGACCTGCACCGTTCGCGGTGGGGCGTGTTCGAACTTCGGGTGTGCCTTGACGCAGATAGCACTCAACGTCGCAAGAACGGCGAGCGTTCCGGGCTCGTCGACGAAGGGTTCCTCTGCGGCGTTGGCCCTGACGTCTTCTTTGAACGCCGCCGTCCCGAATCGCTCGAGATCGTTCAACAAATCTTCTGGTTGCTCTTCGCCGTCGACGATGTAGCGATTGTAGCCCCGCGTGAACAGCTGGTTGATGCGGGTCGTCCCATATTCGAGCGGGAGCGTCGCAACGCGATAGGCGGTACTCTCGTCCTCGACAGTCGTCGACTGAGTCATTCCTTAACCACCTCCGGTGTCGCAGACCGGACGTCGAAGTTCGGGCTCTCGATGGGCGTGACGATACTACAGACGTCAGCGTGCAACGAGTAGGGGAGCCGGGCGACCCGACGCCGATCGGCGGTAACCACTGGGTCGATGGGAATCTCGTAGGTGTCTTGCAGAAGGTCGTTCAGCACTTCCCGACTCTTGGCATCGTACCGATGGGCTGGATCGCTGTCAAGGAGGTAGACGTGAACGCCCTGGCCGCTGTACACTACCATCGTCTCCTCGGCGTTGAAGTCGTCCTCGAAGATGTCCCGCACCTCGAAACCGTACTCGATGGCCCGTTCGATATCCTCGAAGGCATACGGGTAGCCTGCTGGCTCTGCGTCAAGAATACCCGCGGCATCGAGTAATTTCTCGCTGTCTCCCGAACCATCCTCGTCCGACACTGCCCGTGTTGCTCGCTCTCGAGCGATCGTTTTCGCGTCGATATCGATGAGGAGCACCCACGGTCGTTCCCAGTGATTGAGGGCGTAGTAGACCGCATCAGGACGAGGGTCTGGTTTGTCGAGCAGATCAGGATCGGCGAGCGCGAAGTCGCTCCGCCCAAGTGGATCGTTCCGTGCTGGATGGCGGATGAACTCGAGGACGTCGTCGAAGTCGTGGAACGCTGCCGTGGTCCGGTCACCTGAGACGTTCGTCTGCCACGTGTCTCGACGGATGAAGTCCTTGTCTGGGACTCCGTCTTTCCGTACCGGGTGAGGTTCTCGAAACGCGAGTGCGTACTGTTTCGGCCCCTTTGCGGTGATGAACGGCGGGAGTTCGTCGACGTACGAGGGGAACTCCTCCGTGTAGTACCTGTGAATCTCCTCGCGGGTTGCGTGGCGCCAACTCATGTGTTGTACTCCTGATCGAGTTTGTTGAAGCTCCGAATCGTCGTCAGCCCAGCTGCATCGAACGATTCAACGGCCTCTCGAATGTCCGAGAACGAGCGGGCTGCACGCCCGCTCACGCTGCTTTCTATCCGGTCGGCCTCTGCGAGGCGGTCCAACACCTCGACGGCCGTCTCGCGTCTGTTGAACGCCCAGACAGCGTTCGCGTCCACCGTGCTCTGCTTGTCGTAGTCGTCGACCGGCGCGTGTTTGTTGTTACTCGCGAGTTCCGCTTCACCGACCCACACGAGCTCCCCGTCAGCATCAAAGGCGGCAACGTCGAACACGGTCTCTTCATCGTACTCGTAGTACGGCTTGACCTGTGCGACGTCGTCGCGGGAGTCTAACCACAGTTCGAGCAGCTTCACACCAACCTTGTGCGGCGTCTTCTCACCGATGTCCCCCTGACCAGGACCGACCTTGAGCTTCTGACCGAGGAGTTCACGCCCTGCCGGGAGGACGGTGTAGTACTTCCGACCGCACGCTCGTCCTTCCTCCAGCAGGTCTTGCTCGACGAGCCGTTGTACATCCAGATCCTCAAAGTCGCTCTTGAACGAACTCATTGAATCCAAGAGTCCATGATTCGGTGCGTCACCATTCATCACGTCGAGAATGCGGGTCAGGAACCGGACGTCGTCGTGCGTGAGCCCGCGCTGCTGGAGTTCATCATCTGGAACGGTTACACCACCTGCCTGTACTGGTGACGACCCAGTCTCCTCAACGGCAGTCTCCTCTTCTTCACTGACTGGTTCTTCCGGCTCAGTTGCCCCGGAATCGCCAAACAGTGAGGTGGTGTCCGCGTTTCTCTCTTCCTCCTCTTCAGCGGCTGCCGAACCACTGGTTGCTTGTCCGATGAACGACGACTGCGCCGAGTCCGTAGGGCTAGTCGAGTCTGCGGATGTGGAACCCTCAGTGTTCGGTCTACTTCCCCAGCCCTCGTCTTCGGCTGTCTCCGAATCGGTGGTCTCAGCAAGCCCATACTGGGCCTGTGTTCGCTCCGAAAGCCGTGGGAGGGCCACGGTCTCGAAGTGGCCCTCCTGTTCGACGGAGAGTGGCTCGTCGCTCTCTGGATGGCCGGCTGCTATCGGGAGCGGCTTCACTGAGAACGGGGCTGGGCCCGTCTCCCCAAATGACGGACTCGGGAGTTGGGCGATCCACTCTCCGCTCGGGAGCGTGTTGATTCGATTCCGAAGGTCGGTCGGGCTCAAGTCTTCGTGGGCCAGCGACTCTGCGAGGTCGCGCTCGATGGAGATGTTCCCGATGAGCTTCGTCTTGATGTTGTTGAGGACCTCGTCGTAGGCGCGTTCGCTCCGATTTCGGACTTGGCCGGGGAACTGCATCACCAGTCCCATGCTCAGACCGAACGACCGCCCTTGTGGAAGCAACTGCTCGGAAACGAGTTTCGTTGATGCGACGGGGGCTGCCTCCTCGATGATGAGGTTGGTAAGGTTCTCGTAGTCCGTGTTCCCGTCACGTCGACGCACCTGCACTGCGTCCCAGAGGTTACTCAACAGGAGGAGTGTGATCGCTCGCTGTGCCTCCGGACGGAGGTCTCCCAAGTCGAACAGAATCGTGGCGTCTTCGTCGAGGAACTCGCGGAAGTCGAATCGGTTGTCAACGTACTCTCCAGTATCATCCTGCTCCGGAACGTGGCTGAAGATCCGTCGCAGGTGTGCGTCTTCTCTAAGCTTATCGAGGCGGTTCCCGACGGCGTCCATCGACACCTGGAACCGGTGGTCGTCCTTCGCGAAGTGACGTGTGAGCGACTCCTCGACGTTCCTGTTGGCCGCCGAAACCGGCGGAACAGTCCGCTCTCGCTGCATCCGGAGGGCTGCCGCGAAGAGGTCGTCCAGGCCGAAAACGTCGCTCCCGTACTCCTCGTCGAAGAGGGCCTTGATGAGGTAGCTGAGGATCTCGTTCGCGACGAACGCCTGCCCGTACTGCTCACGGCCCATGATCATCCGTAGGATGTCGTGGAAGTGGTCGACCTTGTCCTGAATGGCGTCCTCGCGGTTTCGCCCGGCTTCGAGCGCAGGCCGGATGTCGAAGAAGGAGAACGCGGGGACAGTCTCCGGGACGCGGAACTGGTAGACGTCGTCCAACCCGTTGAAGCGGTCGTAGTGACAGCGAAGGTAGTTTGCACACATACCGTCGCCTTTCGGATCGACGACCACGACGGGGCCGCCGGTCGTCTCACGGAGGGACAGCGCGTCGTTGATGATTGCCTTCGATTTCCCGCCGCCGGTCGATGCGAACCGGCCGTAGTGTGTCGTCAAGAGCTTCGGCGGAATCCGGATCGGATCCGATTGGGGAGTGCCATTCTCCTCAAGCGCGTAACCGATTGCCATTCCCTCTTGGAATTGCTGTATCAAATCAGGGCTAGGCAACGGGAGTGGGTTTCGACTCTGCTGTTTCGTCCGGGTTCCACGAACTCCCTCTCTGGAAATTGTTTCTCCTGAGGGTACCGTAATGAGATTTGCCAGTTCTTCGGCGTTCAACACGAGGTCAAACCGCGTATGGCCCTTGCCAGTCACGAGTTCGCGGTCCAGTAGTCGTTCGAAAGCAGCGCGAGCATACCGCTCACTTGTTTTCTGACGGAAGCCACTCGCTTGCAGGCGATGACCTTCAAAGCCGTAGAACCGGCCATCGATCGTATCTAGTGCCGTTGCGAGTGCATCGAGATTAGAATCGAGCTGTGTTTCATTCGTATTGTCTTGTGGGAGCGCAATCGCCCGCAGATTCACAGTGAACGTCCGCTTCGGATTCTTTGTCTGCAGGCATTCGAGACGAGCTTGATCGTGGCTGCTTAGATCGTGTTCCTCGGGTGTGACGGGGTCGAAGAAATCACGTGCTTTCCCGTATAGCGTATCAAGCCCGTGTTTGATGTCGTGCTCTCGTTGCCACGCCTCTGGTGACCAGTCGGGATTTCTCTGGAACACAACCTGGAACGCCATTGGTGAGGTGGCCTCGACGAGGTGGTCAATCACAGCGGCCAGCGGAACTCGTGTTTCAGTATCGTCATCAACGACAGCCGTATCGAAGTGCGCTGTAAACGGTGTCATCGTCGTCATCCAATCGCGCTTGTGCTCAGCAACTCCATGCCAACGAACACCCATTGGAGCAACGTCTTCGACTTGGTGGGTTAGCTTCGCCTGAAGATCCAGCTGGGTGCGGTCGATGTCGAATGTCGTGGGGTAAATCGACCGGAGTCGGTCTTCGATCGCGTCACAGTCGCCATCCGCGCCGTAGTAGAACTCGACAGGCGCGTCTGTGCCCTCACTCACAGCCAAGAACTCGAATCGTGGCGGATACGAACTTGTCCCAAGGAGGGATTGAGCGAGCCCACTCGATTGAGAGTCCACCGTGAGTTTGTGGAGACTTTCAATTGCGGGCGCAATGTCACGCACGTGAAGGGTTTGAGAGGAAGGTCGTACGCGGAGATATTCGCGGGACTTGCTCATGGAAACAGCTCCGAATCAGTCACGGTGTCTGACTCAGATTTGTCCGTGGGGGGATCGACAATCGCCATCTCCTCGGGGAGCGCAGTCACCTTCACCGGGTATCGCCCCTTGTCCTCGACACAAACCAGTGCGTGACTGTAGCCTCGCTCTCGCGTCCCCGGCTTCGCACTCCGGAGAAACTCTGCTTCACGTGCAGTCAGTCCGAGCTTCTTCCGATGGGTCTCAGTGAGCCCTGGCAGTCGCTGGAGAATCTTGATCGACGACTCATTGGCGAGGACTTCGGCCTTCTCGTGGACGAAGAAATCACTCATCTCCTGTGTGACGAGATGGACGCTGAGGTCGTGGTGTCGTGAGTGACGATAGGCACGCTCCAACCAGTCGAGCGATCCCTCACTCTGCATGAGATAATGTGCCTCGTCGATTGCGAGAATCACCCGCTTGTCCGTCTGCTTAGCGCGCTCGTAGACCGTATCGAACAACAATTGCAACATCAACGCAATCTCACGGTCAGCCTCACCTTGCTGGAGATCGAGGTATGTAACCTTCTCTCCCTTGAGGCTAATCTCCGATTGGCCCGCGAGGTTCGAAAACTCGCCGTCGCCTGTGAACGGTCGCATCGCGATTCGGAGATCTGCCGCTCGTGTCTCCCAGCGGTCGGCCTCTTTGGGCTTGACGTCCGTGAGGTCGGACGCGGCATCTTCGGTGAACGCACGCATGTCCTCGGCCATCTCACCGAGAATCGTGAATACATCGAGAATCGTCGGACTCTCGTTGCTATGCGTGGCCGGGTCTTTCGTGATACCTTGTCTACGGTAGGCTTCGTGAACGGCATCGTTGAGGATTGCGTGCTCTTGCTTGTCGAGTCCCTCCCCAGTGCTGTCGATGTGCGCGAAGTACGTCGCGAAAAATCCCATCACACTCGATGTCCGCTGACCGTACGGATCCAAATCTCGGGTCGTATTCAACACTCGTTGAGGGGTTGGCTTGATTTCAAGTGGGTTGAGCTGTCGACGGCCCCCGACGACGATGTGTTCGGCGTTGAGTTCGTCAGCGAGGCTCCGAAATCCCTCTAATGGGTCAATCATGATGAGGATCGTGTCCGAGTCTTTCGCGACTTCACGGAGATTCAGAAGCTTCGCCGTCACGGACTTCCCTGACCCGATTTTGGCGGCTGCGAGAATGTTGTAGCCGTTCGGCCGCAGGTACCGGTCGACGATGACCGGCGCATCTGTGGTCGCGTGATAACCATAGAGAACGCCAGATTCTTCGATAACCGTCGACGCGGAGAACGGGAAAAGCGCACCGAGTGCATCCCCAAGCATCGGGGTCGTCGCACTCGGCAGCCATTCGCGGATTGCATCTTTCGCCACTGGACTCGCGCTCACAAGTCCATCCAACTGGTCGTAGTCGATAGATCGGACCGTGAGCTGTTGCTTTTCGAGTTCGGTGCGGATGCGTTGGCAGCGTTTCTCGACCTGGTCTTTTGTCTCGCCGCGAACTGGGAGGTACACCGAAGTATCGAAAATGGTCTGCGAGCCGTTCGTGAGCTGATCGAGTACCTCCTCGTGCTCCCGGATCCGACGTTCGGTCAGGCCAATCGAGGGGTCACCGTTTTCTTGCTTGCCACGACGAACGGTTTCGAGGTCGCGAATTGCGTTCTCGACTTCAGTGATTGCTTGGTCGGTACTGCGGGGTGTGGCATGAATCGAGAGCCCAACATCCGCGCTTGGATGTGTGGTGATCCCATCAAGATGTCCTGGATTGGCGGTATCGGGCCATTCGGTGATGAGCAGGGTCTTCACCCAGTGGTCGTTCGACTGGATGGCGTCCGATTCGAGTTTTACACTCGAGGGAGCGACCATCCGAGCGTGGTGCTCGGTGCCGTCTTCAAGTGTGTCGGTCTCTTCGTTGACCTCAATATCAGTGAAGCGCTCAAGGAGCGTTTTGACGAGTGGCATGATTATGCCCTCCTGCTGGCTTCTCCAGCAGTCACGATTGGCACAGAACGCACTCGATCGCTCGTGCTACGATACTCAGTTCGGCGGCCAGTCCAGAATTCCTCGATGAGTGTTGCGAGGTGGTCAGCTGAGACGACTTCGCAGTCGCACTCATCGAGCCCTCGAATCGCACTGCGGACGTCGTCGAGTCGTGTGTCGAGTGTTTCGCGTTGCTGTTGTTCGATTTCGACCTCGGACAGCCCGGAACTCTCCGCGCCGAGTATCGCAAGCAGGCCACCCACATAGGGGAGCGACTCGAGTTTTGCCAGTGCTCCGCGCTCAGCGAGCTGGACGTCGCGAACGCTGACTGGCACGAGGATATGATACTCGCGGACGCTGGTTCCACGCGCCCGGAAATCGGCAGGCAGTCTTGTCTGGTAGACGTTAATGATTGCTTCGAGTGACTCGTTGGCAGCGACGTCGGGGTCATCGAGTCGGTTGCGGTAGCTGGTAGTAATTTGCTCGGGGTCGACCGACCGAGCACTGCTATGAATTTGGATCGGGAATTCGAGGGTATTGAGCGCACTTCCGAGAGCGGCGGCGGCTGTATTCCACTCGGCGTGTGTGGCAAGTGCCATATTCGCCGGTTCAATGCGTACACCGGCAACGAGGTGTCCATCGAACCGCTCCAGCAAGTTTGACTCCGGGACAAACCGGGCGACATGCGTAAGGGTCTCAGTCTGTGCTGGAGGTGTTGAGCCAACTATTGACTTCGTTTTCTCGCGACGGGTGAACGCGGCGATTCGATGTAACCAGCGTTGTGGTGTCATGTGGTTCGGCGTGATGTAGATAATCGCGGCGGTCACGAGGAAGACGCCGACCGCTCCGACTACTCCGCCAAGCATCGCCAGCGTCCCGCCGAGGCGGGAGCCGATGGCGACGATGAACAGTGCGATAATCATCGCTGGGAGGAACAGTTTGAGGTCTTCCAAACTGTAGTTGATATCGATACCGACG
Organism: Haladaptatus sp. CMSO5; assembly: GCF_036689885.1. Lineage (NCBI taxonomy): Archaea > Methanobacteriati > Methanobacteriota > Halobacteria > Halobacteriales > Haladaptataceae > Haladaptatus > Haladaptatus sp. CMSO5. The sequence continues at coordinate 70,017 of NZ_JBAHVW010000003.1, forward strand.
ATCTCGTCGTCAGCGCCGAACTCGTCGAGGATGCGTCGTTGGGGGTCGCGATTGCGGTTACTCATAGCTGTTGTCGTGGTCGTGTCGGTGTGATTCTGCGTCGGTCATGGTAGTTTGTTGGCGGTGCGGTGGTTCCGGCGGCCATTGATCGTCCCAGGGCCACACGTGGTCGATGGCGGTTCGTATTCGCTGCATGAGGTTTGCACCCCACGATGTCCGCTGTTCTGCGTATCGACGGAGGACATAGAGGATACCAACAAGCGGGGCAGTGATAGCGGCGGAATCGAGGATGATCGATGGGAGAACTGCGTCGCTGGCAAGGAGTGGAGCGGCTCCGCCGACGAGCCCGACAAAGAGAGCGTAGCGAGCAACGAACACCCACGGGGTGGGGTTAACTGGCTGACCGTCGACGTCGCGATCTTCGCGGAGTGCGTATCGGAGATAGTAAGCGGAACCAGTAGCGCCTACTAACCAGAGAACGAGAGCACCGAACAACATCCCCGACGGGAGGATTCCGTTCCTAACCAACGCCCAATCGATGGCTCCGAAGAGACCGACTACGGCGAAGCTGGCGACGAACTGCCAGCGTGGGCGCGCATAGCTGATCTCTGGTGTCTCTCCCCGCCGACGCTGGTCACGAAAGAGTTCACGCTCGTACGCACGCTCTTGTTCGAAGACGTGAATGAGATAGCCAATGCTGAGAACGGCCAAACCTATGCCTGGGGAAGTAAAGAGGACCACATTGGCTGATTCGTACAACTCAAATGTAGCCTGAGCCCACGCTAGACCGTCCTGAGGTGAGACGAATAACGCACCAATGAGTCCGGCGAGCACGCTACCCAGTGCAAGTAATAATCCAACTATGACTGCAGCGATAATAGCTCGACGAAGAACAATTAGTCGCCCAGTGTATGCGAATAACCGAATTTTCTCTTTGGTATCTCGAAATGCCGCTCTCCCAGAACGGAGAGATACTCCATTGGATTCATTCTTGAGTCGATTCACCTGCCGAACTTTTCGTTCAACAACCCGGTTGTCTTCCCATTCTAAACAGTCGAAACAGACTGTAAAGTGGTTCTCGACACTGTCTTCTTCCTGTTGGTCTGGTTTCAGAGGGTGCATCATATAATTAACACGCCCTCTGGGGTGGGTGACTGCACCACAGACTTGGCAATTGAAATTGTCGCGTTGACCGACTTGGTCGACCAGCCGGTCATTATTCCCTATATTCGAGTCGGAAAGTAGGGGGAGATCAGTTCTGAGCCGAGTTTTAAATCTATTAAATACCGTTTGAATACATCCAGATGATGAAGATGGAGATAGGGACGTGGAGTTGAGAGCACCTTGTTGTGCCAAGTTACCCTTTCCGCTCGTTTCCTCGGAATGGCGACGGTGCCATACCCGGTTGACTTCATCCTGAAGCTGTTCCTCGTCTTTTTGTAGACAATCGTGGCAAACAGTGACGAGATTCCCGACGCGATAGCTGTCAAAATGAACAGGAACAGCTGCAAGACCGTGCTCTGTTTTTGGGTAGCCAACGGTTCCACAGAGCTGACAAATGTGATGATCTCGCCGAAGCGCCGAATCGCGAGCCGCCTGATAGTCCTGTTCGTCTGTCATCGGTTGCGGGTCCTCTCGACAGTGTTGATGCTGTCCTGACGCTGCCGTTCATACCGTGCTCGGCGATACTCGCCATCTTGCACCACATCCCGTACATCGTAGGCCTCGTCGTTCGCCTCATCGTAGGCGAGAACGGGCTCTTCAGCCTTCTTCGCTGCAATCGTGTTGAATCCACCTTCGTCGAGTAACCATCCTGAATTCGATGGGCCTTGGCTAAGTGTCCTGAATTCGCCTCGACTATCGAAGTATCCGGCGTCGTACCGGTTTCGATCCAGCTCTGTTCGACTTGTCGCCTGCTTGAACTCGACGTCGTCCGGAACGCTCTCAGCGTACGCTTGGGCTGAGCGGTCAGTAACCCGTTCCCAGTCGGTCGAGCTCCCACGACCACTCGTTGAGCCTGCAGACGACGAACTCGTAGAGGCGGACTGTCCACCAGCGGAAGAGGTACCACCGGTCCCGTTGAAAGCCGGAGCTGGCGGGCCGCGTCCACCTGGACTCGAGAAGCCACCAGTACCAATCGACCCGGCGATGGACGCCCCGTCAGATCCGTTGAGAGACCCACCGAAACCACCCGCGTTGTCACGAGAGAAGGGCGATCCCTCAAGTGGGTCGACTGTCCGGCCAACACCAGCGTTCCGCGTAGTATCGCTCGATGACGACCCACCAATACTCGGGCGCTGGAGGCGACCACGGAGTCCCTTTGCTCCTCGGGACACGTTCATTGTCGTGGCCGCACCGAGAGCGCCCGCTGCGAACATGGTTAATGGTCGCATTTTCCGTGCCCCGAGGAATAAGAATACGGGCGCGATAAGCGCTGTAAACCACATCACCAACAGCAAGATGATGTACGTCGGAATACCCGCTATCGAGGCGATTGGGCCGCTCAACGAACCACGGATTGCGTTCAACACCGGGTAGCCCGTTCCGAGAATGATCGCCGTTGGAACAGGCATGAACGCTGCCGGCGCGAACAGCGACCGCAGGAACTCACCCTTCTGTGCGAACCACTTGAAGATCCAGAAGTCCGGTACCGAGATTGCGATGAATAGCGGGTACGCTGGCATCAACACGAACGGCGCGAGGAACGACAGACCGAACACGAGCAACACGAGCACGAACAGAACACCCGAAGAGAGGTATAACACGAGAGCAGTGATACCCGCACCAACTGCAGCTTCTGATAGCGACTCAAAGCCCGTAATGATCTGCTCGCCGCTCGGCGCGAACGTGACCGCGATGCCCAGCGTGAGATGGAGGATGAGGGCACACCAGATCCACGAAGCCAGGATGCGGAACAGCGCGAACCAGCCCTCTAGCAGCTTCTTTCGCGACTGCATCACGGGGGCCATTCGCGACGGCAGGAACGCCGTCAGCCGCATGATGAGCATCATCAGCCCCCAGACAGCAATCCCAGCAGGAAGGCCAACGGTCAACCAGAGGTCGTACACTGTACCCATCGGTGGGTTCGTCGGCCGCTGGGCAAGTTCCATCTGCCCGTTTCGGAGGGGAACTGGCCGACTCACGAGTACTTCGACGAACGTCTCAGCGCCGTTCTGTAACTTGGTGAGCACCGAGTCCGCGAGCCCATCGATGAATCCCCCGAGGACCGTTCCAAACCCCTTGTGGATGCCGGTACAGACAGCACTCTCCACAGATCCCATCCCCGCACAGGGATCGTTCGCGGAAAGCGTCCCATTCGATGAGCCTGCGGGAGTCGTTCTGTTTGTTCTGTTGTCGTCAGCACTCGTCTGTGCGATCGTCAATGACGCAGTGCTAGCGGTTGTGGTGTTGACTGTCGCATTCCTGCTCAGCGTCTCATGGTCAGGAGCTGCCTGAACGAGTGGCAGTGCATTGGCTCCAAGGAGAAGTGCGAACACGAGTGCAACTGTGAGGGGTGCTTTGTCCATAGGGTGGGTGGAGAGGTCGGTAGTCACGTGGTCCGCTTTCGGTGGTTAGAAGAACGGAACGATGTCCACGCAATTGGCGAGTCCCACGCCAGTAAACCCGATGAACATCTCCATGATAATAGCGAACAGCGGCGTGGTGATCGATGCGAACGCCGCCCGATTGCGCCAGTTTTTGATGGATTGCACCGACTGAGGGTCCTTCGGGAACGCCGAAGCGTTGTGCAGCACGTACGAGAGAATCGCACCACCGATCATCAGAATCCCAACGATGAGTGGGGCTGCCTGATTGATAGTGGTCGCCAACGGCGTGCCACAGATTCCGTTCCCGACTGTGTTGCTTGATTGTGCTGTAGCTGGTGATACTCCGAGGATGAGCAGGACAAGGGTTGTCCCAAGAATGGTCAAACCATGCCGGTTCAGGGTTATCGTTTGTGGGTGATTCTGGTTGCGTCTACAAGTAGGGGACATACATCAGCGATTTTCTGTGGCGTGTCCCATATACTCATTCGCGTTTACAGTGTCGTCGGGTGTGAACACAGGAGAAGGAGCACGAATTGAGTCTTGTAGAACAGTTGAATTAATTATCCCACTAGTTCTATCTTCCATTCTCCGTTTTCATCATACATTCTATATTTCTTTTCACTATCAATGCTTATTGGTGAGTCGATATCATCACAATCCTGGATCATTCCGACCACTAAATCCTCGTATTTTCCAGTCGACTCAGGGGTCAATTCGACTGGATTAAGTTCGTCATGGAATCCTTCTTGCTTGTGGATTTTGTGATGACAGTCCATACAAACCTCTAATACAATTTCAATTGAGAATAATCCGTATCTTTCAGCATAACTAACGTGATGTTCTAACAATTCTGTATTCTCTCCACAAATTTGGCAGTTCATGAACATCAAATGTATTTTCTCGTACTAAAATCATACATTTCTCTCACACTCTGTATTCTGTCAGAAATGCAGAATTGATTTCTGATCTCAATAACAAGACGACGCTATCTAGATTGGATTCGCATCGGAATCCCATCTTTCGTTTGAATCGTGACCCGAGGCTCGAGGTCAAGTTCCTTTTCACCCTCCCAGTCGAGTTGAAATCGCTGCCCTATCGTCGCGAGCACCATCTTCGCCTCTAACAGGGCGAACTCTCGGCCAATACACGTTCTCCGACCTCCTCCGAATGGTGCATACGCAAAGTCGGGAAGGTCTGCTTCAAGTCCATCGGTCCATCGGTCGGGCCGGAATTCGAGTGGTTCGTCATAGAACTGTTCATCCCGTTGGACGTGGATAATAGACAAATGGACTTCGTGCCCAGCAGGAAGCCGAAACCCATTGATTTCGACATCGGTCAGTGTCTGGCGAGGAATCGTGTGAATAGGCGGATACAGCCGGAGTGACTCTCGCAGAATACGGTCTGTAATCTCCAACTCAGGAAGGTCACTGTAGGTGGGTGACTTCCCATCCAAGACTGTCGCCAATTCCTCGTGGAACTGATCCCGGATGTCAGGATGTGTTGCGAGGAGGTACCACGTGAATGCAAGTGCCGTTGCCGTTGTCTCGTGGCCAGCAAACACCATCGTCACAAGCTGATCTTCAATCTCCTGGGTCGTGAGGTGTGCTCCGTCTTCGGTATCACGAGTCTGTTGAAGCTGTGAGAGCAGGTCAAGCGTCTGTGGAGTGTCTAATGAGTCCTGAGATTTCTCCTGACTAGCGTCATCGGCGAGGAGTGCGCGCACTTCCTGTCGAAGCCGGGTGACTGACTGTTTGAATCGTCGTCGAGCGGGCGTCGGCAACCAATCTGGCAGAATCCACGATGAGGGGGCAAACCAGTCGTTGAGCCCATCGGCAGCAGTGCGAAGTTCCGAATCCTCTCCAGGAGACAGTTCCCGACCGAAAAGCGTCGCAAACAGAATTTCAAGGGTAAGGTCTCGCATCTCCGATTCCATGTCGCGGACTTCTCCCTGCTCCCACCTTTCGAGTCGCCGCTCTGTACAGGCCACCATGTTATTCGTGTATCCAGAGACTTGGTCACGGAAGAACAGTGGTTGCAGAATTTCGCGCTGTTTGCGCCAGGTCTGGCCCTCTGCAGAGAGTAAACCGTTCCCGAAGGCTCGGCGGAAATCGTCTGTTTTTCCGAACGCGTCGATGTCGGAGACGAGGACGCGGTTGAAGTAGTCCGGATGGCAAAGGACGAAGACGTCGTTGATGGCGGGAAGATCCATGCGGTAGATATCCCCACATTCCGCAGTGGCATCCTCAACGAAGGTGAATGGGTCGCTGGCGAATTTGAGTGCGTGTCGGAGGAGTGGATGGCCAGTTGGTGCGGGCGGTAAGTGGGAACTCACATCAATCGGTCTTTAGCCATCCCCTGTAAGCGTATCGACCGACATTCTATTGAAGCGTCACGGGCGGTTGAGCTCTTTATTCCAGGCTTTCCACGTCTTTACGAGCGGAACCACAGAATACTCTTTGACTGCGTCCTCTCCGTCAAATAACTCCCAAAGGTACTCCTTGAGATCGTTGAGTGTTGAGTGCCACAAGCTAAAGAGGAGATCGTACTCACCCATACAGGAATTGACGCGGTAGATGAGTTCTTCATCGATAAGTTTCTCAATGAATTGGTCACGGTTCTCAGACGAACCCTGTTGATCAAATTTCACAAGGATATCGGCATCTGCGAGGTTCGCTTCCTGTAGCACAATCACAGCGAGAATCTCGAGAATATCGCTATCCTGGAGTTTCTCTCGGCGTCGCCGGACAGCAGTTCTAGAAAGGCCGATTTGCTCAGCAAGCTCTGTATCCGAAATCCGGCCATTGTTGTTGAGCAGCCGAAATATCTGGTAGTCGTACTCATCGAAATATTTCTGTAGAATTGCTTGCGGTGTGTTAGGGTTGGGGTCAGAAGTCCTGTCAGGGTGATCTGATCCAGTGTTACTCATACTATTATCTTATGAGCAGCGGATTTGTATGTATGTGGTTTCAAATTCGGTTCACCTGTCATAAGTATGATTGCTTCTGACGAAAGTACCCCTATGGTCGGTCGAGTTCTTTGTCCCAAGCCTTCCACGTCTTCACGATTGGGATGATTGTGTACTCTTTAACCACGCTCTCATCTTCAAACAAATCCCAGACATACTCCTTGACATCGTTGAGCGTCTCGTTCCACGTGCTGATGAGAAGGTCGTGCTCACCGATGCAGGAGTCGACACGATAAATCAATCCTTCATCAAGGACTTTTCTGACGAATTGTTTTCGCTCGGTGGCGGGGACTGTGTGGTCAAACTGAATGAGAACGTCTCCGTAAGCGAGGTCTGCTGCTTGCAAGACAATGACGGCAAGCACTTCGAGAACATCGTCACTCTCTAAGTTTTCTCGCCGCCGCCGAACGGCAGTCCGTGAAAGCCCCACTCGCTCTGCCAGATCAGTGTCCGACATGCGTCCATCCTCGTTGAGGGCACGGAAGATTTCGTAATCATGTGTATCGAGGACGTTCTTGAGAACGCTCTGTGGAGAGGCACTATCTGAATCGATTGTGTCGATATGTGGGGGTGTATTAGCGTCACTCATAGCTGGGAGATGCTGGGCGTTTTGCGGACGAGATTCAATAGATGTCTCATTTCACTACCAACCTGTGTTGCTTCGGTCTAGTGGTTTGTAGGAGAGGTCGTAACCAAAGGATTCTGGACCAATAACATCGAGTGCTTCTGGAGTTGTGAGAAGTTCTGGCGCAGGGACGCCGAGGACGCGAACTCGCTGACCATATCGAAGGGCGTCGGTCATCACCGGAGCGGCGGTATCCTGATCAACCAAACAGATGAGGTCGGGCACTGTCGTGAGCGTCTCACCAGCATCATTTTGGGCGATGAGGAACTCGTTTTGGAACTCAATTTCGAGCTTCGAACTTCCGTCAAGTTCTGCGAGCGTGACACTCCCCATCGCGAACCCGTCGCGATTTCGTCGGTGAACGTCAATGACCTTCCCAGTGAACAGCTCTGTGCCACCCAGTAGTTCTCGACCGGCGACAACTGGGTCGACAGTACCGTTACGTGCGCGTTCGATAACGTGACCGAGTTCAGTAGCGAGCGACACCGTATGTGGGATTGCGTATTCAGCAACAAACGCCCCTGTCATAAGGGGGAAGGCGTATCCCGATCTGCCGCCCATCTCGACAGTGATTGCCCGAGCAAAATCTTCGAGGCGTTTTGCTGAGTCAATGTCTTTATAGACGACTTGATTGCCGCGCTCGTCAGTCGTTGCAGCGTAGTTCACGGGCGAACCGTAAATGAAGAACGTGTCCATCTGCAGCTCGGGGAATGCCCGACCCATCCCGTCCCCGTCAACAACTGGGAGGTCGGCCATCGCCGCGACACAGAGTGGCGCCATACTGTTTGCACCACCAATTTCACCAGGAATGATCGCGTCAACATCTTCACCAGAGAATGCCTCGATTGCTCGAAGTGAGTTATAATCCTCATCTCCTTTGGGCAATTTTTCGACACTGATCGTCGGGGCACCCATGCCACCAACACTGGCAACGGTCGCATCATGGGACAAATCGTGTGGGGAAATGAGCTCGATTGCATCTGGATAGCGGTCGTCCTCAAGCAGTGTCTGGAGGCGGAGTCTCCCAATACGTGGGTTTCCTCCGCCTCCGGTTCCAAGGATACCTGCACCGGTGCCAAGCGGTTCGAGGTCGTCGAGAGTGATTTCAGTCAGTCGTGGAATGTCGAATGTCATTAGTGTTTTAGTGGTTTGTAGGTCGTGTTCAGTCCGAACGTCTGTGGCCCCCAGACATCGAGCGCTTCGTCAGTTCGCATGATCTCTGGCGTTCGAATGCCGAGAACACGGACACGAGCCCCATAGCGGAGGCTTTCGGTGGGTATCGGGTCGCCGGTTTCACGGTCGAGGACTGTAATAAGATCAGGAACCGTCGCGACATACTCATCGTCGATTTGGGCACCGAGGTTCTCATTCTGGAATTCGATATGCATCGTCTTACCCTCGTCAGATTCGAGTCCGTCAATATCGACGAATCCAAAAACAAACCCGTGTTCAGTCCGGCGCTGAACATCGACGATTTTCCCTTCAAAGAGGCTCTGGGCTTCCCCGTAAATCGACGACCGTGTGACAGCTCGAATCGCGTCCATCGCGTCGTCGGAAGCCGTCCGCAGTGCGTGGCCAAGATCGCGTGCAAGGGACATCGTTCCTGGAATTGCCGTGTCTTTGACCTGTTTACCACTCATGGGATAATCCGAAACGTAGGCGACACCACCCATGCGGATAGTGACGCCACGTGCGAGCCACTCTAAGTGGTCATTTTCGGCAGTCTCGATGAGACACGTATTGCCATGTTCATCGCTAACCGCTGCAGGTGTCCCGCTCACACCGTAGATGTTGAACGTCTCGTGTTGGAGTTCGGGGAAGGCACGCCCCATTCCGTCCGCATCGACGACAGGAAGGCCGAGCCTGGCGGCGACAGCAAACGGAAACGTCGAATTGATGCCGCCACATTCGATGGGCATCGTCGCATCTACTTGCCGGTCACATTCACGCGCAAGTCGCTTGAGCGACGCAATCGCTTCCATTCCACTAGGAAGCTTCTCGACTGAGACGGTTGGTGCTCCCATCTGTGCTGTCGGCACGACAAAGGAATCGTCGCTGAGGTCGTGTGGGGAAATGAGTTCGACTGGGCCATGCGCTTCGATAGCTTGCTGAGCGACAAGCTTGCCCACATGGGGGCCTCCTCCACCACCCGTTCCAAGGACTGTCGCACCGAGTGCAATGTCCTCGATATCCTCGACTCCGATTTCGACAGTCATCAGTGGTCAAGCGCTCCCGCGGCCTTCACTTTTATTCTGACCGCGTTGCCGGGCAGGTAGGAGAGTGGAACTTCCTCAATGTCGACAATCTCGATACTCTCAGTGTCTGCGCCAGCGGCGAGGGCGTTCTCAATCGCCTCGTCTTTCGCATTTTGGATGGCCTCGTCGCGGGTCATTTCGTCGAGACTGTAGATTCTGTCCACTTCACCAGAGACCTGTGCGATAGCGACACCAACGGCATTTGCGACCTCGTAGTGGTCTGGCTTGTGAACTTCACTGGCCCCTTCCAAGTCATTGGGAACAAGAATGCTTCCACCACCAACAATAACGACTGGAACCTGTTCAGCACTCGTCTTGATACGGTCAACCGCCCGTTCGACGCGACCCCTGACAAATTCGCGTGCCGCGAGAACCGTCTCTTCGTCGATATCAGGCGTCACAGAGCCGATATCGATGGTCCCCGCTGCAACTTCGAGGTCAGTTGCAGTGAGTGTCTCACCGCCGAAACACAGCGCCTCATCGGTGAGTTTGTAGCCAACACTCTGTGGCCCAACCATCACCTCGCCATCAGTCGAAACGAGCGAACCTCCACCGATACCAATGGCGATAATGTCTGGCATCCGGAAGTTGGTTTTCACATCTCCAATTTCGACGGCAACGCTGCTCTCACGGGGGAATCCATCAGATACCGCACCGACGTCGGTCGTGGTTCCGCCGACGTCAACGATGATTCCATTCTGAACGTTAGAGAGATACGCTGCACCCCGTACAGAGTTCGATGGTCCACTAGCAACGGTGAAGATGGGGTATCTGATGGCGTACTCAACGCTCATCAACGTCCCGTCGTTCTGTCCGAAGTAGAGATTTGCATCGATTCCACGCTCGTCCATCGCCTCGACAAATGCACTTGCGGCCTCGTCTGCGACGCTCGTGAGTGCTGCATTGAGGGTGGTTGCGTTCTCACGTTCGAGGAGTCCAACGCTCCCAATCTCATTCGAGAGTGAAATCGGAATTTCATCACCGACTTCGTCACGAATAATCTCGGCAACTCGTGCTTCGTGGTCTTCACGAACCGGTGAAAAGACGCTCGTGACCGCAAAGGCATCGACGCCTGCGAATTCCCTGACCTGCTCTCGGACTTGTGCTTCGTCGAGGTCATTCAGCGTCCGTCCGTCGAACTCGTGGCCACCGTCTAGAATAGAGACGTTGTTGCCAATAGCGTCGGCAAGGTCGTCGGGCCACTCTAAAAGTGGGCGGATACTCTGGGTTGCCGGTGCACCGATTCGAATGACACCAACCTCATTAAGTCCACGACGTTCCGTGATTGCGTTTGTTGCATGCGTCGTTCCGAGCATCACGTACCCGAGCGCATCCACGGTGATGCCACTCTCATCGAGAACATCATCAAGGGCATGTAGAATGCCAGTGGTAATGTCTTCGGTTGTCGGCGTCTTTGTTTTTGCTAGCAGTTCGTCGTCTGTGTTCATGATGACGGCGTCAGTGTTCGTGCCGCCGACGTCAATTCCGAGTCTGTAATCAGTCATTGAGAGCTTCCTGTAATTCTTCGATTGGTCTGTAGTCGATACTGTATCCGAAGTAGTCAGGTCCGACAAGGGAGAGCCCCTCATCTGTGCGCCACTTTGGTGAGCACGGCATGCCGATGACCCGGACCCGATGGCCGTACTTCAGGCCCTCAGTAGTGACCGGATCACCTGTTTCTGCGTCCACGACCGTGATGAGGTCAGGGACGCTCGCGATGACACCGTGGGCAGAATCACGAGCGACAAGGTTCTCGTTTTGAAAGTCAAGGGTGAGCGTGCGTCCGTCGCACTCAGAAACCCCATCAAGTATCGCCTCACCGACGGCAAATCCGCCCTCGGTTCGGCGCTGAACGTCGATGAGTTTTCCCTCGAACAGTTCGTACCCATCTGTCCGATCCAGTACCGATTCGACGGGGTCTCGAGAGTGCTGTTGAGCGGTTCGAATCGACTTGCCGATGTCGTGAGCGAGCGACAGTGAGTTGAGAATCGCGTGCTCTCGAATCTGCGCGCCGGTGAGAGCGTACGTGCCTATCATGCACGCGCCACCCATCTCGATGCTCGTCACACGGGCAAAGGATTCAGCGTACTGGTTGTCAACGGTATCGAGAAAGAGCGTGTTTCCCTTCTCATCGGCGATGCTCATCGGGGCTGCGCTAATCCCGCCCAGGGTGAACGTCACCATCTGGACTTCAGGGAAGGCTCGACCCATCCCATCGGCATCGACGAGTGGAAGATTCAGTGCAGCGGCAACGGCAATCGGAATCGTGCTGTTGAGCCCGCCAGCTTCGATGCTCATCGTTGCGTACGCCTCTTGACCCAGATGGGTTTCGAGCGCTTCGAACGCAGCCAATGCTTCGCCCCCTTGCGGGAGTTTTTCTACCATTACCGTCGGCGCGCCGAGCATTGCACTCGGGATGACGAGGGCATCATCGGGGACTTCAGTTGGGTCAATTAGGTCAACTGGCCCGTGTTCTTCGATGGCTTGGTGGGCCATCAGTTTCCCAAGATACGGGTCACCACCGCCACCAGTCCCAAGAACGGTGGCACCAGTGGCAAAGTCATCGAGATTATCGCGTGTAATCTGCATACGATTCATCGCTCCATCTGGGTGATTTCATCTGTCTCATCGTCAGTCGCGCCCACAACGGCAACGTCAGGTATCTCGTCGAATATGTCTCGGTATGCGTCGTCGTAGATGTGACAGCGGACGTGTGGTCCGGACGCAATTGCTGTGAAGTCTGGTTCGGCCGTCGTGCAGTCGTCGGTCGCGTACGGACAGCGTGTGTGGAATCGACAGCCGGTGGGTACGTCCCGCGGACTGGGGATTTCACCGCGCAGCGGTTCATGCCGTGGTTTGTACGCCTCCTCTTCGGCGGACGTGACCGGGATTGCCGAGAGCAATGCTCTTGAGTAGGGGTGTCGAGGTCGGTGAAAAACCTCTTCTGTCGAACCATGCTCTTGTATCTCACCGAGGTACATCACCGCCGTTTCGTCGGCGAAGTTACGAACGAGCGAGAGGTCGTGCGTAATGAACAGGTACGTCAGCCCGAACTCCTCCTGGAGGTCTTCAAGCAGGGCGATGATTTTCGCCTGAACACTCACATCAAGTGCGCTCGTTGGTTCGTCGAGGAGCAACAGGTCGGGCTGGACTGCGAGCGCCCGTGCGATGTTGATCCGCTGTTTTTGCCCACCTGAGAGTTCGTGGGGGTATTTATTCCAGTACTCGTCGTTAAGCTCGACTCGAACAAGCAACTCGCTCACCCGGTCTCGAATCTCTGACGATGGGACACCGCGTGCTTTCAACGGGACAGCGAGAGACTTTCCGACAGTGCGTCGTGGATTCAGACTCGACGTTGGGTCTTGAAACACCATCTGGACACGTGAACGCAAGTGAGTGAGTTGCTCGTCGGATGGGTTCGTGATGTCCTCGCCATCGAATCGAATCGTTCCATCGGTTGTCTCATGCAGTCCAATGATGGTGCGAGCGACCGTACTCTTCCCACTCCCAGACTCTCCAATGAGTGCGAGCGTGTCTCCCGAATTGATGTCGAAAGAGACGCCATCGACTGCCTTCACGTGGCCAGTCGTTCGCTTCAAGATACCGCCTTTCACCGGGAAGTATTTCTTGAGATCGTCAACAGAGAGCAGGGGTTCACTCATATCAGTCACCTCTCAAGGCTTCCGGTGGTGAACGCATGTATTCGCGCGTCAATTCGATGGTTGGTCGCTCTGATTCGTCTACAGACTCATCGTAGAGGACGCACTCAACGCCTGCCTGATCACCTTGGGCATACATTTCAGGGCGCGATTGCTCGCACTCTGTGGTTGCGTACGGACAGCGCGGAGCGAAGCGACACCCTTGCGGTGGGTCGAGATACTCCGGTACTGAACCGTCAATGCCTTCCGCCATTTCGTCACCGGTAAGCCGTGGAATCGAAGCAATCAATCCCTGGGTGTACGGATGCTTTGGATTCTCAAACAGCTCGTCTGTTGGAGCAGTTTCGACGATGCGACCACCGTACATCACGTACACCCGGTCGCTCACCTGCCGAGCCACCCCGAGGTTGTGTGTAATCATGAGCACGCTTAGCTCGTGTTCTTCAATCAGATTCTTCAACAGCGTGAGAATCTGGTCATGGATTGTAACATCCAGTGCAGTCCCAATCTCGTCTGCGATGAGGAGCTCTGGTTCGTTCAACAGCGCCTGTGCGATGAGTGCCCGTTGTCGCATCCCACCCGACAACTGCGAAGGATACGACTCCATGATACTTTCGGGGTCGGGCATCTGAACTTCTCGAAGCATCTCTAAGACACGGTCTTTGGCTTCCTCGCGCCCGTTCCCAGTGTATTTCCGGTGGAAAAACTCCAGGATTCCCGTATCACTTTTCCCCCCGAACTGTGCTGTATCGGTCAGTTGCTCACCGATCGTGAATGTCGGGTTTAGACTCGACATCGGGTCTTGGAAGATGAGGCTCATCCGTTGACCTTTCAGTCGGTTGAACTGCTTTCGAGGGAGCGACAGTAACTCCGTCCCGTCGAAGGTGATTTCGCCGCTCACGCGAGCAGGTGGTTCGTTCAAAAGTCCAAGGATGGACTTCATCGTCACGGACTTTCCACACCCGGTCTCACCGGCGACAGTGACGACCTCTCCCTTTCCGACAGAGAGGTTCACTCCATCGATGACTTCGGCTAGCCCATCGAATGATTCGAAGCCGACTTTGAGGTCGTTCACACTCAAGAGCGGGTTTTCCGCCACCGGTTCAGTGAGTTTCATCGGTTCACCTCCACGTCAAACAGGTCACGAAGCCCGTCACCGAGCATATTGAACCCCATGACGAGTGCGAAGATTGCAAGGCCAGGGAAGATACTCACCCACCACGAGTCGGGGAGATAAGACGTTCCTTGACTCACCATCGTCCCGAGTCCGGGTTGCGGTGGTTGAACGCCGACGCCGATGAACGACAGCCCGGCACCGATGAGGATGACGAATCCTGCATCCAGTGTGACCTTTACCAAAATTGGCGACAGCGTATTTGGCAGAATCTCTCGGAAGAGGATATGCGGTGTGCTCGCCCCTGCGAGCTTCGCTGCTTGCACGTACTCTTTATTGCGCTCACTCGACACGATGCTCTGAACGAGTCTGGCGTGCCACGTCCACCACAGGACGGCGATGGCAATCATCGCGTTGACGAGCGTTGGCTCTAACGCGGATGTGATTGCGAGAGCCATCACGAGCGGTGGCAACGCTAATGCAGTATCAGTGGCTCGCATGATAATCGTCTCAGTCCAGCCACCGTAATAACCAGCAACAAGACCCAGCATGATACCTACTGGAACACCGAACCCGAGGACAACCCCCACGAGCATGAGCGAGAGTCTGTACCCGAAGAGAACTCGCGTCAAGACGTCGCGCCCAACGTGGTCAGTTCCCATTGGATGTTCCAGACTCGGCGACTGTAGTGTGTTCTGGAAGTCAGTGAACTTGCCAGCGTGCGCGGGATATGGTGCGACCACCGGAGCGAACACGGCCAGTAGAACAACGGTCAGAATGATACCAAGGCCGATGACACTCATGGGACGGCTCGTGAAACGCTTCCACGAGCGACTCCACAATTCACGACGCTCTTCGGAGACGAATCGATTGATGACAGTTACTGATTCAGTGCTCATGTTGCATCCTCCATTGCGAGGCGAATTCGCGGGTCGACACGCCCGAGCAAGATGTCGACCAGGAAGTTAATCGAGACAAATGCAATGCCAATCGTCATCGTCACTCCGACAACGGCATTGAAGTCATTGTTCAACACCGCAGTCACGCCGTAGGAGGCGAGCCCTGGCCACGAATAGACGAGTTCGATCAGAAATGCATTGCCGAGCAGTGACGCGTACAAGAGCCCGAGAATCGTGAGCGTCGGGATGAACGCGTTCTTTAGCGTGTACTTGTACGTGACAAGCCACGAGGGAAGGCCGAACCCGCGCTCCGCCTCCACGTAGTCTTGGTCTTTTACGTCGATCATACTCGACCGCGTAATGCGCATCACCTGTCCAATACCCGCAAGCGATAGTGCGAGTGCGGGAAGGAGGATGTGCATCCATGCATTGATGTGCGCCGTAACATTTCCAGAGAGGAGTGTGTCCACGAGAAGAAATCCTGTGAACTTAGAGACGTTCCCGGCGTACGCTGAGGCGAGCCGTCCAGTAATCGGGAACCATTCGAGAAGGTAGCCAAAAACGAGCTGGAAGATGATGGCGATGAAGAAGCCTGGGACACTCACGCTGAAAAACGCGATAAAACGCGTCACATTGTCCGTAAGTCCGTCTTTGTTCTGGGCAGCAATAACCCCTAACGGGATGCCAAGCAGAATCGTCATCGTCATCGACACGGTGATTAGCTCAAGCGTTGCCGGGAGGTATTGCATGACGTCCGTCGTGACTGCACGCTTTGTCTCCAAGCTTGTTCCGAGGTCACCGACAAGCAGTCCTTGCATGTAGTCGAAATACTGAAAGAGGAGTGGCTTGTTGAGCCCCATCTCTGCCGTGAGCTCTCGAACTTGTTCATCACTGGCTAGAGGCCCAAGCGCCATCCGGGCGGGATTGCCGGGAAGGACTCGTGACGTGATGAAGATGATGACCGAGAGGCCAAGCAGGCTCACGACGATGCCTGCGACACGACGCACGAGGTATTGCCAATATTTCATCCCTGGTAGAAGTCGTGAAACCAGTAATCGAAACTCATCGACGGCCGGAAGGTGTACCCCTTTACGTCTTCAGCGAACGCGTGTTTTTTCGACTGCACGAAGATGAACAAGCTAGGATACAAGTTCGCCAGTCGTTCCTGCAGCTCAGCGTACAGCTGTGCCCGCTTGTCAGGGTCAACCGTGGAACGAGCCTCGTCAATGAGCGCGTCTACCGTGTCATCCTCAACGTGTTCCATACTCATCCACGTCGATGCAGCTTTCGAGTGGAACTGGTTGTAGAACACCGTATCAGGCGACGGGTACACCGGTCCGTAGAACACTTGATTCACGTGTGGCGTCTTCTCCACGCTCGTGGCGAGTTCCGTCATCGTCCCCCATGTCTGCGGATTGAGCTCAACGTCAATACCAATCTCATCCATGTTCTGCTGGAACAACAGCCCCATCTTCTCCTCGAGGCCGTAATCTTTCACGTAGGTATTCTGAATGGAGATATCGCCCTCGGAGTAGCCTGCATCGGAGAGAATCTGTTTTGCCTTTTCAGGATCGTACGTCGGCTGGACGATGTCATCGTTGTGCACACCGAATGACGACGCAAGTGGCCCTTGTGCCGGGAGTGAACCCGGTGCAATTTGATTTCGTGCGGTTTCGTAGTCGAATCCGTAGGCGATTGCTTCGCGAACGGCAGGGTCGTTCGTAGGTGCCTTCTGCGTGTTCAACTTGAAGTAGAACATCGTCACTGTCGGAACCGACTCAACACGGATACCGTCCTCTTTTTCCAGCGCCTGATACGTCTCTTCGCTCTGGTACTGGCTCGACATATCGAGCTCGCCCGTCTTCATAAGCGAGCGCACGGTTGGGTCGTTAGTGATAATCGGCACGGTGACCGTGTCGTACGCGCCGTCTTTGAACGGTTTCCAGTAGTCTTGATACCGGCTGAACGAGATCTCTGCCTGTCGCTCGAAATTTGCGAGTTCATATGGACCAGACCCGGCGTCGTTACCGTTGAGGAACTGCTGCCCGTAATCCCCACGGTCGCCGAAGTCTCCATCGCCTGCTTCATCCAGCACAGTCTTCTTGTCGACGACGAATAACAACACGAGCGTCGCGAGGAACGGTGAGTGCACACGGTCTAACGTGAACGACACGGTTTGTTCGTCTTCAACGGTTACATTCTCTTTTGAAAGTACCTCACCAACGAGTGAGGAGTATCCTTGGTTAATATCGAGGAATCGCTCAACAGAGAACTTCACGTCCTCTGCGCGCACAGGATTCCCACTGTGGAAGGTCACCCCCTCCCTGAGCGTGAAGGTGTAGGTCTTGTTATCATCTGAAACCGTCCAGTCCTCAGCCAGATGTCCCTGAAGATTCCCCTCCGTGTCGGGGAAGACGAGTGGGTCATACAGGTTAACGAGCGCGAGAACCTGGGTGTAGTCAGTCCCTTTCGCAGGGTCAATGGTTCCAAAGCGCTGAGTCGCGCTCATGCGGAGCGTCGCGCTTGAATCGCTCGTCCCGTCCGAATCTGTTTTAGAGCTATTCCCGTTGTCGGAGCCACCATTACTGCCGCCACCATAGTCATTCCCACTAGAGCAGCCAGCAAGCCCTGCAATACCGACTGTCCCAAGCGTTTTCAGGAATGTTCGACGCCGTTTTGGATCGTTGAGGTGTTCACGAACTGGTCCCAGATTACGGTAGGTTTCAGACAGTCCATGAGGGTCTTCATCGTTCGACATACGTTATACAGTATCATGTCCAAGATAGTGGAACATAAGTGTATCGTATAGGAACCAAATATGGTCTAATACGAACAAAAAGTTATCTGTTAGTTTCGAATTGGAACCAGTGGTGGGCATTTCGAACGCAGCAATACCAGACCCGACTTCTCTCGATTCTTTACGGATGATTCTGAGAACAGTCGCGGCTGCAGTGAACCAGACAGATTATTTTCCAGTCTTAGATGGACAGTTACACTAGATTCATGCCAAATGACGGTGGAAGATTAACGCAAGGGTGTGAAAATGTGACACACAACGACCGTGTGGCGACAAATCCACTAACCGGCGAGCGACTAGTCATCCGTGAGTGTATCAGCAACCTCGTTGACTCCGCACGACTCGATGTGTTACGCACGCTTGACGAGCAGCCAATGTCTCCGTCGGCGATTCACAACCGTGGCCTTCTGACTCGCCAAACCGCCTCGAAACACCTTACGCAATTCACTGAGCGCGGCCTGGCCAAACCAGCGGGTGACCAAGGTGGTTACGAACTCACTGCCAGCGGGAAACTCACCCTCAACGCACTTGAAGATTGTCTCAAGGAAATTGATCAAGAGCAACTCGCCGCTCTTACCCGTGCAACGCATTCACTTGGGTTGCTGCAGGCGCTTTCAACGGGCGAAGCGCGACCCCGAGACCTCACGGACGTCGCTGGATCGCCGTCGCGTGCAACCGTCCAACGTGCCTTACAGACGTTCGAAACAGCGGGCTGGACAACAACCGCTCACGGCAGCAATCGACTTACGCCCGCGGGTGAACGTGTGTTGACTGCCTACGATGAGTTGGCGGTGACGATCGAACAAGTGATGGAGAAAGCGCCATGGCTCCAACGACTCAGTCCCACACGAGCGGACGTCCCGGCCCATGCACTTGAAGAGGCAAAGGTGGTTGAGTCCGGGCCAGATTCACCAGGGATTGTCCTTGGTGCGGCGCTCAATCTCTGTGACCCCCGACTCAAGCAATTCCGTGCGCTCACCTCGATTTTCAACCCAACGTTGTTTCGTGCGTACGATGCTCTGCTCAAGCTTGGCCTTGCGGGCGAAGCAATCGTCGACAAGTCAGTGGGTACCCATCTTCATGAGGCGGGTCTGGAGCATTTTCTCGATGATTCCTCGTATGATAATTTCCAGATTTTCCGTCTTGACGAGCCACTGACGCTCGGGATTGGGCTGTACGATGATCGGAAGGTTGCGATTGGCTCGTATAATGAACGGGGAGATGGAGACCATATTGCGATGCTAGTCAGTTCCGACGATGCGTTGGTCAAATGGGGAGAGCAATTATATGAGACGTACAAAGCACAGGCGAGGCCAGCACTGGAGAACTCTCCAGGGATTGCGACTGACGCAACACCAAATCAACGATTCAGTTGAGATGGCGCTCATAGAGCGTGTCGATTAAACGGCCCCTGAAATCAGGGATCACGATCCACCATCCGAGTCAATTTTGGGCACGTGATAATGGAGAAACCGGGAATACAAAGAAACACCTGCTCTCTCCAAGTCGGAGAGTTGACGTACTCAGAGCGAGATCGTGGTTGATTGGTCGCGATTTTGTTCGAAGCCATCGAACCAGGTAGGAAGCACATTGATGTCGATATCCTCGGCGATCGCCCCATCGTTGAGAAGTCGGCTAAGTACGCCATCACGTCCCCATCCACAGATAATTGGCCTAGTCGGAAGGCTATCTCGCGACTCTGCATGACGAACCAAGCGCTGGGGATCTTCGTTTTCATCACGAATAGAGGTGACGAGTTGGCTCAATAGGGGATTCCCGGGCGCTAAATGGTGTACAGATGGGAATTCGTCTGCACAGTCTGCGGAGAACGTCACTGCGACCATGTCGTCGGCTGGTGCAATCGCTTGAGCAAGGGTCTGCTCTCCATCGGACTGCGGAAGCTCAATCGATGTTCCGTTAGTAGTGAGTCGATACGTGCTCGCTTCAAAGGCGAACTCGTCGACAGAGTCGAGGTGGTCTACATCAAGCTCCAGGTCGCCGATTTGCGTGAATTCGACACCTAAGTCGACCAGCGTCTCATTGCCAACGAAGAACGCCTGCAGGCTCTCAACCTCGAACGGGGCCGGATACTCGTACTCAGAATCACCAACGTCGACGATATCAGGATGGTTGTAGGACTGCCACGCATCGAGCTTTGCCTCATCAATAACGTCCTGTGCGACCAACGCATCTGTGGAGTCTAGCGATTCACCGACATCGACCCTGTCACCCTGCTCTTGTTCTTCGATCTGTTTGGAGAATTCGCGGTCAGCCTCTTCGACGACCCGTCTACTCTCCTCACGGTCGGTTTTGAGGGCTGCATCTCGAATCTGGCGGCTCACCCCAGAGAGGATGGGCTGCATCTCGCCGACAACGTTCTCGAACAAGCCGATACGGTCGTCGAGTCGATCGTAAATATCGGTCTCGACAGTATCCTCGTAGCTGTAGTTGAGGATGGCGACTTCATCGAACCGCTGCCCGATACGGTCGATTCTGCCGATTCGCTGCTCGACGCGCATCGGATTCCACGGGAGGTCGTAGTTAATCAGTGCGCCACACTCCTGCAGGTTGAGCCCTTCACTCGCAGAGTCGGTGCAGACGAGGATATCGACGTGACCTTCGTCAGATGAGAACTCGCGCTTCACGCGCTCCTTACCGACCTGTATCCACTCTCCAGACTCGCCGTCGTACACCTCACCACCACGGCCGGAATAGGTTGCAACCGTTTCACCGTGTATAGAGACGAGACTCTGGCGGATGAAGTCCATCGTGTCTGCGTACTGGGTAAATACAATCGCTCGGTTGTGCCCCTCGCGGTCTAACTCGTTGAGATCCTCAATTAACTGCCCGATCTTCGGGTCTTGGTCGATCGCTGCGAGTTCATCCACGAACGACTCTAACTCGTCAATTTCCTGTTCCAGCAAGTGGAGCCCTTCGTCAGTCACGTTAGGAATAATCTCCGCGAGGTCTGCATCTTCGAGATCTCCTTCTAACTCATCGAGCGCTTCGGAATCATCGAGATCATACTCAGCAAGTGTCTCCATGACGACTTGCTGGGAACTCACATCAAGACCATCCTTTGCCCGTTGCTTACCCTTCAGCACGGTACGCTGTCCGCGAAGCTTTCGGAGCCGGTTTTGGAGACTCTGTGAAATCGCGTACACGCTGCTGGTGAGACGTTGCCGATACGTGGTCATCACAAACCCGATAGCACGAGATTCGGCCTCGTCTGACTGCTGGGCGAGTTTGTAGAACTTCCTCGTGTAGTCGTCGATGCGGTCGTACACGCGTCGGGTCTCCTCAGTGAGCTCAATCTTGTGCTGTTCTGGATCACGGTCGGGAACCGTCGCGTCAAGAAGGCCGACCCGTTCGTACTTTCGAAGGGTGTCACGAGTGTTCCGATGGATGAGCGCATCGACAGGCGTAGATTCAGAGAGAACGTCTTGAACAACTTGCCAGCCAGATTCTGACAGCTCGTCAAGCGCGGCAAGTCGCTCGTTTCGTGAGTAGGTCAGCCACTCTTCGTCGGCCTTCCATTCGGGATAGAGAAGATACTTCAGCTTCTCGTCCTCCTTGGCGTCGAACGGATCGACGTCGTACTCTTCCATCGAGGACTCGAACAGGTCGATATACCCGTCGTAGTGCTCACCATAATCGCTAGCGAGGTCACAGGCACGCAGGACACGCTGCTTCGCGATGGAGCGTGCGTGCTGTTCATCTCTCACGTCGAGTTCTGCACCAACAGAGTCGAAGACCCGATCTGAGAGACTTCGAGACCCAGAGATACGGTCCTGGTATCTCCCCTCAGTAAGGGTTGCTTGTGCGGACCAGGAGTCGGTGTGTCCAGACGAGTCGCCCCCTCCGAAAACCTCGTCGAAGGCCTTCGTGAGTGCCCGTCGTGTCTCAAAGAACTCCACGAAGTTTTCCTGATTGCCCCATTCACCGGGGAGATCAAGCAGAGCCATCAGATCATACAGTTCGCCAGCGTGCAGCTGCATCGGCGTTGCCGTGAGCAGGTAGTAGGTCTGTGTATGATCACGAAGCCGTTCGAGCATCGAGTAGAAGTTGCTTCCCTCGCGGCCGTTGTGTGCCTCGTCGACGATGACGGCATCCCAGACACCCTCTCGGTTCGCTGGTTGTCGGCCACGACAGCTCCCTGGGACGTCCTCCCGCGTCCGGACGTGGCCACCGTCCTCTGGTGCTACCTGATCCCACCGGTCCTTCAGCCGTGCCGTGTGCCAGGACATGATGATGATCGACGGGGCGCTGGCGGCGGTTTGTTGCTCGTGGAGGAATCTCCAGATAGGGCTCTCGACCCATGCCTGTTTGTGTTCGCTACTCTCGAGGTCGAGTTCTGATGCTGTAGGAGGAGTGTGCTCACGACCAAAGGCGTCGATGAAGGCGTATTCGTAGTCACTCCCACGTTCGTATCGATACGTATTCAGGTTGAACTTCTCCCACATCTCCTCTTGCCACTGGACTGTGAGACTCGCTGGAACGAGCAACAGCCCGGTTTCGAGTTCGTCGGTGAGTCCAAGACGTGAGAGTGTCAAGCCGGCCTCAATTGTCTTTCCGAGGCCGACTTCGTCGCACAGCAAGAAGCTGTTCGGATAGGTGTTGACGAGCGTGTCGGAGACGACCCGCTGGTGCGGCCACGGCGTGATCGTACTCCCTTTCTCCGCGAGCGCGAGACCGCCGGGAGAGAGCGGGCCGTCAGCGATGATATTGGCTTTGTCGCGGTCGGTCGGGGGTGCTTCGCCTCGGGCGATCTGGATTGCTTCCTCAAGCTTCGTCTGCGAGTCCGGGTCTTTCCAGTCGATGAGTTCTTCCTTGATGGCCTCTGGGAGGTCGTAGACCTCGACGTAGGGATGTTCGTCTTTCCAGAGGCGCTCGAACGTGTCGACGTCGCCGTCGACGTACGTCGACTGTTGGTCGACCCACGAACGATGGACCTTGAACCGCTCGTAGTTGTTCTTCCACCCACCGACGGTCTCGTTGACGCTCCCCTCGAAAGAGAGCGCGTTCCCGTCTTCGTCGTGGAAGACACCCATCTTCGGGTGGAAGATGCGCCACGAACCCTGACGAGGGACAGCGACTTTGATGTGAAGCCGATCCTCACGGAGGAGCCGAGCGAGAAGTTGGAGCTGGGCGTCCAGTTGTTCGTCGTCCAGTTCGTCCAGAGATTCAGTGAGCTCGTCGGTGAGCGCCTCGAAAACGGGACGGTCAGTCGTGTAGAGTTCCGTTCCCACAACCAATCGCATTTCGCCGTCGTTCTCGAGGAGTGCGTCAATCCCTCTGGAGGCAACCGCGAGCGCGCTGCTAGAGAAGTAGCCCGCAATTCGGTCGTATCGAATTGACCGTTCCAACGCGGGTACGTAGAATTCGTCAACAAGATACATCCCGTCGGCAGCGGGCTTGCTCTCGTAGATTGAGGACCAAGTTCGATCCGGGAAAGTCGACATTATGGAAACTTGACTCTGAGTTCACAGCATTCCCACTTATATTGTGTGACGAAGAGTGCTGGAGAACTGATTCAGGCGCGCTCAATCTTGTTTATGAACACATCCCCGTCCATATCCAGAATCAGCGGGAACTTTCGACCGATTCCCTTCTGTCCACCCTTCACGTTGAATTCGTCTGCGAAGCTCTGACTTACCTGATACCAGGGGGGCTGATCAAGCCGTTCGCTGATTTTGATTGGCGTCCTTATTTTCGAGGTAGGACTGCATCCCTCAACAATTACGAGGTCGTCATGCTTGGGAGTACCAGCTGCGGCGAGTCGCTTAGCGTGTGCGTTCTCAGGGAACTGTCCGATTGCATCGTGGTACTCGTCTCCGTCAAGCTGAGACAGGTCGTGGATCACTTTGACCGTCATGTACCCGTAGAGGAATCGGTTCAGGTTCGAATCTTCCGGACCCTTTCTCATCCCAGTGTAGAAGCCGAGCACGTCTTTGCCCGTCGACTCAAGATGTTTCACCAACGTCGTCCCCTTTCTACCCTGTCTTCGTCGATCACCGAACGTCATCGTCTCGAAGTTAGGATCGTGATGTACCGCATGGGATTCGATTCGCTCAGAGTCCCGGATCCAGTCACTATCTTCTCCTCTGGGACTGATTTTGTCGACGAACTCGGACGCGTATCCGCCCCTGTGTTGCAACTCCCAATTACCGTACGTGGATTCCTCGGTCGTGGAGTACGACTCCGGGATCGGGATGTAGTCGAACTCCCCGCCTTCAGTCAGCTCTAGCGCGGGGCGGAGATGCTCCGTATCGGCTCCGACGCCGACGAGGACGACAGTCATCAGAGCACACTCCTGAGCTCGGATAAGATGGTGTCCGTCTGCGACTCACTGGAGTCGTGATAAACTCGCTTCCCCTGTCCCCCTCCCCAAGCGTCTGGCCCATTCCCAACGGTCCAGTAGAACGGGGGCTCCGACCAACTCAGCCAGTAGTCCGATGTCGAGGCGAACTTCAGAATCGACGTGTCGTTGTCCTTGTGATAGACGTGGTCGTATTCCGGATTGACGGTCGTACTACAGCCACACGAGGTGGTTCCCGAGCTGGACACGTGGTCGTGCTCGGGATAGGGGGAATCGACGCCGACCACCCCGCCATCATCGATAATCGCGTGGCAATCACCCTTCTTCCTCGCCCAAGCAGTTTCCTCGGACGAGTCCTGCGTCGTTATCCGATCTTTCCAGGCCGCTTCGTCTTGCTCCAGGAGGAACCGGCCGTAGTCGTCCATCCCTCTGAACGCGTGGGTGACGAGAGCCACACTGGTGAGCCAGCGCTTTTGTTCAGCCGCCCAATCCGGCGTGTCCGAGTCCATCTTCCCCGCACAGGTGAAGACGAACAAGGGCTGTGTGGGACGGAGTACGCCGTGCTCGACTTCCTCAAAGTAATCGAAGAAGTGCTCCTGACGCATCTTGTGCTTGCAGCAGGTGAGCGACCAGAGGCCACCCCAGTAGCTCGGAGAGCTGCCACCTTGGACGAGACCCGAATTGTTGCAATAGTCGATGGAATCCGCAGGGTAGATCCGACCGTTCACCGGAGACGTCTCAAATTCGTCTCGTTCACCTGCGAGTTCTTCGACAAGCTGCTTCAATCGGTTCCTTAGATCCTCGACGCCTGAAGATAAGGATGCAATCCCTCTCTCGGGAATTGCTCGCTGCGGGGCCATACAGACGTATCAAAGAGTGTGAAAATAAGTCTAATGCGGAAATCAGAGATGGGAAGTGCCTACTCAGTAGTCGTCGATGCCTTTCTGCTGGGTCTGCTCATTGTCATCGGCAAAGACGTTCGGGCTGAAGTCCAAATCAAGGACGTCTCGCGTCCGCCCCACAGCGAGATCGCGAGCGAGTTCCCAATCATCGTGATCGTGGGGAAGCACCTGAAGGAGCGCTTTGAGCGTCGCTTTGAACGTCGAATCTGAGTCGAAATTCCGCTCACGGAGCCAATCACAGCAAGCGCTCTCCCCTTGTACGTCGTAGACGTGCATCGCGGCGTGAACCTTGTCTAGCGCGAGACTGAATGTGAGGTCGTCGGGGTTCACCGGCGTCCGACTGGAGCGGTTCTCGGGTTTCTCGTTAGTATTCTGAACTCGACCAGCGTGACCTCGAAGTTGGATGTCTCCGCGGCTCTTCCTCCAAGTCTTTGTGCTACGCTTGATATCATCGATGTCAACACCGATACCAAGACCTAACTGGTGACCCTCATCGTACGAGAACGTCTGTGATTCATGAACCAGCCAGCTAAGAATATACCACTCAGTGATGTCATCTAAATCATCAATACCTTCGACCTCCAGATATTCATCTACAAGAACTTGTGTGACCGCTTCACGTGCTTCCTCAAGTGCACGCCGAGGTGGAACCCGTTTATCTTCGTCATCGACGACTGGGTAAGCATTAGCAAAGACTCTGAGAGTAGGTCCGAATGCGCTGATGATAACGTCCGTCTTAGTGAGACTCAACCCAGAATCAATAAGGTCTCGAGCAGCTGTCTTTGCTGCTAGTCGAGTGTCGGATTTCACGTCGTTCCACAGAGAAGGAATGGATTCTTCAGGGTCGCTTTCATAATGAGGCTTCCGCCCGGTGAGAAGAAGAGTACTGTCGGCAGACGCACTACTCCGCATATTTGCCCGCTGAGGCATTTCGCTGGTAATCGGGTGGGTTGAGGTTATAATAAACCCAGAATTGATGAGTGACTTTGCAAGAGTGTCCCACGCATCTATTTCTTTATGAGTGAACATTACCGTCATAACACCGCCAGACTCCAACTCTTCATATAGATTAGAAAATATGTCACTCATTTTGTTTTCATAAAATTCATCCGCCAATTTCTTTTTAGACTGGGATTCCCCGGCTACCCCGTTGAACCGCTCAGGATTCGCTACAGCTTCATCTTCTTTATTTGTCAGACGAGACCTGAATAACTCTGGATATACGTCTCCCAGATATTCCTTTAGCCATCCATAGAATACGTCAGCCAGCTCAGAGTACATAATACTGCTATAATAAGGGGGATCTACGATAGCGGCTTGCACATCCCCATCATATGTCACTTGTGCAGCATCCATAGTAGTGACTTCAGCTGGTTGAACATCTGCCGGAAGATAATTCACTAGTTCTTCATACGAATCGAGTACTTTTGAAAAAACCGACTGGAAGTCCATAGTCCCAGTCGTCAAGTTATTATCCGTGAATACTCGTGTGAATACCAATATTTTCCCTTTGAAAACCCGGCTCGGATACCCCTTGCTGGTGTCCCAATCTGCTAACCGCGAGTTCCTATCGATCAGCTTGCTGCATGAAAGCGAAAGAATGCAGAGAATCGCCTCAGCTTTCTCTTCATCGTATTCATCCAAGATTTGTGCTTTGTAATGGTTGAACGATTGAAGATATTCAGATTGAACAATAAGTTGTCTAGGCGAAAAGAAGTCGCGGAGTTCAGTTACACCGTATGCGATTGCCCGGTCAGCGTGGCCAGCAAACCGCTCTGTGGAGAGAAGTGTTGCAAGTTCATAATCGGTCTCAACGCGATCCTCCGCCAGTTCAAGAGCATCATAGTCTGCATCCACAGGAGTCCGAAACCCCGAACCAGCACCATTCTTCTGGTATTTAACACAGTAAATTATATATTCAAATTCATCATTTTTGAATTTCTGTCTTACTGCATCACCTTCTGTGACTACATTACAGTGAGGACACGTGGCTTCTCCCCCTCGATCAACATACCCATTGTTGGGATCAAAGTCTGCCATCTCATCGTCGTCTGGATCAACGAGACATTTGAAATCGACAGAGCCATCCGAATTCGGTGTTGGCTTGACGAAGACGCTGCCGGACTTGATTGTCCACTTTGGAACCAGAGGAATATCACCGCCACACTCTGGACACTCTATCTTATAAGACGAAACATATGTATCTGGTTTCTGTCCAGGCTCCGGACTGGGGAAATAATCCGCCAAATTCTCTGAGGCTCTTTCATTTATCTTTTTGGCCCAGTGCTGGGCCTCTGATTCTATTGATCCAACGGAAGGTGCGTACTCCAATAAGGCCTTCAGAATAATCGATGGCACCGGATTCAGCTCATTAGCCTTCGTGGGGAGCTTGTAACGAATAGATTCATAAGGAATGACGCCGCCACCTGCTGTCGGATCTAATATCGTAGGTAGTTCCCCGTTCCATTGATCTCTAAGCTTAGAATGAAGATTTGAAATTTCTTGTTCGTTGGGTGATTGGGTGAATGGACGGGGATACCCATAGTGCTCACCGAGCGTCCCCTTTCGCTCAGACTCAGTCGCCTTCTTTTCTTCAACGTATTCCGCTATCTCACTATTCAATTCCCTTGGCCCAATTTTCATTAATTGGAGTAATTCATCAGACGAGGTGTCTCTCGGGAGGACCGACGCCAATATTGCTAATCGGGAAGCGGGAGTCGGTCGTCGAGCGAACCAAGGATGAATATACCGATGAGGTGGCATATGTTTTGGATTCGCTTCTTTGAGATTCTCGATACCAACTGCTTTGAGGGGGAGTTTCCCTTCAATGGCTAATGGCTTCAGCTCGGCCGTAGGGTCCTGTTTATTGCTCATCTTTAGTTTATATGGTTGGTTAGCAGCGTTCGCAGTGCCTTCTCACCGTTCGGACTAGACGGTGACCGACACTTGGCGTGCCAGTAGTAGCACTCTTCATCACTCATTCGCTCGATACCACGACAGAACGCCCGCATCCGGTCGACCCGCTGAATGGGCTTCACACCAAGGAAGCCAAGAGCCAATCGAACACCGACTGTCTCCGGGAGGAACACCTCGGCAGCACCGCCAGCGGTGAGTACAGACTCGTCTCGGTCTGCTCCACGGAGCGTCTCCCGTACCAGCGGGAGGATAGAACGGAGCCGACCCTCAGACAGCCGTGTGACCTTCACCGCCGTCCAGTCGTCCCACTCCCATCTGTCGACCTCTGGATCGGCTGACTCTCCGAACACCGATTCGAACGCTATCGTCACGAGACCACTGTTGGGATTGCCACGCTGGAGACGGTCGCGACGAGCGGAAGCCTGTGCCTCGGGCAGTAGTTCGTACAGTGTCAGCGATGCACCGTCGGCGTCGTCTCGCCGGACGAGCGCGAAGGTCGGGCGGCCCCCGTAGACGCTACTGCCAAACTGACCCGCTCCGATCGACTCGTCTTCGGGTCCAAGGGTCGTCGGCGCGTCTGCTTCAGGGGTAGGGTGGGACGTCATTGCTGAACCTCTGCGGGTACTTCGACCGGTCCTCGCCCTTGAACCTTCACGTCGATGTTAGTCGACCCAAGTTCGTCCTGAAGCTCAGCGAGGACGTCATCTTCGGCGTCCGTAATCGGCTCCGGCTCGTCCATATCCACACGGAACTTGAGCTCGACCCGCGACGCGCCGCCGAACGGGTCCGGCTGATTCGTCACCCGTGAGAACTCGTCGATGCCACCGGTGAACTGCGCCTGGTACGTCGCACCACCAGACGATTCTGTCTCGTACCGCATTCGTACAGAGACGTTTTCGGCCCGGTCCTTGAACGCTTGGCGTTGAGCGATGAACGACCCCTTCGACAGCTGGTCCTCACCACCGATCTCGATCGTGACGCGATCGATGCCGGGGTCGCCACCCGATGCCGCCTTCCCGAGTGCGTGGGTTCGTACCTCGTTGAATGCTCGTGAGGCGGCCATCAAGCTCGTCGAACGCTCCCAGTCATTCGGCTGGGCACACTCGGTGCAGAGTCCACGCGGGTTCAGTTCGCTTTGACTCGCGACGGTCTTCCCGCAGTTGGCACACTCGTATTCGATATCGGGCTCATGTTCCGAGCAGAAGTCTCCTTCCTGGTCGACCTCGACGTCACAGCCGCCCTTAGCACACAGAATTTCGTCTGTCTCCGGTGGACGGATGGCGTCGTGGTGGACGTCGAGAAGGGCGTTGATGTCGGTGTAGACGACGTACTCGTCGCCGACCTTCACGTCCGAGTCCCGGATACTGGTTTGGACATCCGGAGAGTCAGAGAGCGGGTTCGCCTTTCGCCAGTTCTCCGGACGGTCGTCCTCGTCGCCGTCCCAGTAGGCGAGTCCCTGTTCACCGGACGTGCTGTCCCAGTAGGTGTAGCCAGCGTCGTCGACCATCTTGGCCACCGTTTTCCTTACTGGCTTCGTGTTGAGGAGGTACGGGAGCCCCGGCTTCTTCGCGAACTGCGTGACCAACTGCTCGGTGGTCATGCTATCCTGCGTCTGCTGCCAGAGCTTCTGTTTGAAGAACGCAGCACCCTTCGGGCCGGCGTCTGCACGAATCAGACGGTCCTCGAGTGTCTCTTCGACGGCGTTGACGAGCGTCGTCCCACCGTTCGCTTCGGTGGCATTGATCGTCAGATGGGTCAGTCCGTCACGGTCGACGTAGTACAGGTGTCGGTAGACGCCGCGGACGAGTTCGCCCAGAAGCCCGTGGGTCTGGTCGCGGCGTTCACGAAGCTCCTCGATCTGTTCGTTTGAGAGGTCAGCCGTCTGCTGTGAATCGTCCAGTAGAGCCTCGATTGCCTCGAGTTGGCGTGCCTCGTCGATCGCACTCTGGATGCGTTCTTTGTCAGGGGCGAGGAAGAGCACGTAGTTCTTGTAAACTCGACTCTGGGTCTCACCGCCGTGCTTTGAGGCAGACTTCTGGTACAGCGTCTGAATCTTCTCAGGAACCTCACTCCCGCCGTCGGAGACGGGCGCGGTGTCCATGTGCATCACTGCGAGCTGAGGCTTGGACACTTTGTCCGGGAGATCCGCTGGCGACTCGGGGAAAACGACTGTTTTGAAGCCACCCGTCCCGATCTCGGAATTCTCCAACCGCGATTCGAATCGGTTGCGTGCCTGTGCGTCGGGCGTGTTGTCCACACGCTGGTCGATGATCCGGATAAGATTCGGGTCGGACTTGAACCGGACACGCTCCTCGTCGTAGAGGTAGTAGCACGCGACGTTCATGTCCCCACCTGCGAGGGCTTCCAAGGCCGAGTCGTAGTTGTCGAAGCGGACCTCTGGGTGTCCGAGGGCGGCGTTCATCTCTGCCCGCGTGAGCCCGGTAGCCTGCTCCCCGTAGGCGAGGCTGTGCCATAGGACAGTGGTCGTAAGGTGGCTGGCCAGTGGCGGAATGCCCTTCTCGGTCCACTTGCGGTCTTCGAGTTGCGCGTGGGCGGTGTCATCCTCACTGTAGATGTCGGCCGAGACAGCCGCACTGAGATCCACGAACTCGAAGAGCGTCTCGCGGAGAGTCGAATCGATACTCCCATCAGGTGCATTGTCTGCCGGCGTGAGGTCGTAGAGGCGAATCCAGTGTCGGTCGTAGTGAGTGGGTTGGTGATTCCAGAGGTAGTAGACGGCACGAGCGAGAAGCTTCAGTGCGCCACGGGTTCGCTGGAACTTGGGGATCGTGTCAATCTTCTCTGTGAGCGTGTCGATAATCGTCGGATGGAAGGGATACTCTCGCTCCAACCGATCGACGAAGCTCGCGTCGGTCGCCTCCTGGGGGAACTGCCGGTCGTTATCAGCGTACAGCTGGAAATACGACTCAGAGACCGCTGCTGCCTGCTCGTGGTCGATATCCTCGAAGAGACGGTGCTGAAGAACCTGCCCGACCTCGTTTTCGGACGTCGGAGTGACCGTCTTGTGTTGCCGACGACCAATCTGGTTGAGTTCGTCGATGAGCGTCCGGACTTCCTCTGCTTCCTCTTCGAATGCGGTGTCTGCGATACTGTAGACGACTGTGACGTTGTCGAGTTCAGACGCAGTCTCGAGCAGAGAGAGGATGAAACTGAGTGTCTGGCTGGCAAGCGTGGCAGTTCCGACTTCGACGGCAGACGCAGTCTCGAGATAGGCCGCGATCTCGTCGACGAGGATGAGCGCAGGATCATCGCCGAGGTCGAAGAGACCTTTGAGTGTGTTCCCACCGGGAGCGTTGCGTTCTTGGTCGTACTCTTTGAGGTATTCGTATCCTTCGAGGCCGTATAGCTGGTATGCGATTTCGCCCCACATCGTACGGGTGTTCGGGGCGTTCGGATCGCTGCGGTCACTCCGAGCGTTCCTGGCGTCGACGTGCCCACCGACGAACACTGCAGTATCGACCGACAAACCATCCTGAACAGCATCGAGATACGCGTCGCTTAACTCATTCGCCGTACTCACGAGGTGGCGGTTGAGGTTGTCAATTTCGGTCGGACTTGTCGCCAGATGGTAGGAGGCGATGAGATCGTGTGTCTTCCCGCCACCGAAACGGGTGTCTAAACACAAGATACTGCTTGAGTAGCCTCCGTCGTCGTATCCACCACCGGCAAGGAATCGACCGGAGAGGTTGGTCAGCAGTGTTCGCAACCCATCAGTGGGATACGTCATGTCGAAGAACTGTGTTGCATCTCGGTAAACCGGCGCAGCGTCTTCGACTGAGTGGGCAACTGTCGCTAGACTTGCGGCGAACTGATCCTCTTGGAGCGTTCCATCGAGGACGTCGTCTCGTGGAGTACAAGCTTCGAAGAGGTCAGGATACTCGCTGCTACTCATTGGAATCCCCCTCAGTTGTGGGTTTAGACACGATTACGAACTCTCCGTGCGTGCTGTTGTCAATTATCGCGTGAGCGATGTCCTTGGACTCAGCGACATCAACCTTAATGGGGTCTCCGACGTCAGCGACGAACTTGTTGAGCTCAGGGCCGGACAAGTTCACCCGGCCAGATTGGCCAGTGTTTTGTCCGATTGTTTTCTGAGTCATTGAATACTCACATCACCTGACCGGAATGTTATAACCTTTACTTAGACTAGATGGATGCCGAGGGGGATCCTCGACGAGCACTATGATCCTCTGGACCAAACAGGATAGACGGAGTATCGGCGGCCGGATCTCGACAACATCTGACGCGAACACGGACCGATTCCTGGCTTTCTTCCCGCCGTCACGCTGTCTTAACACTCACGCAGGTTTATTATCTCCCAATATCATGTTCCGGTAATCAATGGCGACGGATGTTTCTGATGAAAGTAATGAGAAGGGCGAGATATTTTCTAATGAAGAGTTCTGGTATAAACTAGATGTTGACTGGGAGGAAGTGAAAGAAGAATTTGAATCAGAGCAGCCAGACGATGACGACGATACAGATAACGAGGAAGACGATAGAGCGACCGATGGGCCCGAAACGGTCGCCGAAGCGTTGTTGCACGAATTTGCCAAGGGTAAGAAGAAAACCATTGAGGGGGAGCACGAGACTGTCTCAATATTTGTGTCCACGGTGCAGGCTAAGGCTGACGCCAAAGTTCGACAGGAGCTTCGGTCCCTTTACGTGGACCACCAATGGTCGCTCAAACAAAAACAAGCTAAGTTCGACTGTGACCAGATTGAGTCCGTTCTATCACAGCTTTCCTCCGATGGGACGGTTGTACGGGAAGAGGTCAATGATGACTATGATATCCTCTGGCCGGGGAACAGTGCCATCGATAAAGAGGTTCGAGACAGCGAAGTAACCGCCCGGAAGCTTTTGAAAACCGAGCCGGTCATCGTCAAGAAGCGCGATGACGGCCGGTTTGTCGTGAGAGGATCCAACAAAAGTCGGTCAAAGGTCATTGACCGGGTATGGGCGAACACAACCGCCGAACCGGTAGAACCGAACCGGAAGCAAGAGTCCGTGTCGAATCGCGTTCATAAAGCACTGACTGAACAAGAAACCACCTTCCGGGAACATTTCAAGATCATCGAGACGAATTATACGGACTCAGCACTCCCATCACGGCCCAACCTTAGTCTTAAAAATAGCAAGGGGCTGGAAGACGACTTGTATGAACTCCATGACTCAGGATATCTACCGGCAGGTGGGATGTCCGGTCTCAGCTCGTTTCGCGTCGAAGACGTCGTCTATGGAGGCCGCCACAAAATCAAACTGACCCATCGACGCGACGGATTCCTCTTCAATTCCGAGGCCACACGGAAGACGGATGAAGAACGGGAACGGTTTGAACGCCGGTTTGCAACCATCGCCGACATAGAGTTCGACACCATTTATGAATACGGCAACGCGGATGAGCGTTACTTATTGAATCAGATCCTCAGTGAGGACTACGACGCTTACCAGTTGTTCTACGATAAGCTTCCTGACGAGATTCGAGAGTTTGTCGACGACG
Organism: Haladaptatus sp. CMSO5; assembly: GCF_036689885.1. Taxonomy (NCBI): domain Archaea; kingdom Methanobacteriati; phylum Methanobacteriota; class Halobacteria; order Halobacteriales; family Haladaptataceae; genus Haladaptatus; species Haladaptatus sp. CMSO5. Next base: position 103,537 of record NZ_JBAHVW010000003.1, read on the forward strand.
TGCTGAAAACAGACGATTGCGATGAATTGGAACTCGTTGAGGAGAAGACATGCCTCGAATGCGGCTATGAAGCCAATCCCGATGCAGAAGAATGCGAGGACTGTGGAGAGGACCAGTTCTCAGACGTTCGCGCCACAAGGACGAAAGTCGAGGACAATGCGATTGCGACAAAAATTAACTATGCCCTGAAAAAGGTCTCACCAAGCCACGGTCGCGTCGCCTTCCTCTCGTATGAGACCACCACTCGAGAACTAACCGAAGAACGCGTTGCCGAGGCGGATGTGAAGATCCATCGCGATAGAGGGGATGCAGATCTAATCAGCAGACGTCAAGTGTATTTTGCTCCAACCGGGAGTGGTGCACGGCTCCAGCGGTTCAATGATTATCTGCTGGAAAGCGTCTATGTAACGTATGGAAAATCTGCGGGTCGGCAGTTCACAGGATTCGGGAGCCTGACCCTGTACGATCTGCTCTTCAACGAGCAAATGGACACCGATGCCCTCGTTGGCTCCGCGATATATAGTGCCGTGACCGGTGTGCAAGATCGGATCGCTGCGCAGTCACGCGGAGCGAGCACTATTGCGGAAAAGTATCTAGCGATCACTGACGAAATCGACTCGATCAGCGAAAACGAAGAGCGGCTCAAGAACTACTTCGGATCAGGGAATTATTTCGAGAAACAAGTGTTTTATCTGATCAAGTCAGTTTTCAACCGGTCTGAACGGTGGGGGAAGCAGAACAAACGTGAATCGGATGGAGCCATGATCTTTCCCCAGCCTAACCGGGACAAAGACCATGTGCTCTCCTTCGATGCAAAGCTATCGTACGAGAAAAAGGGCTACAACTTCACTCCCGCCGAAGAGGATCAGGCAACGAGATATATTCTGCACGATAACGACTGGGAGCGACTGAAAGTCAAGACGGGCAACAAGCAATTGGACGCTCATATCCTCATCTCCCAGCATTTCAACGAGGATAAGTTCCGGTCCATGGCGGACAGTATTCGATCACACTTTGATGTCTTCACCGATGACGCGGTGACGACGACGCACGGGTTTATGACCTTAGAAGCGTTGGTTGCGTTATTTAAGGTGAAGCGAGAACTGTACGAGTACCAAGGAAAAGGGGATTTAGTGACCGACTTTAACCGATTCTTCTACGAGGTCGCAACGACAGAGAAGGACCGAGAAAATTACGCGCTGATCACGACACAGCAGATCGACGAGATCGACCGAAAAGTGACGCGCATAGCGAGCCAACTGGGAGATGATCGATTACGGCCCTACTCACCCGCCGGCCGTGATACCTGAGTGACATTCACAAATGCGCCCCAATGCAGGTTGCGATCAGGAAGACTCACATGACGGCAGTTTCCCCAATAATCCGTGCAGCTGATTATCACAGCTCCTCGTTGAGGACCTGCTAAACAAAATCGACGGACTCACTGCGATTGTTGGGGGTCCTCGACAAGCGACCGAAACGCTCTCTCGAAGTGATCCTAAGCGATTATCGGTTCGTACTCGAGGAAGATGTTCTGGGTACGCAACGTACGCTGTCCCGATCAGCAATGCTTCGACCTCTGCAAGTGTAGGGGTGTTTGATACGGACTACTGTCTTCCTTACTATTTTTCTGCCTTACCAATGTAGCGAGGTCAAATATCGGCGAATCGCTGGAGACGACATCGAGGACGCCGGAACAGGCGTTCGAGTCACGGGCCAGACGCCCGGAGCAGAATATCTGAAAACGTCAGTTCGACTTCTCGCCAAGCCTCGGCAGTACAACAGCAAAAGCGGGCTTACCGATGCCCGCTACTACCACGGGGGAATCCTTCCGCAGGAGTGTATGCTGAACTTCCTCCGAATCGAGAAAGAATAGCACACGGCGAGATAATCGGCTCGTGTACTTGATTAATAAGCGGCAGACGAGTACTGTGTACGAAGATGGGCCACGTCTACTACCACCATCCCGGTGACAAGCAGTTTTCTCTTGGCTTCGTGCATCCGGACCCTGCCGAAGTCGTCTCGCAGATCGTCGGCTACGACGACGACGTCGCCGTGAAGGTCCAGTCCTACGATATCGATGAAGCGTTCTACGTCGTCTACACGTCCCGCGTCGGTGGTGGCCCCGTTCGTGAGATCGAAGTCGATCTCAAAGCGTCACTCGCGAAGATGAACGAGGACAACAGCACCATCGTCGTTCGACTACTCGAGATCTACCGTGCCCTCATCGCTCAGAACGAGGAAGAAGAAGGCGTTCCTGTCGAGGCATACAAGAAGATCGACGTCGACGCGTTCCCGGATGTGCTCGATCGGACGTCGTGGGAGGGCTCAGCAACAGCCGTTGCAGGTCGGCTTGCCTCAAACCTGATTCTGAAACACGCACTTCCAAACGCCAACCACCGGACTGCTGTCGCACTGGTCCAGTTCTACCTCCGACGTCTGAACCCTGACTTCTCGATGCCGGAAACGTCCGTCGAAGTCGACCCAGAATCGTACGACTGGCGGGAGTGGGTGAACGAGTACATCAACGAATCGAAGCGGCTGTTGACCGTTCGGCGGAAGAACGTCCTGTTCAACTGATGCGGTATCGCGGAGTCCCCTTCCTCAAGGACCAACCGACGGGAGCCAGTAGGGAGGGGAGGAGCGTGTTCGTATAGGTCACAAATACCCCCATTATAAGTAGCCGCACGTCTACATTGAAACTGTGGCAGACGACTACGTGCGTCGGACGGCAATCACTCGTCTCGAGGTTACGGACGAGCAACGCAACCTCCTCGAAGATACCATCTCTGAGTGGAAGCGTGGTTGCCAACTCGCCACCGACATGGCGTGGGGCACGTGCAACGCCAAAAGCGACGTACAGCCCCTCGCCTACGACGATGTGCGCGAAAACACCGGCCTCGGTAGTCAGCACGCGATTCTCGCCACCCACCAAGCCGCCCAAGCTATCACCGGCTGCATGGAACGCCGCTCGAAAGGCAAGAAGGTCAGCAAGCCGACTTTCACTGCACCCACGGTGAAGTACGATACCCGGACCATGACGCTGTTTGATGACGATACAGTGTCTCTCTCCACAACGCAGAGTCGCGTCCGGTGTGACCTTGCTCTGCCCGACGCCGACGATGGCTACCAACGGCAGTACCTTGAGACAGACACGTGGAGTGTTACGGAAAGTACGCTCACCGCCCGTGACGGCAACTACTTCTTGCACATCGGCTTCCGCCGAGCCAAGAACGACACTGAACGGACCACCGCCGAGGACGGAACGGTTCTCGGGGTGGACCTCGGTATCGAAAACCTCGCCGTCACAAGCACCGCCCACTTCTTTCGCGGGCGGGAGTTAACCCACGACCTCCGCGAGTTCGAGAAAGTACGCACCGGACTCCAGCAGACCGGGACGCGAAGTGCCCATCGGACGCTCGAACAGTCAAGTGGTCGTGAGCTACGATACGTCCGTGACGTTCTCCACCGAGCGTCGAACGCTATTATCGCGGAAGCACTCCGGTACGAGTGCGACGTGATAGCGTTCGAGGACTTAACTCATATCCGCGACCGAACGGGCGCGTCGTGGGGACACAAGTGGGCGTTCCGAACGCTGTACGAGCAGGTGGAGTACAAAGCCGAATCGGAAGGTATCTCGGTGAAACAGGTGGGTTCGGCGTACACCTCGAAGCGGTGCGCCGAGTGTGGATTCACGGCTGACGAGAATCGCCCGACTCGAAACGACTTCCGATGCGTGAAGTGTGAGTCGGAAGCGAATGCGGACTACAACGCAGCAAAGAACATCGGTATGCGGTACGTCCGTCGAGGCCAACAGTCGTCTCGGCGGACGGGCAACAGTCAGCTTGCCCTGAAGTCTGGAACTGTGACGCCGAGCGGCGGGTTCACCGCCCACCCTGATGGGTTCGAGGCCGAGTTCATGGACAAGCCCCACCCTCCACGAGCGACCCCGTCAAGGTGAGCGAAGTAGGGTGGGGTAGTTGACGCACCTGTACCGCTTCGGCGCGAGAACTCTTGAGCGGAAACACGCGGTCGAAATCGACCTGACTGCATACGAGCTGGATATGTACCCGAGCGAGGCGAAGGTCGTCTACGCGGAGCAGCACGAAAACCTCTGGATCGAGTTCGTCGAGGAGGCCGTCGAACGCGCAGGCTATCCGGAGCTGAAGGAAACGCCGGGGCTATCGAAAGCAGAGTTTGCTGAAAAGATTCGGAACCTCGACTAAGCGGCGCTGTTAGTCTTGGAGCGTGGCGACTGTTCGGCCCGTTTCCTCGGCCTCTTCGCTGCGCGACATATTGTACGTCGCGAGCGCTTCGTCAACCGCCTCATCAAGACTCATTGGTCAATCTAATCTTGACTCTTCCAGCGTATAAACGCTTGCGTGACATCCTCCCCGTCGTAATCGACAGGGCTTCCCACACGGTGGGAATGCCAGTTAGTCGTCGCTGGCAGTGGGTTCTGACTCTTGGAACGGTGTAAGTGTCATCTGCGAGGGTGTCTCGCTCTGCTCACACTGAGTCGTGGCCGTGTCACAACGGCTCCCGTCCTGTGGCGAGTCATCGCCTGCCTGTTTCCACGGCAGCCTCTCTCCCCACGGGTCTACGCGCTGTGCGATGTTCGCACTCGCGTTAATATCTGCTTGGAACGTCGAGACGTGGCACTCCGAGTTCTTGCACGTGAACTCGGCTTGCCGAGGTCGATACCCGATGTGCTTGCACGAGTGGCACGTCTGCGAGGTGTACTGCGGGTGAACGTATCGAACCGGAATACCCGCGTCCTTCGCCTTATCGTCGATACGCCCCTGCAACCGAGCGAACGCCCACGAGTGCAGGCGTCGGTTCATGTATGTCCCGTAGTCCAGCGACTCACGGATGTACGCCAAGTCCTCCATCACGATGACGGGATTCTCGAACTGTTGAGCGTACTCCACAGACTCCCGAGACGCCTTCTCGATGATGTCCGTGAGCCGGTTCTGGTAGTACGAGAAGCGTTCTTCGACGCGCCACTCAGAAGCGTCTCGTTCTTGCAGGCGCTTGAGCGTCGTGAACATCTCCTTGCGGATTCGTTTGGCTTCTTTCCCGCTGACTAACAGTGGTTTGGTGGGCGTGTCGTGTTGGAGGGCACAGCCCGTGACCAACATCGACTCGCCAATATCGAACCCCACCCGAGTCGGGTTCTCGGGCAACTCGGCCGTGTCCTCGATCTCGTATTCGACGGTGACGTGGAGCATCCACGTCGTTCGGTGTTTCTGCAAGCGAAGTTCGCCCACTTTCGTACTTGACTCCTCATCGAGGAGGCCCTCCCACAACTCCTCTTGGTCGGGGTTCAGTCGGAGTGGTATCCAGAAGTTGGTTCCGCGACCGGGTTGCGGAACGTTCCAACAAATTTCATACTCACGCGAAGAGTCGTGGTCGAACTTCCCAGCTCGGTTGACGAACCGGAGTGGGTGTTCCTCGTCCAACTCTTTGGCGTTGTACGTGTTGTGGAGTTTGGGAACGTAGGATTTGAGAGCGTCTTTCGCTTGGTAGGGAAGGTTGTACGGCGTCACCACGTCGTTCGTGGCACTCATCGTCGTACAGTGTTGCTCGAAGGCGTCTTCGAGTGCGTCTCGGTATTCAGACAGCGTTTGCTGGAGACGTTGCTCTTTGCACCGTGTGGGCGGTGCGAGCGTGGCTTCCAGGGTCTTAGACGCTGTCTGAGTCGTTGACATCGTAGCCTTCGGATTCGAGTGCTTTGCGGAGGAGTTCGGGGTACGCTCGAGAGTGACGTATCCCGTGGTCGCGGGCGTATTGCTTCACAGCTTCGTGAAGTGGCCCGCCTCGCTCCATATCGAAGTCAGCTCTCATCCACTAAAACGTAAGAATTAACGTAAGTTAAAGATGGCGGCTGGCATTCAGATTGAGTGTTAGAACGTGGTTAGTTCAGCAGGTGTCGAATTCCCTCCTCGTAAGAAGATGGCCAAGAAGAGACGCTAATGGATCGAAATTGAGCGTTAAGGGCTTTGAAGTGCAAATTTCACTCACTGTTTGCTCCGAGAGTTACTTCGTGAGATTTGGCAACATAAATTCCAGACACCTACTTATATCTGGTTTTCATTAGGCGACGGTCATCCAGAATTCTGGATTCGGAAGGGACACACCTCTATCGATTTGTTGTGAGAGAGACCACCATACCCAAGAGACACACCCCTATCGACTTGTTATCGGTGTCGAGGGAGCTAGACCGCAGCACCCTCGCCCCTATCGATTTGTTCCAAATATGAGCTACTGATTGATCTGAGCCCGCACCACCGCCCGTAGTTCATCCACGTGGACATCCTTCAGTCGCGAATCTTCTCGAAGCGTCTCGATAATCGTGTTCGGGTTCTCCCCAAACGTGAACTCGAGGTAGCTTCCCGAGTGCGGACCCTGACTCTTCCGCTCTGTCTCGACCAACGAATACGTCGTGAGTTCCTTCATCTTGTTCACGTACGTCTCCTGGTGATACTGATCTGCATCAAGCGTCCCCGTCAGATACTGATACACTCGATACCCGAGCGGACTTTTCGCTGCCCCTCCGGTCTCCCGGGCAACGGCAGCAGTCGCAAAGAGACAGAGCTTCTTCTGGGTACTAATTCCACGAGTTACCTCCAGAACGCGGTTCTTCTCGACCTTGTCTTGGGCTTCTCGAATGTGCTCTTCACGAACCTGGTCCGCGTTTGCTTTCTCGGCGATTGAGCCTGCAGTCCGCATCAGATCGATCGCCTTCCGTGCGTCCCCGTTCGTTTGGGCGGCGAATGCTGCAGCCAGTGGGATCACGTCGTTACTGAGTGCGCCATCGTGGAAGGCATCTTCCCGTGCCCAGAGAATTTCTCGGAGCTGGTTGGCATCATAGTCGCTGAAGTGGACGTCCTCCGGCGTGAACGAGCTGAGTGCTCGACTGCCAACGTTCTCCATCATCTTCGTGTCGTTGGTGATAGCGGTCACAGAGACCTGGGCGGTAATCTCGTCCGTACTCCCAGCGCGAGAAAGCTGGTACAGAAGACGGGAGAAGGCAGGTTCCTCCATGTCTCGGCGACCGATGAGCATATCGAGTTCGTCGAGGATGAACACGACAGTGTCGTAGTGTTCGTTAATCAGGCGGTAGAGTTCTCGCCATTTCTTCTTGTTCGGGATGCCGTGTTCTGGAACCTCAACGGTCGCTCCGACGTCGTTCGCGACTTTTCGGGCTAGCTCGTAAACGGCAGAACCGAGAGTCCCGACGTTCTGGCAGTTCATCTGGATTACGCCGAATCTGATGTCACGGCTTTCACAGAGTTCGAGGATGTTCGAACAGACGGCATTGATGATGAGCGACTTTCCAGTCCCTGACGGCCCGTAGAGAAAGAGGTTTGGTGGGCGTTCATTGCTAATCGCGACTCGAAGGTGCTGGGTGATGTCGGTGAGCTGGGAGTCGCGACCGACGATACGTTCTTCGTCGACGATTTCGTTCGGTTCGAGAAGAGATCGGTTCTTGATGAGACTCGCGGCTTCTTCCTGCTCGAGGATGAGATCTTTAATAGAACCCGTGGACTCAGATGATTCCTCGGGACCAGGATCCGTGGGCATATCCCATCCCTCTCTATCAGGATACTAAAAGATTCCCCTGTCGATTTCTTTTCTCCCTCTACGAGGCTCAGAGGTAGAGAATAGGAGAGTTTCAGCGGTTTGCTCGTAGACCTCCGACGATTTGTTCGGAAGGATTTCGTAGCACGATATCGTGAGAAATGAAGAACACCCTCTCACCCCTATCGATTTGTTCCAACCACAAAGGAGGGGTGGGGGTGACTCGATTCCGATTGCGTTGTCACTACCTCTAGACCGAGTATTTCATTGAATTGGTTGTTGTTCTCTCTATCTCTTCTTCTTTCTTCTAGTTCTAGACTAGCCTAGCTAGAGTAGACACACCCCTATCGATTTGTTCTAACTCGTCGAAACCGTCCGATTTTCTCACGTGTACTTTACTTAAACAGGTGTCTTTAGTGTGGATACGAACGGTCTCGATTCCCGCAATACAAGTCCTTGGACGCCATTCTAAATTCGTCCGGTCTCCCCTATCGATTTGTTCGATATCAACGCCGTCTCCCAAAAATCGGTAAAATAGTGACTTAAACGAGGGGGATTACACCATTGGCCACCAATCGTGAGATCTCTGATTACTTTCATCGGGCCAAAGCTCGTCCTGTGGTGCTCTTTCGTACGGGAACAAATCGATAGGGGTGAGAGAGTGGTTCCCGAGTCAGTGCTCCACGATGCAGATTCAGCTCTCAACTGAGATCTTCTCGTTCGCAGCTTCACGTCTATCTCAGAGGTATTCTTTCGCGTGAGTCAGAATCCCCTTGGGCGCATCCGTCACGAACAAATCGATAGGGGTGACTCTGTGTCTGCACGTGGTTTTCGGAAAACAAGTCGATAGGGGTGTGCCTCCAGATTCAGTCAATCAGAATACGAGCAACGGAATCTACACCACTGCAACATCGCTGCGTACGACTCTCGTGTCTTTGATACAGAGCAACCTCCCTTAACCAACAGACAGCCGTCCCTCACCTGTTTCGTTGGTTAAAGAAGTGGCTCACATCTCGCGATCGATTTCGAGTTTGCGCATCGCCCGCTCGAATACGTCGGGATGACGGTGCGCTAGGTTCTCGAGGTGGTTGCGAATGGACTGAGCTGGATTGATGTCCACGTCATCCGTGTCCTGGAGTTCTCGCCAGAACTGATGCATCTCTTCACTCACTGACACGCCGATAGTGTGGTCTTTCACACCCGTGTTCAGCGCGTTGTAATAGGGATCGAGGTCGAATTCGGATGCCTCTCGCCGTTCCTCACGCTGTTTCTCCTCGGAGGCGTCGTCCATCGCCTCACCGAACGGATTGTCGCTGCTCATGTTTGCTAATTCTTAAGCTTAATCTTAAAGGTATGTGTCCAACGTCTCGTCACGGATTTCGACGACGTCTTCGGCAGCAAATTGCTGTGCCCCCGCGCGGAATGCATGATAGCATTTTTGCCGGGTGTTCCGTGGGGTTCCATCACTGTACTCGACGATAGTATCGATCGCGCTCGCTGTGTACGGGTCGGAGGGATACCCACCGTCATACTCTTCCTCGCGTGCCCAGGCTAACCAGCGAGCGATGAGCTCCTCTGTCTCTGCGAACTCAAACCGTTCGAGTGTTCGATCCTTCGCGACGAGTCGAGAACTCAGCGTTTCACGCAGCTCATCGATACGATTCCCTGCGCGCTCCGTCCCGAACAAGAAGAGGACGAATACGGGTTCGCTCTCGCCGAGGTCACCGACGCTCTGTAACGCCGCGAGCAGTTGTTCGAAGGTTCGAGTGTTCCTGGCTGCGTCCTCGAGTTGGTCGACCTGGATGATGCATGCAATGTCCTGTGCTTCGAGCTGGTCAGCAACGTCCTCTACAATCTCTCGTACTTCGTCCGTTGCATGTGGATATGAGTCGGGGACGTCGAGGTCGTCAAACGAACTGAGTTCATCGAGTAACCGTATGTAGAATCGACGTGTAGTGATTGACTCGACTTCACGGATTCTGGCTACACGGAACTCGTCACTTCGCGGGCCGTCCGAGAGCGCATCGTACACCAGGTCACGGAAGTGAGATTTGCCAGCACCACGTTCGTCGATGATCGAGATGTGGCCAGCACGATTGAGTATATGGCTCGCTACTTCATTGAGCAGATCTTGATTGACTCGCACGGCGATACTGGCGTTCGGAAGGGTTTCGGCAGTGAAGGGAATCCGATCTGGCTTGATCCCCAGCTGTTTCGCGTACGCCGCTTGTGCCTCCTCCGTTTGGTCAAGGGCGTCAGTGAATTGATCGCTCATAGTGGCTTATCATACTGCTCCGACTTAAATCTAAGTTGAAGATTAATCTTAAGATTAAGGTATGGTCGTCTTTGGCCTACTTCGGCCGACAACACGGTGCCACCACTTTAACCAACAACCCGCGCACAATATCGGCTTCGTTGGTTAATCATTCGGTCTGACTTACCGGCCCCTTATACTTCGACTTGATTTTGTCACCCTCTCTCCACTGCCAGTAGTAATACCGATTCCCGTTGATCACCTTCTCAGTCAGTGTGGCTTTGGTAGGGACGTTTTCAGGCAAATCCTCAGGCCGTTCTTGAGGATCGTCTTCATCATCAGCTTCGTTCAACCGTGCCTCTCGCTCTCGATACTCCGCGAGTGCATCAGCATACTTGGCGATAGACCGGAGCGTTTCCGTAGTACACTTCTCGAGTGAGGACGCTACTTCTCCGGGAACCTCTGGTGGGGTCGCTGGTTCTGAGTACGACATGGGAGCACTTTAACCAACAGATGGGTCTCGAAGGCTTATTTTTGTTGGTTAAACGGTGGCCTTCGATTACGACTGTCCTGCGCTTTTCGACCCACTTCTCCGTATATGAAGGGGATTGATGTCTTAGCCGGCGACTTCTTTCTCATCGATACCAAGTGACCGCTATCAAATACACACTTGGCGATAATTATATGAATTATTGGCTGAGTTGTTGTTGCCGTGCCAGTTACGCGGGCGAAACCACTTGACTCTCTCTACGACGAAGTCCGAGACTATGACCTCGTCATCGTTCCTGATGCGCCACTTGCCAGTGGCCTGAACCGACGTCTTGACCGAGCTCATCTCGGTATATTTGCCATCACGCCACGTCGACTCGCAGCAGGTCGTCGCGAACGCGCCGAGGACCGGAGCGCCTTTCTCGAACTCGTTACGACTACCGACCTCGAGTGGAAGCAGGCTGCCTACGCGATCGGCAACACGCTCCAATGCTGGGAGCACCAGGGACGCGTCGATGCCGTTCTCGACTACGACGCCTACGCCGAATCCGCGACGGAGACCACCGTCGAACAGCTCTCAACGCTCGATACGACCTCCCGGCGACTCGACGAGTACCAAATCAACGACAGCAAAGACGTCGCCGTCGTCGGCCACGACCAACTCACGACCCTCGAACGATCGATTCTCCCCACGCAGTACGATACGTTCGATCCATTCACCGATGCCGCATTCGACCGACCGCCGTTCCACATTTTCGACTCAAGTACAGCAATCGTCGATGCTGTGCTAGGCATCGTCTCCGCCGACAATGCGGAGGACGTCGCGGTCGTCGCGGATCGCGGTAGTGAGTATGCGACGCTGGTTCCGAGCGCGCTCGAAGCCGCCGATATTCCGTTTATTGGTGGCCCTGGGTTCGCTGACGAACAGCACCACCGCGGATTCGTCCAGTTCCTTCGCGCCGCTACTCGCGGGACGGAGACGCGCGTGAAGACCATTCGTTCAGTCCTCTCCAGCCTCGGAATCGCCGTCGACGTTGAGTACGACGATAAGCGGCTACAGGATGTCGACGCCGACAGTCTCACGTGGTTCCAGGAGTTCAGCGCGGAGATCGGCGAGACAACGTTCGCTGGAGCACTTACTGCATATGAACGACAGGCCGGGATCAGCCTCGATGCGTTCCGAGATGAACTCGAAGCGCTCGGGATCGCTACCGACGACATCACTAGACAGGGAATTGATCGGCTCGAATACTACCTCCAGAGCTACGAAGTCCCCGTCGACCGCGAAGACGAAGGGGTTCTCCTGGCCGACGCGAAGTCAGCAGCCTATGTGGACCGTCCCGTCGTATTCTACCTCGGCCTCGACGAAGCGTGGACTCACTCGCCACCACGTCGTCCGTGGGTTGACCGTGACGCTGAATTCAGTCGGAACCTGACGCAGTTTCAGCTCCTCCTCCAGAACGGCATCGAACAGTATTACCTCGTTCAGGACACGATCGGCGGCTCACCCGCAACGCCGTGTCTCTACTTCGAGGACCTCTTCGATGATGACTTCGAAGGGTTCGGCGATCTCGACACGGTGACTCACGGACGGACCTTCAGTGCGACCCAGGATGGGTTCGAGAAGGAATCGCTCGACGTCTCACCGAAGCAAATCGACACCGTCAGCCAGTCCAGTCTGAGTACGTACGTCAACAGCCCCCGTGACTACCTCTTCAGTCGGCTCGTCGACGGCCCCGATAAGGACTACTTCAAGGAGGGGAATCTCTTCCATGACTTCGCCGAGTTCTACGTCAACCATCCCGACCTGATCGACGAGGAGACCATCGAAGACCTCGTCGACGTAATGCTTGAGGAGGCGGAATCGTTCGTTCGCCGCGTCGACCGTCCAACGCGCCGTACCAAGTACCGGATCGGGCTCGAAACCATCGTCGAGCTGCTCGACGAACGCACCCCGGAAGGCGACGACCTGCTCACTCCGAACAGCGGGTGGGGGCAGAATTTCTTCGCGGCCCATTTTGACAGAGACGTCGACTCGCCGTTCACGGAGCGCTGGTTCGAGAACGAGGATCTCGGACTGAAGGGTAAGATCGACCTCGTTCATGGTCCGACTCACCTCCTCGACTACAAGAGTGGGAGTCGGAAACGAGCGTCTCGCGTCGTCAAGAACTCCGCGCTCGATCCACCAAGCGATACGCCGAACTTCCAGGCACTTCTCTATCTCGCCCACCGCCGAAGTGAGCGCCCGGGCGAGCGCCTACAGTTCACGTTCTTCCACTTTCTCGAGACGCTCGACGACGTCGTCGCCGGCGAGGCGGACTTAGATGAGACGCTGACGACCGTTGAGTATCATCCGACCCAGTTCGAGGAGCACGCCCGGTCGCGAGCGACGTTCGAGAAGCTCCGCGATGACGGAGCGAAGAATTGCCAGAAGACGCTCTCGAAGATTGAGTATACTGATTATCAAGCTGCGTTCGAGTCGGTCCCGCTACCGGCGACACGCGATAGTGACGAACTCATCGACTCCGAGTTCGGGCAGGCGATGCAAACTCGACTCCAGGAGTGTGTCGGCGAGTACAAATACGTCTCGTCGGGCTGTAAACAGCTGCTTCGTCAGCTGGCACGAGTTCGGAGTCAGAACTACTTCGAAGAGGATCTCGACGCCTTCGAGACGTTCGTCACCGAGCGTATGACGGAACTTAACCACCGACGTGCTGGCGAAGAACGCTTCCCTGTGAACGGACTCGCCGGTGAACCGAACTACCGTCGCGTGGACAACCGCGACCTCCTTCTTGACCATGACTGACCCCAACCCTCAACAGCAGGACCTCATCGACAGCACCGACGGCTTATACCTCGTTGACGCCGGCGCAGGCACGGGGAAGACGTTCACCATCACGCGCCGCTATGCGAACATCGTCGACGAGGACGATGTCGCCCCTGAGGACGTGCTGCTGGTGACGTTCACGAACAACGCTGCAACCGAGATGAAAGACCGGATCGTCGGCCACTGCGAGTACGGAATGCGCGATCTCGCGGACGCGCCGATCCAGACGTTCCACTCGCTCTGCCACGATCTCCTCCAGGAGCACGGCTATGCCGCGCCGACGCACCTCGGGATCGACGACCGCATCACGGGCTCGACGCGGATCGTCGAGGACGACCTCGTCGAGGAAGCCCTGTTCGGGGAGTTCATCGACCGGTTCAGCGACGACCACCCCGAGTACGATGACTACTTCCGCATCGTCTCGGACCCGACCGAACTCCTCGGACTCATCTCGCAACTCGCCTCGAAGGGTGTATTCCCGACAGCCGACGGCTGGTATCGGAACGGCGAACGGTATCTCGACGGCGACTTTGAGGCGTTCAAATCGCTGTTCGACGAGGTAAATGAGCCACAGAATGGCGGAAGCAAGCAGTCACGGCTTCGCTCGAAGCTCAATCGCTATGGGAAGAACAAGTGTTACCTTCCAGACGCCCCTGAAAAGGCCGAGATTCGTGGGCAGGGCACGAAGAGTGTCCCCGATGCTGTCGCTCGGATGGTGTTCGACGCTGACCGCGAGGGACTCAAGGCATTCGTTCACGACGTCTACTACGAGTATCTCGAATTCGCGCTCGGCCGGAACTACCTCAACTTCGGGTTCCTCCAACTGTTCGCGTTCGTCCTGCTCTGTGAGGACCACGCGCTTCGTGAATCCATTGCGTTCGACTACGCGATGGTTGACGAGTTCCAGGACTCCAGCGAGATTCAGTTCAAGCTGACGCTGCTGCTCGCGGGGACAAACAACCTCTGTGTCGTCGGTGACTGGAAGCAGAGCATCTACGGCTTCCAGTACGCCGAAGTGGAGAACATCACTGCCTTCGAGGACCGGCTCAATCGGTTCGTCGACGAACTGAACGCCGACCACGAACGGGTCACCTTCGACACCCGGCCGATTCACACCATCGAGCTTATCGAGAACTACCGCTCCACCCAGGAGATCCTTGACTTCTCGGAGCACGGGCTACTCGTTCCGGCGGCGAACCGGGACAACGTCGATGTCGAGGCCATCCAGGATCGAATCGTTTCACTCTCGACCAACACCGAACACGAGAACACCCAGATCGAAGCGATCGCGGGCCCGGAGGAACACGAGTCGTTGGTCGCGAAGATTCAGGATATCGTCGGCAACGACGCCTACCAGGTTGAGGCCGATGACGGGTCGCTTCGGACGCCCGAGTATCGAGACGTCGCAGTTCTCACGCGAACACGAGAGTTCGGCCGCGACCTGCTGCAGACCGCCGAGGAGTACGGATTGCCGATGGCGTACGAGGGCGGGATCGAGCTGTTCCGCACGCCTCAGGCGAAGTTACTGCTAGCGTGGCTCCGCATCCTCGAATCCGACACCGACCGCGGCTGGTCGGTCGTCCTCGAGCAAGCAGGCTACACACTCGATGAGATCAAGCACGTCCTAGAGACCGAGGCGTATCCCGAGAACATGCGCTCGTTCCGCGAGAAGCTGGCAGAACTGGAGACGCTCGGCGGGGTGGCCGAACGCGTCTTCTCGCGTTACGGGTACGACGGTGCTACGGCCGACGTCGTTCTCCACACGATTCAGTCAGTGCACACCGCGACGACACTGACTCGGGGAGACCTTATCCGGTTCATCGAGCGCGGCATCGAAGCGGGAAGTACCCACGATGTTCACGCGAACGCCGGTGCAAACTCAGTGACGGTCCAGACGATTCACGCAGCGAAGGGGCTAGAACATCCGATCGTCGTGCTCGCGAACATGAACAGTGGGCGATTCCCGCCATCGGGCGGCGGGAATGGAACGATCACGTTTCAGGATCCGGTCGGACTCCGACAGCGGAAACGCTACGCCGAGGCTGACGGCCTCCCCCACGTGTACGATGACTGGCGGACTGACGTCCTCCGCCGGTGTTTGCCCAGGGAGTACGACGAGGAGCGCCGACTGCTCTACGTGGCGATTACGCGCGCCGAGAGCCACGTGATCTTCTCGGCCGGGGAGGACCCGAACACGTTCCTCGAAGAACTCCCGGTCGAAATCGAAGCGTGGGACACTGAACCTGATGCGGACACCGTAGACGAGACCGAGCAGACGGAGTTGCTGATTACGGTACCGACACCGGAGGGACCGGTCGGACACTCACCACATTCGCTGATGCGTGAGGATGTTTTCGAGGACGTCGACGATGGTATGGGGAAGGCGTTCGGCACCGACGTCCACGACTTTGCGGAAGCGTACGCACGCGGCGATGATGTAGAACTGAATCGGGACGACCCCGGATGGGACGACAAACAGCACGTGATGTCGTTTCTCGACGGCCTGTCGGGCGACCTGCTCGTCGAGGAGGACGCCTACCTTCCGCTGGACGTCGACGGGACTCGTGTGATGATCTCCGGGATTATCGATCTCGTTCACGTTCGAGGCGACCGCATCGAAGTGGTCGACTACAAGACCGACCGTGGTCGGCACGCGGAAGCCGAGTATCGAAAACAACTCAGTGTCTACTATCACGTGCTTCGGGAGCTGTACCCTGAGCGCGAGATTTCGGCGTCGATCTTCTACACCGTTGACGGCGTCCGTGAAGAGATCGACCCTCTCTCACGAGACGCTCTGACTGATATCGTGAAGGTTGTTTCTGGCTTGGAATCCGCTCCGACCGTTCAGTAGCAGTTTTCTCCTCTAGTCAGAGCTTGTCACAACTGTAAACACCAAATCTGCTTACGTCTGGATAGTTAGGAATCTCTGGGAAGGTGCACTACCGGTACGGTTTTGACAATAGACAGACAGCCATAAACCATGACCCGGTACCTGAACGCTTTCCCCATCGATATCTCGAAGTTTGACGTTGCAATCTACGATATCTCTCCCCAGCCAACAACTCCAGCATGGAACCGGCTCGACCAGCTTGAAGACGACGTAACCTCCAACACCGGTGGGATCGGTGTCCGTTACCACGATGGCGACTCATGGTCGGTCGTAGCTTGCGGGGTAACCAATCCCCCAGAACGGATTAACAACAGCGACAGCCAGCTCACCCTCACCGAATCAACGGTTTGGTCCTCCGATACAGATTGGGATCCGGAGGTAATCTCGAAAGCCCTCGAAACCGGATTGCAAGACTTCCTAACCAAGCACCGCGGTTACTGGGGTGAAAAGTATAACCGGGTATTCCAGTACACTCCATACTCATCAGAGGGCAGCTACAATATGCACCTCGGGTACAAGGTCTCCGTGGAATATGCGGACGGGTTTCAGCTGTACCTTGACCCGACGTTCAAGTTTCTATCTGGGAAATCGCTGAAAGACTGGATCGACCAAGTCGGGGCCGAGACGGTGCAAGAGCAGCTCACCGGCGAGCGGTTCATCATGTTCAGCTCGCGGACCAGCTACGCTACACTCGAAACCATCTACGAGGACCGGACGGTGATGGACGATACCGTGTACGGTTCGACGATCTATGAGCTCAATGCGGATTCCCCGGCACCGCAGGCGGACGATGTCGAAGAATCAGATCCGCTTTGCGGGGTCACGTATTCGAATAATCCGAAAGAATACACCGTATCGCCAGCTCTGCTCTACGGCACTCCCGGTAACAATGACGTGTTGAACGAGTCGGCGATTATTTCGCCGTCCAAGCGATGGGAGGAGATCCAGGCGCTCGCTCGGGACGTGTCGTTCATTCAGGTCGGCGGCCAGCAGTTTGACGTGGGGGACAACGAACTATCCGGGGATATCGACCGGTTCCAGTACCCCAACCTCGAGTTCGGTGGTGGCCATGTGTTCGATCCGCAGACGCTAGGCGACCTCCCGGACAAGTGGGAATGGGAGAAGGAGATGCAGCAGTTGTTAGCTGAGCATGGACCAGTGAAACGGGTGCGCGGCCAACGCAATATCGCGTTCGCGTATCCGGGCAGCTACCCAGAGTCACCGACTCAGACATATCAGGACATTCAAGAAAATCTTCAGGAGTATGCGCAGATCACGGCTCCCGGACCGGTCGGCCCGATCGAGCACACGGACCGGGCCGTCTGGAATGAATGGGTGGCCCAACAGGGAGACAAGATCGACGGGTTGCTCGCTGGCTTAGAAGAGGGCGAGTCCAACGACCGGTACTATTCATTAGTCAACGACGTCAACGGGGCACCGGTCCAGCATCTGACCCCGTCCGCACTGTCGGATTATCGCGACAGCAGCCTGTTCAATGTCTCAATGGGGCTTGCTGCAAAGATGGGTGTCCGGCCGTTCGTTCTCGCCGACCCGCTTCATACGGACATCGTGATCGGGTTCGATGTGAACGGGTTCGACCGAACATCAATCGGTGCCGTCACCCTGGACGGACAGTCGGGAGACGTGATCACGCAGACGACAAGCGGATTCAGCGCTGGCCGGAGTACGGCGGCCCCGGAATTCGAAACCAAGTCGGCGCTCCGCAGCCAAATCGACGCGGCCGTTCAGGAGACCGGGGAAGTGTCCTCTTTCGTAATCCACCGGTCCGGGATTCTGAAGAACAGCGAAGAGTCGGCGATTCGGGAGCTGATTCCTGAGCTAGTAGACGAGGGGATGCTTCCGGGGACGGTACAGTGGGGCGTGGTCGAGGTTAATGCCGACACGCCCCACCGCATCTTCGACACAGACTACGATCTGCAGGCGCCGACAGGCGCCTATACGACGATCGGTGGTCGGACCGGAATCGTGGTGAATGGTGGCCATCCGTACGTGTGGCAAGGTACGCCTAGGGCCACCAGTTGCAGGTTGGCGGCTGGGAACTGTGACTGGAATATCGAAGCACTGACGAACGACGTGTTCCGGTTATCTTTCCTAAACTGGGGGTCGCCGGGCAGCGTGAATATGCGGCCGCCGATATCGACGAACCTGGCGACGGAATTGGCGAAGATGTTCGAGAAGTGTAACGAGATACGGTATCTCCCGTTCTAAGCCATTTCGAGGAGAGCTCGATTGACGCGTGCCCGCATGGCGATAGTGTCGGGCATGTCTGCGTCCGATTCAGTAAGTGCCGTTGCGAGCTGATGGGTGTCTGAGGCGACGAACTGATTTGCGTCGTCGTGGATAGCGTCGAGAAACCGGTCGTTCCACCAGTCGGCGTAGGCGTGGGTTTTCTTGGACGACAGTTGTTCGAGGTGCTGACGGAAGGTCTCGGTCTGCTCGTGGGCTAGACGGTGGACGTCGGCAGGGAACTCGTCGTCGAGGATGTTCATAACGTGCCGGTATCGGAGTGCGTCCGGTGGATGTTGATGCTCTGTGGCAATGGAGTATGCCAGTTTGTATGGGTTATCGGAGAACAACCGTCGAGTAAGGCTGACCGCGTAAGCAGGGCCAAACGTCAAGGTTCCTATTGTGTCACAGTAGAGTTCCTCGTACCAGTCAACAAGGGCATCTGCAACGGTTTCCTCGCGGTTGTCGAATTCGCTGGCAATCCGTTTCCGCTCTTGGTTCACGGTGTCAGGCATGTAGTACTCGCGATAGTCCATCGTGACGTGCCCGATTTCGTGCCCGATCAACGGAGCGAACTCGGTGAACGTCTCTGTCGAAATGTTGCGGGGGAGCCAGAGGCCATACACTGACGTCGGCACGATCCGGACGAGCGCTGTCTGGTTCCAGCGGATGGGGATGATATCGAAGTTGATGTTGAGCGGGTGACAAAGTTCATCGACGACAGTTCGGACGTTGTCGAAAATGGCGGTGCTGTCCGTTTCCTGAACGGTGTGGAGTTCGTAGTAGGATATGATCTTCTCGACTTTCTGGAGCTTACTGTGAGCGTCCCAGAGGTCGTTGCAGATCTGTTCGTAGAAGTCATCGGTGCCGTCGCTGAGACCAGTGAGGGTTTCGATGTCGTACTGAATTTCGTCGAGAAGCGCGTCGAAATCGGCGAGAAGCGGGTTGAAGACCTTATCCGGGGTGGGGACTTCATCGTCAACGATACGGTCGGCTATGTAGGCTCGGCGGCGTTGAAGTTCAGAAAATTTCTGGTCAACCGTCTCAGGCAAAGTTCCCTCTCAGCGTGTGCTGGTTCTCTTCGACTGTTTCGTTCGCGATATCGCGGATATCTTCTAACCGGTCTTTGAGGGTGTCAAACTCCGCATCCGACAAAGCTTGTGACGGTTGGGGGCTGTCTTGGAGTGCTTGAAGAGATGTGTTGATATCGTTGAGGCGAGGACGGATGGTAGTGTCTGAGTCTACCCAAGTATTCTTAACGCCGGTGTAGAGTGGCTGGAGTTCCTCATCCGTATAGTAGGGATCGTGGGAAATCTTGATCAGTCGGTCGATAATGTCCTGTGTCTCGTCGAGGTTTTGTTGAAGAGTGGCCCAATCATACCGATCGATGGCGCCAAGGCGGACGATGGAAATTGCTTTGAGGGCCTGGTTGAGACTACGGCTGAGTTCCGTGTATGCCTCTTTCTGCCGCTGGACCCTCCAGAGGCTCATTGGTAAAATGTTTCTCTTCCGCTCACTTATAGCTTGTGAGCGGCTAAAATGCCCGAATACGGTGCTTTGGCGGCTTTAGACGGGTGATTTGTGCTATCTGCGGTTCTCACAAACTCACCCTTGGTGGCCAGGGTTGTTCTCGCCCTCATACCGATCACAATGATTGAGAACACAGTGTAAACGACGGGAGTGTGTCTCCGGTACGTCATGCTTCCCCAACAAGTGCTTAATTCTAATATTAAGATTAAATTAGTTGGATAGGTGCTATCTGTCACAGACACATTCGTGGCCGATGGAAAGATAGTCGAGAATATACTGATGGACGGCGGTTGCGAGCTTGAGCATGGCGTCGGCCTGTGTTTCTCCACCGACGGCCTGTCGATAGTACGTTTTCGAGCGATTCTCCCGCCAGAGTTGGAGGAACTGGTCTCCCAACGACTCGCTGTACAAGTTCGCCTCGGCGCCACGTTCGTAGACATCAGAGTGAGTGACGAACTCGGTGCTGTCCATCCCTGTCGCGTGGAGTAGATAGAAGTGAATACTGCGCTCGATGGCGATGAACGAACTTTCGATGACGACGGTATAGTACCCGTTCTGTGTCCGCAGGAAACGGGCTGCATCGAGGAGTCGACATGCCTTCCGGAGCTGCAGGAGTGCGTCGTCGTCGGTGTCGAGTCCGGATTCTTTGCGGGCTGGCTCACGCTCGAACGCTCGCTGGGCGTCCGTGAGTGCGTCTTCGACGTAACTACTGTCCATTCGTCAGGACCTCTTGCTTGGCCGTGTGGAGGTGTTCAGTCTCGTAAAGAACGATACCCTCAGTGAAGATCTCGCGGAGTCGATCACCGATGTTGGAAACGCTCTCCATCGATTCGGCGAGGACCTGGAACTGGTAGCGGTCGCCAGCGAACCGTTGTTCCTCCAAGTCGCGTGCGACTTCGTGAGCGATTCGCTGGGCGGTCGCCTTCTCATCAGTGACGAGTACAAAGCAGTCAATGTCGCTCGACCGATCAGCCTCGCCACGGGCGACGCTGCCGAAGATGAGGATGCCTGCGATACTGTCGACACGACTGCGCAAACTCTCCGCGAGGGTTCGAACCGGATCGTGGAACTCGGACTGCGGGATCTGGAGAACTGGGTCGTCTGGCTTCGTGAGGCGTTCGCGATTGATCTGGACGAGCTTCCTGTTCCCTTCTCGTGTAATATGGACGAGGTCGGTTTCTGCTAACAGGTCGACTGTATCGGTCACGCTGCTCGGGCTGTGATCAGTCGCCCGTCGGATGTCCCTGATGCTGAACCGTGTATGTGGGTTGTTTGCGAGCAGTGTGAGAATGTCACCTGTTGCTGCGTATCGGAATAGCCGGCTGTTCGGCACCGGCAATGGGACTGTAAGCTCCATCCCTGAAGTTTGTTCGCTGAGGGCTACCATGGTCGCTCTTAGCTACCGGTACTCTTGTAGATTTTGGTGGGTCTCGCGTGGAACTGCGAGGCGAGACGACGTAAACCACGGAACCTAATCTTAAGAATAAGATTAAAACAGACCATCTACTACTTAGTACTGCTGTAACCCAATACAGACATGTCGTTCACTGGGACGACTAGTATTGAATTACTGACGATCCAGTCTACTTCACAATCACCGGATTACTAATCTCAAAGGTTTTATCTTATTCTTAAGATTAACTATGCCTCGCTCAATCGGGAATCCTCTGTCCGAAAGGCTACGTATGAACAGGAATCAGGTCGGGCTCGACAGTGATGGACGCCGTGGCAGGCTCAATCCTCGACTTCGGTCGCGGCACGATTCAGTATTTCATTGAAATCGTGACGGAGGCGGGCCGGTTTGGTTTCATACTCGCCAGCATCCTCGTATATGTTGAGAACACAGGCTCGAATATCACCTTCACTCCGATCCATAGCCTCGGCAACATCGTTCCAGGCTCTGTCCATTCGTGTCTCATCAATCGAGCGGAGATGTCCGTTGTCATCTCGCCTCGGTGGATTCCCATCGCGTTTCCGGTAGCTCTCTAGCAGGTGTTCTCTGTACTTCGGAGCAACTCGGCCCTCAATGAAGAATCCCGGAATGACGTCTGCTGCTGCGTCTCCCACTTCTTCGGGGAGAACTCTACTCCGACGTTGTTTGATCAGGTCTCTGAGACCCACATGCTTGCTATAAACCCGGGAGGACATATAGGGTCAAACCTGTGTTATCGATTTCTAGGAGGAGTAGAGCCAGATTCAGATAATACGGGCACTGTGTTTTATATAGGGGTTTCCCAGGTGCGTCTCTGGATTCTCTCGGGCCCTCCAAAGGCAACTAATCCCATAATCTTAATATTAGGATTAACATTAGGGTTATGACGCCTCCTCAACCAACGTCCTACTGCTGCATCCATGCGTTGGTTGAGTCACTCGCCAAGAAGGTCGTCGACTTGCTTCGCGGTTTCAGCTGCTTGGATGTCGGAGTACGACTCGTGGGTCGTCTCGATGCTCGCGTGTCGGAGTGCTGATTGGGCAAGTTCGGCGTGGCCGCTCGCGTAGAGCTCGTGACCAAGCCCTCGACGGGCACCGTGTGGCTTCAGGTAGTCACCGTCGACGTCGAGGTCAGCGTCATCACACAGCCGCTTCATCAAATTGCGAGCACCGTTCGTCGAGAGCGCTGGTGGGATGACCTCATGTTCTCGGAGCACCGTCTCGATATCGCTGCGCTCGAGAATGGTCTCGATCTCGTCGTCCGAAACTCCCTCGCAGGTCAGTTGTTCGCGAACGGCGCGATATTTCGATGGGGCGTGGCTGCTGGGAAAGACCGGCCACTCGTCGGTCGGTGGATCGAGGACAGTCCTGTACCGCTCTAATGCCGTTGCGGCCCGCTGGGGAAGCTGTGCGTACTCGTACTCTCGTGACTTCCCGAGGACGCGGACGGCACCGGAGTCGAGTTGGACGTCTCCCCAGGTGATGCCGTCGCGCTTGTCGTCGGAGGGTTCAGCGAATACCTCCGCACCGCGAACACCAGAGAGTCCCAGGAGAAAGACGATTGCTCGGTCGCGAAAGGCCCGATTACGACTCACGTCCGCTTTTTCGTCAAGGGAGTGGTCGACACGTTCGTCGACGTAGCGCATGATCGCCCGCCGCTCTTTTTCCCGCCAGAACTGCCGGTCGGCGTCACCGAGATCCTCGGGGAGCTCGTCGGTGGCACGCTTCGCTTTGGCCGGATTCGTATCGAGGAGCTCGTCGGCGACGCAGAACGTGAGGAATGCGCGGACGTACGCGTAGTAGGTGGTCGCGGTACTCGCTTTCAAATCGCCGTCGCGGGCCTGCTTTTTGAGATGACGCGCGTATCGGCGGCAGTCGAGGACGTCCAGGTCCTCGAGGCCCGTCACACCGCGCTCCTCGCGCAGCCAGGCTCGCCACGTCGCGAGGGTCGACGCGAAGTTCTTCCTGGAGTTACCAGCCTCGACGCTGTCGAGGTACTGCTGGATGGCCGTCTCGATCGGCGTTTCCCCGGGTGTAGCGCCGCCCTCGTTGGGTTCCATGGTTCGTGCTCGACCGACGGCGGCGACCCACGTAAATCTACTGTGTACAACTGGGATAATACACAGTAGAATTGAATTGGCCGATATGCCAATATTTGGGCGATTCACGGCCTGTAGCCCTAATATTCCATATCATAAACTGCATGGGGCTATACATAATGAATGGGGGTACGCTCGAAGACGAGAAGACTGTCGATATATAATTAGTTCCTGAGGATGAAGCTAGTCTAACTTCAACATCATGGGAAAATGCGAGGAATGCGAAAGGGAGGTGGATGCTCAGACATCCACATTCGAGCAGTTCCCCTACTGCATAGAGTGTTTTATCAAACATAGGGAGCCAATACGACAATTCTCGATAGAAACAGCAGAAGACCCTGATAGATATTCCGTCAATATGGAATACGATGGTCCATTAGGGTCTTGGCAAAATTCCTCTACATTCGACACCCTCGAGGAAGCCGAAGCCCATCGAGACAAAAGGCAGCGGCTACTAAGCTGGGTATTATTGCTAGAACTCACAGAAGACCAGTTCATTGTTTGTTTGTCAACCAGCAAAGGAGACGCTGAGATCGTCACTACGAGTTTGCTGGATTCTGCACTTGGCGAGTGGATCGAAAACACAGAGCTATTCCCGCTTTGGAATCTCCGAGAACAGGGGTTCAGCTGGTTATTCTGTATTCGACTTGCACTTTGGCGAACTGGATTTTCACGACTGGGTACGCAGACTGTGTCTATTGACGACGCACTAGTGAAAATCGACTCAAGAGCCTATATTAGTGAAGAATTGCGAAAAGAAATCGAGGACGAACTCAAAGAACGAGCCCTCGGTAGCGTCGACTTCAACGAAATTGAAACGCTTCAAGATGCGAAACAAGCAGGTAGTGACCTATATCAGACTGAATCGAAGGTATTTCACACCCTTTCGTATGTTGTAGAAAAATACGCCAGAAACAACCGCGAGGTATTGAGCCCCGTGAGCCTGCGTATGGCCTCGAATAATGTGAAGGGGCGAGAATTTGAATCCTTCTTTGCCGATCTAACGACGGAAAAGGACATTTCAGTTGATCGTGGAAGACAGACGTATTTTTGGGTCACTCGGTTTGAGAGGCTCAAGGAGCGCGAACAGAACTACCCTGACACGGTTTCTGATCAAGATCGACGACGAGCTGAATCAAAAGTGAATCAACTCCCCTCTCTATGTCAGGAAGTTCTCGGCGACCTTCCACGGGCCTCGGGCCTCCCAGACTTCTACTTACACGGTCCGAAGGACGTGCTAGAGACGTACATTAGTAAGCATCACAATGCTGGTTCCGTCAAGATAGAAAATCCCTCTGTGTATGTCGAAGTGAAATACACTGAAACCTCTCCGAGAAAGCCACACATCACTGATAATCAGCGTGAGGTCATTCCAAAGCTAACGGAAGCCGGTATTGACGTTTTCTTCTTTATCGGAGAGCCAGAACAATTTCACTTTGAGCGCTCCTCACTTTCTCCAAGGGAGTAACTCGGAATTCGATACAGTGTTTCGACTGGCATTAATCTCAATCTTAATATTAAATACTGAGAAGAGTCACAATGGGTGCGTTTTGCGCTGAACTGCTCCCTTTTCAACCGTGATCATTTCGACGCTCGGTTCCAATTCTTCGGTCAGACGCTCAGTCGCACCACCACAGAACGCTGTACAATCGGTTAGAGTCTTCTCTGCCTTTGTATGGAGATGGCCGAGAGCGAGTGCATCAATGGCGATGGTACTCTCCTCAAGAATCTCCTGGAGGTGACAATCTGGTTGTGAATTACCCGTAAGCGGTGCGACTGACTGATGCATACAGAGGAGAGTCGCGACTCCGCTTGGTGGACGCTCAAAGCCTAGCTGACCGTGGTCCCACGATTTCTGATAGTCGACTCCATAGAGTGCGACGGCATCACCGATCACAATGGGGCGGGAGCGAAGATGCGTAGCCAATCCTGCGTCACAGAACTGTTCGAGACAGACTTTCCCCTTCTTCCGCGCATGGTTGCCGTAGATGAAGTAGAACGGAATCTCGGCGTTCGCCAACCCAGTGAGACCATCATGGCATGCTTCTTCGATCGAACTCGGAATCCCGTTCCTGGTATCGTTATGGAAGACGTCGCCAGTGTGAACAACGGCATCGACACGATGCTCGATCGCGAGATCAATCGCAGCGTTGAATCCAGCGACGGTGTCGATCTTCCAGGAATTGTTTTTGTGGCCGCCTGTTTGCTTCCCTAGGTGCGTATCAGTCAGATAGAGAAGCTTCGCACGGCGGTCGGTCGGGCGAACGCCTTTGTGTTCAATCTCGAGTTTGCCCGTCCCATGCAGCTCTCGGCCAGCTGGCCACACCTCGCCGTATGCAGAGTGAAGTCGATACCAATGCCCCTCCTGCCACGGGTAGTCCCGCCCATTCGAGCTTTTCGCCCATACTGTAAATGAAAATGAGGTTCCATCAACGTCCTCGACAGTCATCTCGAAGGCGCGTCGAGAACCTGAACCCGGTCTGCACGTCACAACCTTGACTGTAATATCGAGATGCTGTTTTTTTCGAATATCAGCATACGTATTCTCCATAGCGACTGCTGATACCACTGCTGTCACTGATTAATAGTTTTATCACCGAATCTCAAAGAAGGGTATATGTCGTCAACAGATGCTGAGGCTGGCGTTCTTCTAGGACTTGCTTGTGGCGACGCCCTCGGACGGCCCATCGAATTCCGTTCCTCACACCAGATCTCGCAGACGCACGGAATGGTTTCAGAGATGCTGGGCCACGGGACGCACAATCAGCCTGCAGGGACCATTACTGACGATACCGAAATGGCCCTCTGTATTGCTCGAAGCCTTGCCGAGCATCACGCGTTCAGGCCGGACGATATCGCTGAGCGCTTCGTCGCCTGGTACGACAGTGGTCCGTTCGACATTGGCCTGATGACCAGCGATACCCTCCAGATAATCAAACACGGAGCATCCTGGCGTGATGCTGGCCAGCAGGTGTGGGAGTCCCGCGCCGAAGGGAGCAATGCTGGGAATGGGAGTGTAATGCGTTGTGCGCCGTATTCGATCGCCTTTCGGGACGAGTGGAGTGACCTTGCACGTGTGAGTGCGACGTCTTCAGCGATTACTCACGCGGATCCGCGCTGCACGTATGGCTGTATCGTGCTCAATCTCACTTTGGCAGGGTTACTTACCCAGCGACCAACCCCTCTCAGAGACGCTCTCGACCATATCGAAGCCGATGCTCCCGAGGAACTCCTCACAGCGTTACGATCGGTTTCGGACGGTATCAATCACGACACGCTCAGTGCAAGCGGCTACGTGGTCGATACGCTGCAAACATCGCTGTATCACGGACTTACAGCGGACACGGCGGAGGATGCCATCGTCTCTGCTGTAAATATGGGAGATGACACCGACACCGTCGGTGCAGTTACGGGAGCTATCGCGGGAGCTCGATTCGGAGCAGATGCACTCCCCGATCGATGGATCGGCGAGTTGGAGTGTGCCGATGAAATCGCGCACCTCGAGTCGGTACTTATGACTGCAGAATTCACCGTGGACGAGAGTTCCGTTAGCTAGCTTCCCAGGGCTTGGTCTAGCCCATTCTTAATATTAAGAATAAGATTAAGTCTAGGTGGCTGCTGACAGCTTACAGTGTTGAATTTGGCTGCTGTTCCGATTCTGTGCGAGGGAGGCGTCCGTCTGGTCGGGGAACGTGCCCCGCTTCGATTTCGATATCGACGCGGCGCATATGCTTACAGCCCCCTTCCGGTTCGCGTCGCTGCCAGTCGAGACAAGTGCATGTCTCAGCAGCGACATCGACATCGTAGAAATTCCCGGACTCTGAATGAACCTCGTACACGCCGCCCTTCTTCAAGAGTGAGACGTCCATCTCTTCGTCGCATGCTCGCCGCATTCGCGGTGCGAGCTCATCGGCTGAAGGTTCTGCCGAAACCGTATCTATCTCTGGTTTGATGGCGCTCTGGGTGTCTCTGGTTGCCACCCATCCACCGTCTGGGGCGAGAGCGGGGTCGTTGGGTTCCACGAGGCGAGCCAGGTGCTCTTCAATCGGGTGATTGTAGTGGAGGAGAAAGTGTGCTTCGCGTCGACCGCGGTGATCGTAGGAGCCACACGCTGCAGCTGTCCCCTCCCAGACGCGCCACGCGCCGAGTGCCGTCATCACCTCCAACGCCCGTCGCGGCAACTCGTCCTGGTCTAACTGCTCGTAGAAGATGCGAAACCGAGTACAGTGCTCTTGCGGTTCGATGTCGGTCCACCACTCAACCTCGTCTCTCCAGTGATCGAACATCGCCGCATCGTTCCCATACCCGACCGTGATCCCTGGAACACGTGATTCGCCCGTATGGGTGTCTTCAGCCTCGTTCTCCAGCAGCCGGAGTACCGCGAAACGCAGGTGTTCGTGGAGTGGCTGTTCGGTTCCGTAGCCGACTTGCGGATGGCTCTCGATTGTCTGGCGGGCTTCGTCGAGAACCGTCGTGAGGTACTGATCAGTCATGGATTCGTCCTATCCCGGTCGACGCACGATCACGCGCGCCGCCACCCTTCCGCGGCGCAATAGAAACTCACGGCGACGTGGAGAGCTGTTCATCGACGCGCTACACTGACCTACCCATCGATCACGTCGATGATCTCCTCTGCGGTGCTGCTAATCCGTCCGAAACGATCTTGGATCGACTCTGGTTCGTCATCCTGCCACGCGGCGAGATAGAACGCTGAGCCGCTCGTTTCAAGGCCGCAATACCGACCAACGATGTACGCGACGGCTTCTGCTTCGACTTCGCGCTTTGATCGTTCGGCCTCGTCATCGACGTCGAAATGGAGCAGCGCGTGAGCGAACTCGTGAATTAGCGTAACTGCGAGGTCGGCCTGGTTCGTCCGTGCTTTCGCCTCCACGATCGGAGTGAAATCATGGATATCCCGCTGTTTGCAGACGCCCTTTGCGTCGCCGTGGTCCCACTCGTCAGCGTCGACGATGCGAACCGTCACGCCGAGCTCATCCGCTGCCTCTGTGAGTGCGGGTACGAGGTCCTCAGCGTCGCCTGTCGCCTCCGTTTCCAGCTCAGGAAGCGGTTCTCCTTCGGTCTGCGAGACATCGAATACAGCGGCCGGTTTGAATCCCACGAGCCCTTTCGACCACTCCTCGGGTGGTGTCTCGTCGTACTCACAGTCGCTGTCCTCGTGGTAGCTCGGCGAGTTCTCGCACTCCGGGCACTGCTTCGTAATGATCGGTGCCCAGATCCAGATCGCCTGTTCGCCCTCCTGGACGTGCCGATCGAACTCATTCAGCCAGGTGTTGAAGCCAGCGACCTTCGTCGCCTCGGGACATTGGAGTTTGATGAGCAGCGTGTTGCGATGCGAGTAGTCGTGGAACCGACTCTGGACGTCGAGCCACTCTTGGAACTCATCGCTGGCCTGCGCCGCATCAACGTCGCCAACGAGCTCGTCGATCCATGCTTCAATCGTACTGTGCATCTCGTCTTTTCGCGTGTCGGTCTCCTCGAAGGAGGCCGACGAGTCGCTCGTCGTAGCCATGATATTCTGAAATTCGCCTTACTGCGATCGCTTCAATTCAGCCCGCGCCGCACCCCTGACGGCGCATAAAAACTCATGACGGCGGTTAGCGGAGGGCGGCTTTCTCATCAGCGAAGCCGACTGTGACGAGGTAGTCGAGAAATGAATCGAACTGGTCGACGTCGCTGGGCCTGTCGGTCGCGAGGTGCCGCGTCCACTCGATGGCCCACTGAAACACCGGATCAGTGCCGCCCTTACCGTGGATATACCACCAGCGGGCGGCCTTCAGCGCGACGAGCGGATTCGTCGGTGGCTGCTCGGACGCGAGCGCTTGCGTAATCGACCGGATTTTCTCGGGGACATCTTCTGGTTCGACCCCGGTTGATTGGCTGTTCGCTACGTCGACTGGAATTGCATCGATCGAGACGTCGTTCGAATGCTGTTGTTGGCTCACGGAAATCACCATCTTGGAGGGCCTGATCTAGCACGCCCTCGTCCTCTCCGGAGGGCGCGAAAAACAGGACGCTGCGTCACGCAGGCGGGATGTAGACGCTCCGATCGCCAGCAATCTCCTCAAGGTTGTTCCGATGCCGGTGCGAGAAGTAGCACTCATAGCAGCAGTACCCACAGACCGCGCCCGTGTCGTACTCGGCGACGTACGGGCCACGATCGGTCGTCCACACGTTCGCGCGGCACTCGGTACACGCCGCGCTCTCGATATCGCTTGGCGTGGGCCCGGAATAGGTGAGTTCGGTCTCGTCCGCCTGTGGTGTCGAATCGGGCCAGACGCCGTGGTCCTGCCAGAATTCTTTGAGCCGGCTGAGACTATGACGGACTGTCTTCCGGACCGTGACGTAGTCGGAGTCGCGACCACTGTCGTCCCAGCCGTCGGCCGTCCAGAACTCGCCGAACTGCGCGCCGCGATGTAGACCATTCCAGTCGAGGCCGACGATGTCGGCCGGCGGGTCACCCGTCAGCGTTGGTTGGGTGAGCTGCTCCACGACTTCGAGTTGCTTGGGTGGGCTACCACCGAGGATGTGGACGCGACGGCCCCGCCAGTCGACGGGGTCGGAAAACTCGTGTGCAAGTTTGTCCGCATACCCTCGCGAGTAGCCGAGCACGATATCGTCGGGAATCGCCTCAATAGCGGCCCGGCATTTCGGGACGATAATGAATTCCGTCTCGGGCAGACTCCCCTGGAGTTCTCGAATCGTGTCGATGTACGATTGTGCTTCCGCAGCGTCGTAGGCGTCACCGACGATACCCACCTTGGGCTCGTACTCGAGCGCCCGATCGACGTATCGGTCGAGGTCTGGATTCCGAAAATCGTTATCGAGCATTCCGACCGGGCACTCGAGGGTATCGAATTGCGACTGCTGATACGTGCAGTCCTCGCGAAACCCAGGGAGGAAGCCGAGGGGCAGCGCATCGAGCGCAAACGGAACCCGATGGAGGAACGCCACGTACGCCGCCTGTCGGGCGTCAGTGTGTGTCTCAGTAGTACTGTTGCTAACTGGGTCTGCGCTGTCGTGAATGGCCATGAGGAGTCTCCTGCGGGACTCCGTCGCCCCGCAGGGCTCTCCGGGGCGAGATAGACTTGCCAGTTGTAACCAACATCGAACGGAAACTGACGCAGATGTTGGTTAATCAAAAGCAAGAGTTGGACGGCTCGTTGGTACCAAGAGCGTCGTCTGCATCCCGGGGCTACCTGTAAGAGGAGCTATCCGACACAGCCAACTAGCATGCCCATACCTACGAGAAGAATTCCCCAATACACCATCTAGCCAGAGACTCGTCACCCGACTTCTTTTGATACCAGCGAACCTACAGACGAATATGGCAAGCCACTCCCATGATCACGACCACGGCCACGGCGACACGGAACCAGTCACCGACCGCACGCACGATAACTCGTGGTCGGCAAATCTCGAGAAGCCGCAGTACGCAGATGATCGATCCTTGCTCGAACGACACGCGATCGAGGCCATCGAACACACGACCAGTGGCCACCACGTCAATCTCGTTACCCACGAAGCGCATGGCCACCCGGAGACGTACCTCTATGACGCTCTCAGTGAGCGATTCGGGGCGGAGGACGTCCGTTGGGAGTATATCGAACAATGTGGCTGTGGCGGCCACGTCGTCCGCGCTCACATCGAATAACGTCACGAACGCAGCGAACGGCGGCAGCAGGCTGTGAGTCCGTCCACTCATCGATTCAAACACTATGGTTCACATCAAATCGCTATCAGAACTCGAAGGGGCACCACACGCGAACGCCTTTCCCAGTGAGGAACCGAAGACGATCCGATTAACCCTCTCCGAGGGAGAGCATGTCGAACCGCATGCGCATCCGGATCGAGAAATCGTACTTTACCTCGTCTCTGGCAGCCTCGAACTCCAGCTCGATGGGGAACCATATCAGGTGAATCAGGGCGATGTAGTTCACTTCGATGGGGCACAGGAGATCTCTCCAGTTGCGAAGGCAGACAGTACTGCATTGCTCGTTCTCGCTGCGAAACGAGATGGTCCTGACTCCCCAGAAGGAAACCTATGAGCTCTCAACGGTCATCCTCTCCGACGAAGCCCGAATCTGCCGACGAAGAGACACCCCAGCAGCGACGGCTTGAGCGAAAACGAGAGCGGGCGATGGCTGCTCAGTCCCAGGCTGAAGCCGAGCGGGCTGTCGATGCCGACACTGACACGATCCAGCTCGAAGTGTTTCGGTATGACCCCGATGTCGAGGCCAAACAGGAACCCCGATTCGACGATTTTGCCGTCCCCTACGAACGGGGCATGACAGTCCTCGATGCGCTCATCTACGCGCGTGACCAGTACGACTCGTCGCTCACGTTCCGCCATTCCTGTCGAATGGCCGTCTGTGGCAGTGACGGGTTCTTCATCAACGGCCGGCAGCGACTGGGCTGTCAGACGCAGATTTCGGATCTCGACGAACCCATTCGGGTTGAGCCGTTGCCTCACCAGCCGGTCATCAAAGACCTCGTCGTCGACATGGACCACTTCTACGAACGGATGGAGGCCGTCGAACCGTATTTCCAGCCCGACGACCTCCCCACCGGTGAGCTAGAAGAGCAGCGGCAGTCGCCAGAGAACCGCGAGCAGATCAAGATGGCTTCCCGGTGTATCCAATGTGGCTGCTGTACATCGTCGTGCAATCCGGCGCAGACCGACGACGAATACATTGGACCGGCGGCGATCGCCAAGGGCTATCGGTTCTACATGGACGAACGCGAAGGGGCTGATGCACAAGAACGACGGCTGGAACTCCTCGACAAAGAACACGGCGTCTGGCAGTGCCATACGCAGTTTTCGTGTACAACGGTCTGTCCGAAGGACATCCCGATCACCGAAGAGATTCAGGAGATGAAACGCGAGGCTATCAAGCGAAATCTCAAATTCTGGTAATCGGAACGGTGGGACGTCGGCTTCTCTCTTCCACTCGATTCGTACACTCTAGTCGTCGTGACCGCATCGAGTGACCGAGTTACGGAACCAGCCGTTCGCCCTCATCATCATAGACTGTGATGGCGTCCACTGGGCAGACACGAGCTGCCATTTCTGCATCGAACTCCTCGCCCTCGGGGACGTCTCGAACATAGAGGTCGTCCTCGATTTCGTCACTCCCGACGAGCGTCGCTTTGCCTGCATCACGGTCCTCGATGAACTTCTCCCACTCATGGACACAGTTGAAGATACCTGTACAGGTATCGCGATCGAATTCGACTCGCATAGTGTGTTTCCTCTTGTCACTCAGTAGATTGACCTACCCATTAGTCGCTCCGTCTTGTGGATTCTGTCACGATGCCAGTATAGTGTTCGAAATGGATGATGATTCACGAAAGGGTTGCTTGTCTCCGATTCCCAAAGCTACGTCTGGATCCCATCCGCCTTTCCTGCAAACGCCTCCACCTAGCTGGCCTGGTGTTCGTTGCTGGTTGATTCCATGACCACCGACAGCAGGCACGCGAAATCGTCAGACCAACGTGACAACGATGTCTGTGGGTGTTGCTGGCTTTGGAGACAGGGAAACGCTTAGCGGGTGTCGTTTCGACTATGTCGGTACATGAGTGCAGCACGCGTCTCCCAGGGAGCCCGGCGACACGTAGCTGTCGCCGCGCTCTTTCTGGTTGCGTGGCAGGTCGCTGCGCTCGTCGATGCTCCCCACCGCTCGGGTGTCGTCCTCGGACTCTACGGGTTCGTCCTTCACACCATCGCTGGAAAGGGGTACGCGCTCATCCCCTCATACTTTGACCGGACGCTTACGCACCCCGGGGCGCCAGCCATGAGCCTCCCACTGCTGTCACTCGGTACTGTCGGTCTTGCCGTGGCGCCCTTCGGTGACATTCCCTCCGTCGTCGGCGTCGTCGGTGCCGTTTCCTGGGCGCTCGGCGCGCTCGTCTTCGTCGGCACAGTCGGCTGGACGGTCCGGGACAACCTCACCGGTCGCGAGACGGGAACTGGCGAGGTCAACACCGACCGCCGATGGGTCGACCGCGCCGCCAACGTGTTCGTCCCGGTCGTTCTCGCCTACCTCGTTGCTGGTGCCTACGAAACGGTCGCCGTCTCGGCGGCTCTTCCGACGCTCACCGGACGAGGGATGGCCGGTGCGAGCCACCTGCTCGCAGCCGGTGTCGGTGCGTTGTTGGTGTTCGCGGTCGGCTTCCGCCTCCTCCCGCGGTTTCTTGTGAGTTCGCCCCCGATGGTGCTCGTTATCGCGGTCCTCACCACGGGTGCAGTCGGCCCCGTACTCGTCGCCGGGAACCTCTGGGGAGGGACGTGGTTCCAGGTTGGTGCCGTCGCGGAATCTATCGCTGTTGGTGGATTCGCCATCGCATACGTCTCCCTCTTTCTTCGCTCCGAGCGTCGCCGAGTCGGCCTCTACGGGCCGTTGGTTGGAGTCATTTTGGGAAGTGTGGGCGTTGCATTGGGCGCTCACGTCGCATTCGTCGGTGCGTCTCCTGGCTGGTCGATTGCTCATTACCGACTGAACCTGTTGGGCTTCCTCGGACTCACGATCGTCGGCGTCGCCTATCAGTTCTACCCGCCAGCGGTCGGCACGTTCCGAGGCGCTACCGACCGAACGGCGCTTGCCTCGATGGGGGGTCTCGCAGCTGGCGTCGGTCTTGAGGCGTACGGATCACTCGTCGGGGTTGACGTCGCCACGGTGACCGGGCGATTTCTCGCCCTTATCGGTGCTAGTCTGTACGCGTACCTGCTATTGAGTCTCTTCCGGGAGCGGTATGGTGAGTGACGACTCTATAACTGTTCAGTCGTGGGAGTAGTCACGAGGTCGCCGAACTCGTTTCGCCATTCTCCGTGGTCTCTACGATTTCGGGACGCAACTCCTCAACCGTCTCGAGAACCTGTTCACGGTCTTCATCGGAGACCCCGTTTTCAGCGAGTGCAGTATCCAAGTGCCCTGCCACGACATCGAACTCGGTGTCGGTGATGCCCATTCCCCTGTGAGCGTCGCGCATATCGTCTCCAGAGTACTCGACCGGACCGCCGGTTACTGCCGAGATAAATTGGACTTGATGAGCCCGGAGTTCCGTCGTGTTGCTATCCTCGAAGTGGTGAATGACGCTCTCGTCATTCAAGACACGGTCGTAGAAGTCGTTCACGACGCTTTCGACTGCCTCGTGACCACCGAGACGATCGAACACTGTGTTGACCTCGCTCATTCCGTGACTGGCTTCTAGCGAGGCGACCAAGGGAGTTGTGAAATCGAGGACGGAAAACGATTCGGACGTGAGGACGTCGCTGGTTTTCCTCGCGATCAATCGTCGTCTTCAGCCATCACTCGGTCGGGAATTGTCCCCCGACCGGGTGTATCGCTTGGCATGGAGACCGAGCGCAACGTGAATCGCTTGGCCACCATATCGTAGAGAAAGACGAACGTCCCAAGGATGATCATCGTGTCTCCGGGGAGCCGCGCCCAGAAGAGGAACTGGATGATGTCGCTGTTGTAGAACGCGAGACTCCGTGCGGCGGCGTAGCTCTGCGTGAACGCCGTCTCCAGCTGGAGGAATCCGACGGGAAGGACGGAGACGAACACCATGACGGCGAGGCCGACGTTCCAGAGCCAGAATGCCCACCGGAGGCGGCGCTCGGTCCACTCGCTGGGCTTCGTCGAGATACGCAACATGTAGGTCGCCATCCCGAGCGCGAGGAAGCCGAACGCGCCGAACATCGCGGCGTGAGCGTGCCCAACCGTCAGGTAGGTGCCGTGCTCGTAGTAGTTGACGAGTGGGAGATTGATGAAAAACCCCAGCACGCCGGCGCCGAGGAAGTTCCAGAACCCACTGGCGATGATGAACATGAACGGGAGCGTGTACGGGAACGTCTCGTCACTTGTCGCGAGCGCGCGATACTGCCCCATCGCCTCGAAGAGAATGAGGATGAGCGGGATGAGTTCGAGCGTCGAGAAGACCGAGCCGAACGGAATCCAGATGTCAGGCTGGCCGACCCACCAGTAGTGGTGGGAGGCCCCGATGATACCTGACCCCATCACGAACAGCGCCTGGAACGCCACAGCCTTCTCGGCCGAGGACTTCCGGAGCAGGCCCAAACTCACGAGCGTCAGGCCGACCACCGCGACGATGAAGAATTCGAAGGCACCCTCGACCCACATGTGGACGACCCACCAGCGCCAGAACTCCGTCATCACGATGTTCGTCTGGGGAGTGTACAGCATTCCGGCGGTGAACAGCAGCCCGATGGAGCCGCCAGCGTAGATGATCATGTGCGCGAGACCGTACCGCGCTTCCCGTCGCAGCATGGGTTTGAATCCCCGCCAGACGAGGGCCGTCCACAGCACGAAGCCAACGAGGAGGCCAACCTGCCAGAGCCGCCCGACTTCGAGGTATTCGAGGCCCTCGTTCCCGATGATCCACCAGAGCGGGCCGTCAATGTAGCCCTGAGCGCCGAGCCAGATCCCGACGAGACCTCCGACTGCGGCGACGATGAGCGCACCGAGGAGGACGTGAATGAAGGTCCGCTGCCGATCGGGTTCGTGATTGGTCAGCAGTGGCGGGAGAAACAGTCCAGCACCGAGCCAGAGCGACGCAATCCAGAGGATGCCCAGATCAAGGTGGAACGTCTTCGCCAGTGCGAACGGGAACACCTGCACGATGTTGACGCCGAACACCTCTTCAACACCGAAAAATGCGTGCCGCTCGACGTAGTAGTGAGCCAGTAAGCCACCGAGAAGGACCTGTAGGGCGAACAGCGCTCCTGCAAGGGGGATGAATCGAGTCGCAGCACGCTGACTGGGCGTCAAACTGATTTCATCGGGGGCCGGAATCTCGAGGTTGTTGACCTTCGGTTCGGGAAGTTCGACGGATTTGTACGCAAACACGCCGATTCCGACAGCTGCGATGAGGAGCACCATACTGATGACGCTCCAGATCATCGTCGACCCGGTTGGGGTGTTCCCTGCCGCCGGCTGGTAGGGCCACTCGTTCGTGAAGCTGTGGTCACTTCCCGGGCGGTCAGTATGGGAAATCCACGCAGTCCAGAGGGCGAAGTCAGCGAATCGGCGAGCGTCTTCCTCGGAGTCCATCATATTCGCTGGCACGCCCCGGTCGAGCGCACCATCGTGATACCGCTCGACATAGACCTCCCGAACTTGCTGGTGGGCGTACGCCTCTGCAGCGGAGTACTGTACGGTCTCCGTGCCCCGCTTGAACGACGCATCCAGGTCATCACGGACGAGGCTGTCGATACTGCCTTTCTCGGGAGATCCGAGCGCTGCGTAGGATTCGTCGAAACGTTCCTGTGCGTAGTATTCCTGCATGAACTCGACTTTCAAATCGAGCGTATCGGCAGTGTAATCGACACCGAAGTACGCGCCATTACCCAGAATTGACCCATGATTCATGAGTCCGTCTTGTTGGAAGGCCACTTTCCCGGCTTGGACCTGCGATTCAGTCGCGATGACGTCTCCATCGGGTCCGACTACTTCTTGTGGGATCGGGGGAACCTGCTGGGAGGAATAGTATGCCCCAACTCCCATCACGATCAGATTGATGACGAACACAGTCACCAGTGCTTTCGCAATTGTTTGTCGGGAAATTTCCATGTGTTTAATGGTAACGCCAGCCACACTAAGTTTTCACATTTATCCGATGCGACCGGCGTGAGGTTATCCCCTGCAGATGAATGTATCAAAGAAGTCCGATAGAGTCGATCTATCCTCACCTAATGGCGTGTTTTGAGCGGCACTTCGATATAGAGGGTAGAAATTTCTAAGAATTATCCACGTTCAAGGTAGAGCGAGTACATAACGATAGCCAATCCAATTGCGACGAGTACGCTATTGATCAAGATGCCCATCTGGAACGAAACCGAAAGAAGTTGATGGGCGATTCCTGCAAGCAATGCACCAAACGTAACGACGCCAAATCCGATTCCAAGAACACGTAGCGACGGGGTCCCAGTCCGCCGATATGCTTTAAACGCAATATATGTGATTCCGCTTCCGAGGAGTAAAATCACCGTCTTCACGACGATGATGGCCGTTTCAACCCAAATCATAGCTCATCACCCATCTTCGACCAGATATCGGCGAGCCGTTCATCGGCGTTCCGTGGCGGACGTTCGACCGTCACCGAGAAGTCGTTGTCATCGTCCATGGAGATCATCACGTCGTCAAAGTCGCGTTCGTATTTTGTGGTTCGACCACCGCCGGGGTTGATTGTGTCCTGCTCGCGGACGAGCGAAGCGTCGCTGAGGAGTTCGAGCTTCCGATACAACGTTGATTTGGGAATGTCACAGATGTCGATGAGTTCGGTTGCGGTCATGGGTTCAGCTGTTTCACGGAGGATGGCTCGACAGTCGGCGTCATCCAGCGCATCAAGGACCGCCTGCAGCGACGGAGAGTCCTCAGATGACGCTGAATTGCGCACCATTGTTTGAATTTGGTAGGTACTCGGGAAAGGCTATCCGGTTACGACCCAACCGACAAAGAGTGGATCCAGCTTTGCCCGCTAGCAGAACCTCGGCATCACGAATCTGAACCTTCTCCAAACCGTCGTTTTCCTTCCTCAGTGATGTCATAGAGCCCTCGACCGACTGGACGAATCTGCCCGTGTTCGTGAAGCCGCGCACATATTTGGTCTACGGTGATCGGATGGCGTTCTGCAATTTTGGCAATTTCCATCACATAGAGTGGCGAATCCGCGACGAGTATCTCGAGTATCTCCTGATCGGTTTCGCGACTGAGTTCACCCATCACGTCCCTCGCGCGGCCAGCAGCCGGTAACTCTTCGCGGCGCGATTCTGCTGGCTCGTTCATCATGCATAACCCTCCTCAGCATAGACGTCAAGCAGCTCCTGATACCGATTCCGAATGGTTACTTTGCTTATGTGGGCGGCGTTGCTCACCGTCTCCTGTGTCAGCTGCTCATTCGTGAGGTGCGTTGCCGCGTAGAGTGCGGCCGCTGCGAGGCCAGCGGGACTTTTCCCGCTATGGGCACCCTGTGCCTTTGCAGTCGTGAGGAGATCGCGAGCTTGGCGGGTCGCCTCGTCGCTCACACTCAGCGCTGATGCGAATTGCGGGACGTATTCGAGTGGATCCGCTGGCTCGATTTGCAAGCCGAGTTCTCGGGAGAGATACCGGTATGCACGCTGTATGCGGATTTTCTCTACGCGACTGACTTCTGCGAATTCGGACAACGGGCGTGGTGTCCCGTGTTGCCTGGCTGCGGCGTACAGTGCAGCTGTTGCCATTCCTTCGATGGATCGACCTGGAAGGAGGTCTTCATCGACTGCTCGCCGATAGAGCACGCCCGCAGTTTCACGTACCGGTTCTGGCACATCGAGGGCGGAAGCCATGCGACTAATCTCCCCGAGTGCTTGTTTGAGATTCCGTTCGTGAGCGTCTTTCGTCCGAAACCGTTCATCCCACGTTCGCAGGCGCTGCATCTGTTCTCGCTTTTGATTGGAGACTGCTTGCCCGTACGCATCTTTATTCTGCCAGCTGATCGTCGTGCTGAGTCCCTTGTCATGCATGAGGTGGGTCGTCGGCGCTCCGACACGGCTTTTCTCGTCTTTTTCGTCGCTATGGAAGGCTCGCCACTCTGGCCCCCGGTCAATGGACGCCTCATCAAGAACCAATCCACACTCCTCACAGGTTGTCTCACCGTGCTCGTCGTCTCGAACGATCTGACCGTCGCATTCTGGACATGATGAACGGGGCTGTGACTCGGTGACCGATTGCGATTCATCGGGACGACCGTCTTCGATATTGAGCTGCGTATTACTCATGAGTGCTGGGACTCGGATTTCTTCCTCTGATCGCTCCGAGTGGGTGTCTCTAGCAATGATGGGGCGGGGCTCCCGAAGAATACATGGCGCATTCCCAACGGATGGGAATCCGCCAATGTGGTTTACAAGAAGGCAACGAAGTTTCGTGCTATTAGGATTTGATACGTGTTCCTCTGGAAATCCATCACCTAGCGAGTGAGAGAACGTCCTCACTCAGAAAAGCCGCTATACGAAACTGCGCCTTGGTCAACAATCGTTTGACTCTCAGGTACGTCTCCATCGGGCGGCATACTGCCTTCAGCGGGTCCGCCGGGCTCGCCGACAACAATTCGTCCGACCATGTCGAGACTCTTGTGAGGCGTACAATAGTAGTCGTACGTTCCTGT
Source organism: Haladaptatus sp. CMSO5 (assembly GCF_036689885.1). Taxonomy (NCBI): domain Archaea; kingdom Methanobacteriati; phylum Methanobacteriota; class Halobacteria; order Halobacteriales; family Haladaptataceae; genus Haladaptatus; species Haladaptatus sp. CMSO5. Next base: position 143,070 of record NZ_JBAHVW010000003.1, read on the forward strand.
GGTCTTGAACGTATGTTCGAAAGTTGCGCCCTGCTCGCTGAGAATCCCACTGTCCCACGTTTTAGCACCCTCGGGGATGCGGGTGACTGATGCCTGACCCGTTCCTTTCGTATATGCAGTTGCAGAGTGGCTTCCGCTGTCGATCTCGAACGTGACAGTTTTGCCGGACTCTACGAAAAGTCCGATTGGATCGAAGTAGTAGTCACTTCCTTCTGTGACCATCAGGATCGTGTTCGTGGGCCTGTTCGATGGTGAATCCGAATCATTGTTTCCATCTGGATTCGAACTACTGCAGCCAGCGAGGCCGGTTAGACCGACAGTTGAAGCGACTGCAGCTGCCTTCAGAACCCGTCGGCGCTCCATACTTGTACTTCGGCACGTCAGTGATAGGCCACTTTGGCGGATTCCCAACTCTCGGGACTCCGCCGTCGATTGACTGTTACTCCACTCGAAAGGCTACCTATGGCAATACCAATCGTCTCTGTACGTCCCTGTGTTACGGAATCGTCTGCAGGGCAAGTGGGGTTTGCAGACCCGCTTCAACTTTCTATCATCTCAACGCCACCGAGACGTTATACCAGATGGCTGTATGGCGGTGATGTGGATGGTTGATCCGGTCATCGCGAGCCGGCTCCAGTTCGCGCTCACCACAATCGTTCACATCATCTTCCCGGTGATGAGCATGGGGCTCGCACCATTCCTCATCTACTTCACGTGGAAAGAGATCCGCACCGAACAACCGATTTACGAGCAATTGCGCCGATTCTGGACAAAAATTTTCGCCGTGAGCTTCGTCGTCGGGACGGTGACGGGCCTCGTCCTCGAGTTTGAGTTCGGGACGAACTTCGCTGCGTTCTCGCGGACGGCCGGGGAGCTGTTCGGCGGCCCACTCGCGCTCGAAGGCATGATGGCGTTCATGCTGGAAGCGACCTTCCTCGGGATCTTCGTTTTCGGTCGAGACCGCGTCTCGGACCGCCTCTACCTTCTCTCGAGTCTCGCTGTCGGCCTCGGAACGTGGCTCTCGGCCGTCTGGATCTTGATCGCGAACTCGTGGATGCAGACGCCTCGTGGATTCGAGATCGTCGTCGAGAACGGCCACCGCGTCGTGAAACTCACCGACCCTCTCGCGGCGTACCTCAACCCACGCTTCCCCTATATGTTCGTCCATATGCAGAACGCTGCAGTCGAATCGGTCGCCCTCTTCATGGCCGGCGTCGCCGCCTACTACGTCTTCCGCCACCACGTTTGGGGTTACCCGATTCAACACATCGGCTTTTGGGAGAAAACACTCAAGATCGCGCTCGTCGCGCTCATTATCACGGCACCACTCCAGGTTCTGCAGGGCGACGCCTACGCGCGCCACGTTGCCGAAACCCAACCCCAGAAGTTCGCTGCGATGGAGGCCGTCTGGGAGACCGAATCGTACGTTCCCGAGTACATCGTCGCGTTTCCGACTGACCTCAACGATCTGCTCGATCCACGGACGAAGGATCTTTTCGGAATCGGTATTCCAGGTGGCGCTTCGTGGCTCGCGAGCGGCGGGAATGCCGAGGCGACGATACGCGGACTCGAGTCATTCGACACACGGGCACCACCAGTCGCGATCGTCTTCTGGGCGTTCCGCATCATGGTCGCACTGGGATTCTGGTTCATCCTGCTCGCGGGATGGGGCGCGTACCGCTGGTGGCGTGGTGAACTGTTCGACGATGACCTGCTCCACAAGGCCTTGATGGCATCCTCACTTCTCGGCTTCGTCGCCGTCGAGGTCGGCTGGATCGTCACGGAGGTCGGTCGCCAGCCGTGGGTCATCCAGGGCGTCATGAAGACGGCAGCCGGTGTCTCTCCAGGGCTGACGGCGACGGAGGCGACCTTCACACTCCTTGGATTCGCCACCGGGTATGCGCTGCTGCTCGGCCTGTACACCTACGTCGTCGGTCGCATCATTCGAGCCGGCCCGCCGGCACGTGACGACCTCGAACTCAGCGACCACGCGGAATCGTCCACGTCAGAGGTGAGTACCAGTGGTTGACATCGACGCGCTCGCCGCCGAGCCGCTGTTTGGATTACCGCTGGCAGACCTCTGGTTTGCGCTCCTGTTCTTCATCTTCGGGATGTTCCTCTTCCTGGACGGCTTCGACTTTGGCGTCGGCATCCTCTTCGCCACCCGCGACGACGACCACGAGAAAGAACAACTGCTCGCAGCCGTTGGGCCGTTCTGGGACGGCAACGAGGTCTGGCTCGTCGTCTTCGGTGGGGCCCTGTTCGCAGCCTTCCCGGCCGTGTATGCGAATCTCTTCAGTCGGTATTATCTGCTGATGTTCGCGATTCTCGCTGCGCTCGGACTTCGAGGACTCGCTCCCGAAATGTACGAAGAACGTGCGGACACCCGGTGGCGGCGATTCTGGGGGTCCGCGTTCATCATCGGAAGTGCGATGACGCCGTTCCTGCTGGGGCTGTTCGTGATGAACTGGCTGCTCGGGGCCTCCGGCCTCATCACGCCCGCAGGTATCCTCGGTGGCCTCGCAGTCGTCGCGCTCACCGTCGTCGACGGGGCGGCATTTCTCGGCCTGAAGACCCGCGGAAGCCTCCGTGCAGAGGCCAGTACGTATGGCGTACGTGCTGCGCTGACCTATCTGGGACTCGCCGTGCTCACATTGGGGACCGCGTACGCGACCACACCGGGCCTACGCGCGTCGTTCCGGTCACCGTTCGTCGGTCTGCTTGTAATCACAACTGGCGTCCTTACAGGCGCCTACGTCGTCGCTTTCCGTCGGCGTCGGTTCTATGTGGCATTCGTCACAGCGGCCGCGCTCGTGTTCGCGCTCGTCGGGCTCGTGGCCACGCTCATGTTCCCGTACATCAACCGTGCAGCAGGCCTCACCGTTCAGGACGCGATCATCTCCACGCTTCCGCTCAATCTCATGTCGATCATGGCAAGCGTGCTCATCCCAATCGTTCTCGGGTATTTCGTCGTACTCTACGCAGCGTTCAGTGGGCCTGTCGAGGCCGGTGAGACCTATTGATGCCTCGAAAACCAAGTTTCAGAATCGCCGTTCGCTTGACTCTCACACCCGTTCACGGAGGAGGGTGGGGCCGAACTGTGCGAGGGAGAGGGTGGGATTAATGACGTCGTCACGATCCGATACCGAGCCACAGCTGTTGTCACGAATTCTCGTGACCTGGATCGAAGTCACGGTCGTCGGTCTGACAGGCGGTGTCCTTGGGACCTCTGTCGGGGGTCCACCGGGCCTGATCGTCTATCTTGTCACGACGCTCCTCTCACTTGGGATTCTCTTCTACAACGTGAACGAACTCATCAAACGATGGATCGAACACGAACTGCGTTAAGACACTGATTCCGGTTGAGGCACCCCAATGTGGATCCGCGACCCTCACCGGGTACGACTGAATCAGTCAGGTAGAAATGGCTCCTCGGCCAACGTTCACTAATGGCTCCAGAACGGCCCCTCCTTCGTGGCTCTCGTCGGCTGCTCTCCGTTCTGCTCTGCGTACTTGTCGGACTGACGCAGGTGCCCACAGTATCCGCCCATGGGTCGACGGCGACTGGCGGCCTCTCTCAGGGGCATGGCGTCGTTCTCGCCATCGTCGGCGTCGGACTGCTCGGCGGAGCCAGCGTGCTCAAACGAACGAATCACGTCTCACCAACAGTCGCCCTTTACGGCGTCTTCGTCGGCATCACCGCGACTGCGCTTGGTGCTGTCCTCTTCGAGGGGTTGTCACCGGATCCCACATACACGGCGCATTCGATGCCGTTTCCGCGATCATGGTATCCCCTGATGTCGGTCACAACCGGGTTCCTGATCATGCTGATGAGTGTGGTCGTGGGGTGGCTTCGTTGGCCGACCCGGCCACGGTATACCTTCCTCGGCATCCTGATGGGGTTGTGGATTACGTACCCCTACCTCATCCCCGGGCCAGCGAGTGACTCACACCCGCTCGGCTATGCAATCGTTCTGGGAACACCAGTTCTCGTGGGCTACGTTGTCTGGACGGACGCCGGAAGCGTGCTTCGTTCGGTTCTGCAGGATCCGGTTGTCCGGCGGTTTGGAATCGGTGTGGGAGTCGTCATGACGTTCTTCTTCGTCTCTATCACCGGTTATCTCTCGTTCTTCCCGGAAGAGGGCCTCCCTCACCACCGGATTGTCGTCGTCATTCCTACGATTTACCAGCTCGTGACGTGGCCCGTCCTCGAGGTCTATCTCCCCCACATCCCTCTCTTCGTAGCGATTTCACCTGCGCAACTCATCGTCGTCGGAATGCTGAGCACGCTTATCGGATTGAATGCGGCGCTCATCGCCCGCTACTGGCGAGTCGAAGAACGGGCAGGCCTGACCGAAGGCACTGCGGGAGGCGCAGCGATTGTCGGTTCGTGTACCTGTGGTTGCTGTGGGCCGCTCGTTGCCAAAATTGCGGTATTGGCGGCAGGGCCATCGATTGCCGCACCGTTGTACTGGGTGTTTGTCGATTCCGCCTCCCCGGTCAGTAGCCTGTTCATCATCGGGAGTGTCGTGCTGTTCGCAGGGAGCCTGATCTATTCAGTCGAATCCGCACAACAGGCCGGACAATCCTCGTCGATCACTCCAGCCGATTAACCCCATCAACAACTGAATCCCCGCTCCGACGGTCGACAACGAGTAACTGCGAACTGTCGCTGCCATCCGTCCCGAAACAGCGAAGAGCGGTGAGCCAGCTCGTCACGAGTGGAAACCTATACGCCTCTCCCACACAGGGTTCCAAATATGGCGAATTCCAGTCCGCCCACATTCATGCTGGGCATTGTCCTCGGAATCGTACTCGTCGTCTTGGGTGTCGGTGCCTACGTTCTTTCTGACTTCGCAAGCATCACGGCACTCATTCCGGCCATCTTCGGCAGTGTCATCGCCATCTTGGGCGTGGTGGGACGCCAGCAGCCGACTCGGCAACGGCTCGCTGCCTACGGAATCGGGCTCCTGGCAGTGCTCGGTGTGCTGGGTTCGATGCGAGGGATTCCAGCGATTATCGCATTGCTCATTGGCGATTCAGTCGACTCGGTTATCGCGGCCGTCTCTCAGGGCGCGATGATCGTCATCTGTCTCGTCCTCCTCGCCGCAGTAATCCAATTCGTCCGCGATACGCGTGCAGCGACGAATCCGTGACCAATCATCTCACCGGTGAAATTCATCTAGGAGTTGCGAACCCATTCCAACCATTCCAGCGGAGCTGTGTTGATACCCGAGCCGGGCCTGCTATGACCTCGGATACGTTGAGAAACTCTATTCGATAGTCAGCGTCTCGATTGATGCTGAAGACACGTACCGATGAATTCGATGAAAAGTAGAGCCGGAGTCAGTAGGACTCTGAACTGGATTGTAGGAACCATCCTGTTCCGGTAGGTTTCGGACGCTTGAATACGCGTTCAACCGAACACGATGAGTATGGAGATCTCGAGCATCGCAGTCGATGAGTCCGTCTCGGCCGTCTTTCCCCCCGAAGAGTTGCGGGACGCCCTCGGGGATGCTGTCGACGTGGGAATAATCGATGCTGGCGCTGACTCTCTCGAACCGTACGATGCCGTCGTCACGATGGTCTACCACGATAGTTACCTCGAGGGAGTCAACTGGATCCACTCGATTCAGGCGGGTGTGGATCGCTTCCCCTTCGACGAATTACGCGAGCACGGCGTGATCCTTACAAACAGCAGTGGCATCCACGGTCCGGCGGTCGGCGAGACCGTCGTGGGGTACATGCTTTCGTTCGCACGTCGGCTGCTGCCGGCCGTGAAATCGCAGACCCAGCGGGAGTGGTCGCCACCCGCATGGGACGACGCCTATACGCTGGCAGACGAGCGGTGTTGCATTGTCGGGTTAGGGACACTCGGACGGGGAATCGTGGAGCGGGCGTCTGCGCTCGGACTCGACGTCGTCGGCGTTCGTCGCACGGGTGAGCCGCTCGATGGAGTCCAAACAGTCTACCCACCGGACGACCTCCATACCGCGATCCGGGATTCGAAGTTTGTCGTGCTCGCGGTGCCGCTCGTCGACGAAACTCGCCATCTTATCTCCACCGAGGAACTCGCCGCGATGCGAGACGACGCGATTCTGATCAACGTCGCGCGTGGCCCTGTAGTCGACCAGGAGGCGCTCGTTGATGCCTTCGAAGCTGGGGAACTCGGTGGCGCTGCACTCGACGTCTTCGAGGCGGAACCGCTGCCCGAAGAGTCCCCACTCTGGGAGTTCGAGGAGGTTCTCGTCACACCACACTGTGCGGGGTTTACCAAGGACTACTATCGGAACGTCGCGGACCTCGTCCGGAAGAACCTCGCCCGCATCGACGCCGACGAGGAATTCGTCAATCGGATCGTGTAGGCGGATATCTCGCAATCGCTCTTCCCAAAGCAAGTACCACCAACAGGTTGCGATGCTTGGAAGGTCCTTCTTGGCTACCTGATGTCCGGTTCCATTACTGTCGCACCAGCCGGTATTCGCGGTCTGATTCCACTCCTGGGCCAGATGTTTCCGTCATTGACGTACTTCAATGAGGTCGCCGAGATCGGGAACTTTCGCGATTTGGTGGAGGAACTTACCGGACCCATACTTCCAAATAATCGCGACGACTGGAAAACTGACCATTGACCGTACGACCAGGATAATTCCCACGCGGTAGGACCAAGTACCGTACTCTTTGAACATCATACATGGATCTGTTGCTTCTCCTTATCGCGGCCCTCGCTTCGGGCTCGCTCACATTTGGGGCCGTCCTCGGATTGGTCTGGATACCGCCGCAGCGACTGTTAGCCACGATCCTCGCATTCGCTAGCGGCGCGTTTATAACAGCACTCGCTACGGATCTGTTTGTTGAGTCGGTTGAGACGGCAGGTATTGTCCTTCCCGGGGCAAGTTTGCTGGCCGGTGCGATCGTCTACGTCGTCGCCATCCTGTTCGTAGAGCGTATCGGGCGCGGTAGCGATGGGATGTCGCTCTTTCTTGGCTCACTCTTCGATGGGGTCCCCGAGAGTGTAGTCCTCGGGATTACGTTCATCGGTGGAACCGAAACACTCCCGTTGTTTGTAGCTATCGTGGTCAACAATGTCCCTGAGGGAATCGGTGGGGCATCCGAGATGCAGTCGGCCGGTTCTTCGCGCTCATCTATCCTCGTGCTCTGGACGGCGACGGGGGTCGTACTCTTCGTCTCGGTCGTTGCTGGCAACGTGTTCCTTCAAGGCGTGTCCTCTGTGACGCTCGCAGTGGTTCGATCGTTTGCCGGCGGAGCTATCCTCGCTACACTTGCCGACGCCACGATGCCAGACGCATTCGAAGAGGGTGGCCCTGCGGTCGCTGTCGCCACCGCCGTTGGCTTTCTCATGACGTTTGCTCTGACAACGATTTAGGCCGCCGACGTTTTCGATTGGAGTGTGGAAAACTGCCTCACCTCCATTGCGGTCGTGGGTGGCCTGTTTCAACTGAGATGGTTCATGCGCGTTCTGTTCCCTCCGCGTCTTTCATGTGTTCTCCATCGGTCTCCTCGTGTTCTGTTTCGTCGTCGGAACGCGTTGAGAGTTCCGCCACACGATCGACTTGGCGATTACAGCTGGTCAGCGATGTAGTCTTTGAGAAGCGTTCGATGACACCGTTTCTGGTCGGTGTTCTCGAAACAGACCAAGACGAGGTGTTCCTCGTTACGGAGACGATCGGTGAGTTCAGCGACTGCGGATTGGGCTTCCGCAGCTTCGGTGAGATGTGTTCGATACCGCTCGTCGAAACCGACCTCGTCCCAGGCAGCATTATGTGCTCCCTCGTCACACAGCCCCTGCATCTTGAAATCCTCGTGACGCTGTTTGAACTCATCTAGGAGATCATCCGGAGGGCCGAGTGCAGAACAGTTCTCGTCAATCGCCGTTCTGAACCAGCCGGTTGGCCGTCGAACTACACCCACGAGCGTGGCCTCCGAGGAAATGTCTACGAGGTCATGCTGTAGCCCTGCGACGTACGTATCCTCGAGGAGACTGGAGGGAGTCACAATTACTGTCTTGAGTCTTCGATGCCCAGCGTAGTCAACCCACCGGGAGACAAGTATGTCCTCGGCCAGCTGACTTTCACTGATAGTATGAGACTGTGAGGAGGGCTGGCGTAGCTGGATCGTATCGGAGCGATTCGCGAGGCGTCTGGTCGAATCAGTCAGCTAGAAGAGGGTTGTTGAGAAACCTCACTAGTAACACCAGACTGGTCGATGCAGCAGGACGGAAGCACCTGTGAGCGCCCCGCCGTCTCGGCTGCTCACACGTTTGACGGAACTCTATTTGCGAGATGCGGTGCAGTCGAAACCCCGAAATATGCGAACTACCACAACTGAGACATTGGTCGGTATCAGTCGAGGGATAGGGATTACCGAACTCCTGCACGGCCAAGCGCCGTGGATAGTGATCGTCTTGTTCGCACTCGTCACGCAGTTAGGTGACGTCTGGTTCCTGTTTCTCCTCGGATGCGTTCTCTACCTTGGTGGCGAGGCCCTACCGCGGTTGCAAGTCGAGCGGAGCGAAGGCCTCTTCATCATTGCTCTGATCATCACGTATCTAGCGCTTATCGGGATTCTCAAAGACCTACTGTTGCTTCCGCGGCCTCCGGGAGCGACCGAGCCACCGCCACTTCGATGGGTGCCATCGATATTTACTGGACTCTTCAGAAGTATCACGACTGCAGAGGGCCCCGGCTTCCCGAGCGGACACGCGCTGGGAACGACGATGGTTTGGGGTGGACTGGCACTCGTTATTGACCGTGGACGAGTTCGAACCCGGGTCGGAATCGCCGGAATAGTCATTGCTCTTGTTTCGGTATCCCGGCTAATTCTCGGTGTGCACTATGTCGTCGATATGCTCACTGGCGTCCTCCTCGGTATTGTCCTCCTCGGTGGCCTCTATGTGCTCGCTGACCACGGAGCTGATTCGGAACGGGTCTTACTCGTGGCAGTTGTGATTGGGGTACTTGGACTGGTTGTGAACCTGAATTTCGATAGTGTCGCTGCTGTCGGCGGTGCAGTCGGTGCGTGGGTGGTGTGGCGACGAATCGCCGAAGCAACACCGACTCATCCAACAGAAACTGATGAGGTATTCGTCGCACTTGTCGTGGCAGTGCTTGCAGCTGTGATTTTTGGGGCCACGTACGCACTTAGACTCCCGTATCCGCTCACCTTTCTTGGAACTGCCATGGCCACTGGGCTTACCGTGAGTGCTCCCCTCCTCGGCGAACGATTAGCCTAACCGGCCGTCTGAGAGCGAGAACCAGTCCGACGTGATTTCGAAATTTATAGTCCCATCAGGAAACAACAGTCGCCTAATGTCGTGGGTCGTTCTCTTCATAGCTGGCCTGTTCGAGATCGCCTGGGCAATTGGCCTGGAGTACTCTGACGGTCTCTCGGAACCGCTACCGACAGTGGGCACAGTCGTTGCGCTCATCATTAGCATGGTACTGCTCGCGAGAGCGGTTCAGGATCTGCCGATTGGAACCGCGTACGCTGTCTGGACGGGCATTGGAGCTGTCGGA